>CAYTEK010000067.1:0-15525 GCA_964436715.1 uncultured Verrucomicrobiota bacterium | reverse complement strand
GGGCGGAGGGCCGCCGCCGTCAGGGGGTCTCATGGAGCTTGCCCTCCACGCACATCCGCAGGGAGTGGTAGTCCGCCTTCCAGGCATGGCCTTTCATGCGGCTAAGGGCCACGCCGTTGCGGTCCACGGCGCTGAACACGCCGCCGTCGGCGTCCAGGAATTTATCGAAATAGAAATCCGCCGTGCGCCGGAAGGCGTCGCCGTACGGTTCGCCGAACAGGCGCACAGCGAGGCCGAACGCCTTGACGGCTTCCGACTGCGTCCAGAAACTGGCGGCGCCGGCGCAGCGGCGCTCGGTCAGGAAAAACTGGTCCACGAAGGCGCCGTTCGGCTGCACGGCGTTGGCGAGCGCCTGGTCGAGAATGGCGCGTTCGGTGGCCCCGGGCAATTCGGCGCCGGGCCATTCGCGGAAGAATCCAAACCATTCCAGGCCGTGCGCGAGCGAGGCATAGGCGCCCGGCCGCCGGTCGGGTTCGCGGAAACCGTCGCGGAAGGCGTCGAACGTGACGATCTCCCGCGGGTCCAGGATGCGGGCGAGAAAGAAATCGCGCACGGCGAAGACGCGGTCGCCGAGTTCCGTTTCCAGGCCCGCGTCGCGCAGGCAGACGACGGCTTCGAGATAGTGGAGCACGTTGTTGCCCGCGAACTTGCCGATGGGCGCGAATCCGCGTTCGCCGACGCCCCAGCAGCCGAGCACGCCATCCGCGCGCAGATCGCCGACGATGGTTTTGTCTTCGATCAGCCGGAACAGGCGCCACGCCTCGGCGCGCGCGTCGGCGCGGCCCGTGGCCTGCGCGTAGCGCGCCATCGCGAGCACCACGAACAAATTCACGTACGTGTCGAGTCCGTTGGGCGAAAAGAGCCGTCCGTCCACGAGCGACGCGTACCAGCCGCCGGCCGTGCGCAGGACCGACGTCATGAAGCCGTAGAGGTGCTCGGCGGGTTCGCGGCAGAAGGCGAACCCCGCGCGGATGCCTTCGGCGTAGTTGTAGAGCTGGCGCGCTTGGATCAGCAGAACGCGGTCGGGCGTGGGCACGACGGTGCCGGTGGAATCGATCAGGTGATGCAGCCCCCCGCGCTCTCGGTCGCGGCAGCGCTCCCAATAGCGCAGGATGCCTTCGAAATGCCCATGAAAAGCGTTTTTCTCGTTCATTGCGGGCATTGTCCCACAAAGCGGACGCGGGGCAATCCGGAAATAAAATGGAAAGTCATAATAAATTGCCGTCCAATTGGAAGCGACTTGGAAGCCCGGTCGAAATCCGCAAAATGGATGTTTTCGGTGCAGGCGGGGAATTTCCCATGCGGTTAGGCGCCGCTTGCGGTCCGGCGCCTAGCCGCACGGGGAATTTCCACGAGGTTGCACGGCGAAAGCGAGCGCGGCCGACGAAAAGAGTCGTTGCTTTTTGGAAACCGTGCTAACCTTCCCACATGAGCCTTTCGGACAAGCAACATCTTCGGCGCAAGGTGATCATCGCCGTGGATCCGCGCGATCCGCGCACGGCCAACGTGACGCACGACGGCAAGATTTTGTTCACGATCAAAACGGACGTTTCCGGCGTCCAGCCCGCACTCGTCGTCGCGGCCAAGGAAACCTATCTCAAGACCATGACGAAGGGCAAAACGGGCATCGTCCTGTGGAACGGGGCGGACTCGGTGAAGCGCGGGCTCTGAGCGTTCAGGTCCGTCCGGATTTCGTCAGGCAATCGAAGCAGACGGGCGTTTTTCCGCCCTCGTCGCTTTTCAACGAAACCAGCTGCGCGCCTTGGCATGCGGGACATGGCGCGTCGGACGGAATCAGCACGGCGCGCACTTCGGGAGCCGGCAGGACGCGGAAAACCGGATCGTCATCCGGCAACGCGGGGCGGCGTTGGCAATAGAGGATGGTTTGGGTTTCGTCTTCGCGCAAGGCCGCGATGCCGGTGCGGCCGCGGAAGGCGCGCGCCACGACGTGCCAGCGGCTCGCGCCGCGGCGCACGGTTTGGAATTTGATGCGGTCGCGCTTGAACCGCGCCAGGAGCGCCTGGGCCGGCGCGAGCGTCGGCCAGGCGAGTTCGAAGAACGCCGCATCTTCCGTCGGCGCGGCGAAATCCGCAGGATCGAGAAACGGGCCGCGCGCAGGCCGCCGCGTGTCGGGCTTGAATTCGGCGGAACCCAGCGCCCAGCCGTGCGCGCCGGCCGGCCGCAGCAGCCGCGGACCGCCGTCGTAGGCCGCCACGCCGGCGGGCCAGCCGGCGAATTGATTTTGAAACCAGCCGCGCACGACGACGTGGTCCGGATGGGCGGCCTGTTCCGGCGGAATCCGCAGCCAGAAATGCCATCGTTCCGGTGCGGGCGGCGGGGCTTCCGCGCCCGGCGCGCCGCGCGCGACCGGCCGGTTGCCGGCGGCTGCGGAGGCGGGCGCGGCTTCCCATTCCCGGCAGGCCTGCTGGTACGACCGCCAGAGCGTCGCCGAACTCGCGGCGGCTTGGACGTCGCTCCACGGCAGCACGTCGTCCGGCGTTTTCGCGCCGAGATCCGCCGGCAGGGCGCATTCCATTTCGCGGATCAAGGCCGGATCGAGCCGCCGATAGTAGCGCATGCCGCGGCGGAGCGAAAATTGGACGAGGGCCGGCGTGGCGCGCCGTCCCGCGCGGCACAGGCGGTTCATCAGGGCGATCTCGTCGGGGTAGGCGCTCCAGCGGAATTCGCCGCCGGCCTGCCGGACGGCGGCGGCGAGGACCGCGACGAGTTCGGGGGTTGGCCCGCGGATGGCAGCGAATTGCAGGGGCGTGAACGGCGCATGGAACAGCGGCATGAAGCTGGCGATGAGCCGGCAACCCGGCGTCTGGGCGCGGAGGCTTTTCAGCAGCCGCGCCAGTTCGGCCAGATCGCTTTCTTCTTCCCGGCCGGTGGCGATGAAAAACAATTTCAGTTGCCGGAGCCCGCCGCCGGCCAGGGCATTGGCGATGCGCAGCAGGTCGTCGGCCGTGGCCGGCTTGCCCAGATAGGCCCGGAGCCGCGCGCTGATGCCTTCCACGCCGAAGGTGAACTCGTGCTTGGCGAGCCGGCGCAGCAAGCGGAACGACTCGGGCCGCCGGACGAGGCT
This sequence comes from uncultured Verrucomicrobiota bacterium, assembly GCA_964436715.1. GTDB lineage: Bacteria > Verrucomicrobiota > Kiritimatiellia > CAIQIC01 > Lenti-01 > Lenti-01. Next base: position 12,440 of record CAYTEK010000067.1, on the reverse strand, counting down.
GGCCACGGACAGGCTTTTGACGGACGCGCGCCGGAACAGCGGGCAAAGCGCGTCCAGGATTTTTTCGAGACCGGGCACGCTGCAGGCGTCCGAGGCCAGCAAATTCAGGTCCGCGTTGACGAGCTGCGCCTTGCAGCGTCGCGCGGCTTGGGCCAGCGCGCGTTCGGCGGCGGCGGACAGCTCCCCGCGCAGCCAGCCGGCCTGGCAGAAGCGGCAGCGATAGGCGCAGCCCACGGCCAGCGGCAGCGTTTCTTCGAGTTCCTCCGCCGAAAACGGCACGTAGGCGCCGTCGTAATCCTTCAGCCAGACGTCCAGCGGATCCTGGCGATGGCGTGCCGGAAAGGGCAGGTCGGGAAGCTGCGGTTCGATGGCGACCAGCTGCTCGCCGGCGTGGCGATGGCGGTAGAACGCCGGCACGTAGGTGCCCGGCAATTGCCGCGCCAGATCGGCCAGAAACTCGCGCTTGGCGGCCGGTGCGCTGCGGGCCGCAAGCCGTCGCCGCAAGAATTCCTGCAGCCAGGCGACGCCGTCGCCGAGGCAGATGGCGTCCACGAGGCCGCCGGAACCTTCGTCGCCGGCGTCGCCATGCAGGAACGGCGCCGAACCGGCGCCGTGGCCGCCGAGCACGATCAACGGTTGCGCCGCGTCCGCCATGCGCCCGGCGAAATCCAGCCGCAAGCCCGATGCCTGCAAGGCGACCGGCAGATGGAAGGCCTCCTGCTGCACGGACAGACTGATCGCCACGACGTCGAAATCGGTCGGCGGCCGTTTCGCGCCGGAGGCCAGCCAGAATGGGATGCCGTCCCGGCGCAGGAGCGCGGCATCCGCCTCGGGCGGGAAAAAGGCGAGGTCCACATAGACGCCGGGCACGGCCCGCGCCGCGCAGAGCAGCACGCGGTGGGTGATGGACGTCTCCACGTCGTCGTACGGCGAGAGGCGGCAAATCAGGAGGCGCAGCTGTGCGCGCGCGAAATCGGCGGGGTCGGGCCGGCCGGGTTCGCGGCCATCCAGCCACAATCCGCCGCGGGACAAGGCCGTGCGCCGCGTCGCGAACCATTCCGCCGGAGATGTGAACGGGGAGGGCATGCCGCGCTAAAATCCGGCAAAACCGGCGACAGCGCAAGCCGGAAACCCGCCTCCAATGCGGGCAGGCGCCGTTTGCGCCGCGCCGCGTCCCGAGGCCGTTTCGGGAGGGCGGCGGTCAATTCGCGCCCAAAGAAATTTTGGGCTTGCAAGGCAACGGGTTTCGGCTATGTTCTTCGCGATTTTTGAGTCACGGGGTCGTAGCTCAATTGGTTAGAGTACCAGATTGTCGATCTGGGTGTTGCGGGTTCGAGTCCCGTCGACCCCGCCACTTGAAAACGAGAACACCTCCGAGCAATCGGAGGTTTTTCTTTGACGCGGAACCGCCGTTCGCGCAGGGTTCGGCATTGTGGCACGGGGCGTTCCCGACACCCGCCGCAGACGGCGTGGTCGGGATGGCAGAGCGCCTGAAAGATTGAAAAATTTGTGACGGGGCGTGGCTCAGCCTGGTAGAGCGCGAGCTTTGGGAGCTCGATGTCGCGGGTTCAAATCCCGCCGCCCCGATTTTTGTTCCACGCCGTCTGGCGGCGTGGTCGGGATGGGGAGCTCGATGTCGCGGGTTCCCCGCCACAGGCGGGCCCGCCTCGGGCGGGAAATCCCGCCGCCCCGATATTTCCTTACTTCTTGCCGCCGCGCTGGCGGACGACTTCGTAGAGGAGGATGGTGGCGGCGGCGGCGACGTTGAGGGAGTCGGCCTGGCCGAGCATGGGGATGCGCACCAATTCGTCGGCTTGGGTCATCCAGGCGTCGCTGAGGCCGAACTGTTCGGCGCCGACGACGACGGCGATGGGCTGCGTCATGTCCACGTCGGTGTAGTTTTTCGTGGCGTGCGGGGAGGCGGCGAGGGAGCGGATGCCGTGCTGCTTGAGCCACGCGAGGGTTTCCGCCGTGCTGGCTTCGGCGACGGGCACGGTGAAGAGCGTGCCGATGCTGGCGCGGACGACGTTGGGATTGTTGACGTCGGTGCAGCGATCGCAGACGACGAGCGCGTCGGCGCCGGCGGCGTCGGCGGTGCGCAGCATGGTGCCGAGGTTGCCCGGTTTCTCGATGTGTTCGCCGACGACGACGAAGGGGTTGGCGGGCAGCTTCAGGTCGGCCAGCGTGCGCCGGATCTGCGGGCAGAGGGCCAGCAGGCCTTCGGGGCGGTCGCGGTAGGCGATCTTCATGAAGACGGGTTCCGTGCATTCGAACAGCGGCACGTCCAATTCCGCGCAGCGGGAGACGATGGTGGGTTCGTTTTTGCCTTGGTAGAGCGCGGGGCAGTAGAAGAGCTTCAGGATCGGCACGCGGTTGTCGAGCGCGCGCTTGACCTCGCGGTAGCCCTCGACGATCAGCAGCGCGTTTTCGTCGCGGTGCGAGCGCTGGCGCAGCTTGACGACTTCCTTGATGCCGGCGTTCTGGAGGCTGGAAACGATTTGGGGCGTAGAGGGCATGGCTAAGATTTCCACGATTTCTTGCGGGGGGACAGGCCGACGAGGTCCACGGAGCGGGCGAAGCCGTAGAGGAAGTAGAGGACGGTCAGGCGCAGGAAGAGGAGGGGCGAATGGGCGCGGTCGGCGATGAGCGCGGCGGGACCGGCGGTGACGGCGACGAGCGGCACCAGCAGGAAAAGGGCCCACGGGGTGAAGAGCAGCGCCAGCACGACGCCGAGGAACGCGAGCAACAGAGAACCGAGGAAGGCCACGGAGAAATAGATGGCGTTGGCGCCGGTCTTGCCGCGCGAGCTTTTGAGAATGGTCGAATAGGCCTTGCGGTTGGCGTGCCAGAGCTGCTGGCGATAGTACTGGCGCAGGGTGGAAGGCTCGCCGAGATGCGCGACGCGCAGGGACGGCAGCGCGACGACTTCGCAGCCCGCTTGCGCGGCGCGGAAGGCGAAATCGGTGTCTTCGCCGGTGGTGAGGGATTCATCGAAAGCCGGCACGACGCCGAGCAGCGCGCGGTTGAAGAGCATGTTGCGCGTGGTGATGAGGCGGAAGGCCTCGGCCACGACGGGGGCGGCGTCGCCTTGGCGCGCGGCGGGATTCTTGTGGTGCCAGTGGGCATGCCACGAGCGCTGGATCCAGTTGCCGCTTTCCGGAGGCGTGACGGGATAGCCGAGCAGGACGGGGACCGGCTTGAGCAGCCACGGGGCGGCGTGTTCCAGCCAGTGGCGGTCGGGCACGCAGTCGCCGTCGAGGAACGCGAACGCCGAGCCGCGGGCGGCGCGGAGGGCGTGGTTGCGGCAGACGGGAATCGAAGCGCCGGGATGCACGAGGCATTCGTCGAAGCCCGCCTCGCGGGCGGCCTCGACGGTGCCGTCGCGGCTGCCGCCGTCGACGAGAATGGTTTCAAGGCTCCAGCCTTCGGGCAGGCGCAGGTGGTCGAGCGCGTCCTTGAGGCCGGGCAGGTGCTTGGCCTCGTTGAGGGCGACGACCATGATGGACAGGACGTGTTGCGCGTTCATGGCTTTTTCGGCAACTGGTTGGCCGCCCACTGGGTTTGCGAAGCCATGCCGAGCAGGATCTGGACGTCCTTCTCGGTCAGCGTGCCGCGGGACAGGATGCGGCGGATGCCGAGCATCATGTGATCCGCCGTGTCGTGGGTCATGAAACCGATGTCGAGCAGCGCCCGGCGCCATTTGGCGAACATGGCCTCGCGCATGGCGGAGGGGCATTCGAGGGAACGCTCCTGCGGCGGTTCGAAGGTGCCGGAAGCGACGAACAGCTCGTAGGCGCACACCATGACCGACATGGACACGTTGAGCGACTTGTAGGCGTCCGACGACGGAATGCGGATGAATTGCGTGCAAAGCGCGAGGTCTTCGAGGGAAAGGCCGTTGTCTTCGGAGCCGAACAAGAGGGCGACGGGGGTGTCGGCGGCGGCTTCCAGGAGGCGGGGCGCCCATTCGCGCGGCGTCTTGGAGTGGTCGCGGTAAAGTCCGCCGCGGTTGGAGGTGCCGGCGACGAGGCCGCAATGGGCGACCGCCTCGGCCGTCGTGTCGCAGACCCGGCGGTTTTGGAGAACGTCGCCGGCGTGGCAGGCCATCTGCTGGGCTTCCTCCATGTCCATGCCCGGACGGGGATCGACGAGCACGAGCTGCGACAGCCCCATGTTCTTCATGGCGCGGCAAGCGGAACCCACGTTGCCGCCGTAGACGGTGTTGACGAGCACGATCCGGATGTTGTCGAGCGGGGACATCGGGAAGGGATGATAGCGGATGGAGGCCGGAACACAACCGGAGAAACGGCTCGAGCCGCGCCGGACCGCATGGGCAGGCCGTGGGCGGATGCCGTTGCCGGAGGCCGGGCGGCGATCGCCAAAATGCCAGTTTGAGCGCAGTTGAAATCGTATGATGGTTAATTAATGATCATACGAAACGTCCGGCGCCCAGCCGCCGGGCCGAGGCGGGGGCTTGCCGGGGCGAATGCGCCGCCGCCAACGGGCCGCGCGCGCATGGATGGACAACCGGCGCCGGGCGCATTATGCTGATTTCGTCATGAAATCCATCGGCTGGCGGTTGGGGTGGGCGGCAATGGCCCTGTGGGCGGCGGCGGCGCTGGCGGCGGCGCAGACGGCGCCGAACGAATTGGAAGTGAAATTCCGCACCGGGCCGACCGTGCGCTTGCGCGCCGGCGCGCCGCGGGACCTCGCGACGGGCCGCGCGCTGGTCCAGACGAACGATCCGGCGTTGGTCGGTGCCGTCTGGGCGCGTTCGTTTCCGTCCACGAGCGAGCGGAGGCTGGAGGCGATGCGCGCGCGGACGGCCGCGCAGCGGAAGAACGCGCCCGATCTGAATCTGTATTATCGCGTGCGTTTTCCCGGCGGCGCGGATCTGGACGGCGCCGCGGCGGCGCTGCGGAAATGGCCGGACGTGGCGAAGGTCTTCCGCGTGCCGGTGCCGACGTTGCCGACCGCGCCCGACTATCTGGACCCCGCCAACGGCGCGGGAACCTGGCAGCGCTACGTGGATGCGGCGCCGGACGGCGTGGATGCGCGCTACGCCTGGTCGAACGGATTCGACGGCGCCGGCATCGCGATCTGCGACGTCGAATACGATTGGAACGAGAACCACGTCGATTTGCCGGCGGTCAGCAATCTGGTGGCGAACCACCAGGATCCCGGCTACGGCGACGACCACGGCACCGCCGTGCTCGGCGAACTGGCGGGCAAGCCCGACGGCGCCGGCGTGCGCGGCATCGCGTCGGGGGCGACGTTCTATTTCGCAGGGGCCTACGCCGACGGCAGCTACAATCTCGGCGATGCGGTCTTGGCCGCGGTGTCGACGCTCGGTCCCGGCGGCGTGGTGCTGCTGGAGCAGCAGATCACGGGACCGAACGGCACCTACGTGCCGGTGGAGTGGTACGAGCCGTTCTACGATGCCATCGCGACGGTCGTGGCCCAAGGTCTCGTCGTGGTGGAGGCCGCCGCCAACGGCGGGGAAAACCTCGACGATGCGATCTACGCAATCGGCAACGACGGCCATTGGCCGTTCCTGCCCGATAACGATTCGGGCGCGCTCATCGTCGGCGCCGGCGCGCCGCCGACCTATGCGACTCCGCGTTCGCGCCTGAGCTTTTCGGACTACGGGTGGACCGTGGATCTCCAAGGCTGGGGCCAGCAGGTGCTCAGCTGCGGCTACGGCGGACTCTTCAGCGCCGACGGTTCGAACGCCTGGTACACGTCGTCGTTTTCGGGCACTTCCAGCGCGTCGCCGATGGTGGCCGGCGCGGCGGCGGTGCTCCAGCAGGTTTATCGCGCGCAGTTCGGCGCGCCCGCTTCGCCGGCGGCGATCCGCGCCATCTTGCGCGCCACCGGCACCCCGCAGGCGGGGACCGACAACATCGGGCCGCTGCCGGACCTGCGCGCCGCCATCGCGGCCGTGCAGGGCGAACAGGATCTCGACGACGACGGCGCGTTGGATTGGCTCGACAATTGTCCCGCCGCCGCGAACGCCGATCAGGCGGACGCGGACGGCGACGGCATCGGCGACGTCTGCGACAACTGCTCCGCGGTCGCCAACCCGGGCCAGGCGGATGCGGATCTCGACGGCCAAGGCGACGCCTGCGACGACGATCGCGACGGCGACGGCGTGGCCAACGCCGCCGACAACTGCCCGGAAACGGCGAACGTCGACCAGGCGGACGCGGACGGCGATGGCAGCGGGGATTCCTGCGATCCGTGCAACTTCGCCATGCCCGATTATCGGCCCGCGCTGGTGCGCGGCTCGCCGGAACTGGCCGCGGCCGCGGGCACCCCGAACGTCGTCGGGGAGCGGTTCGATTTCAACCTCGCCGGCGGCCCGGTCGGCACGCGTGGGCAATGCGGCTTCGGCGATTTCGGCTGGGTGTATTTCAACTACGACGAAACGAACCTGTATCTGGGCGGCAGCGGGATGGACGTGGCCGGCGACAACAACGCGCCGATCGTCTTCGTCGGCGTGAACACGCTGGCGGACGACCGGTCGAATCTGTGGAGCGAGAGCGGCAATCCCCAGGGGCTCGACCAGCTCCACAACGTGGAATTCACCCGGCCGATGGACGTCGCCATCGTGCTGGGCGACGAGTGGGGCGACGGCACGTTTCCGAATTTCAACCTCGGCTGCGGCTACGATTTCGGCCAGGGCATCTACCACCTGTCGGCGACCTCGTTCGCGGCCGTCGCGAACGGCCGCTTGGCGCAATACGACGGCGCCGGCGACGCCGCCGCGACCAGCGCAAACGACGACGCCAACCGGCTGACGGACCGCTGGGAGGCGGCGATTCCGTGGGCCAGCCTCGGCGCGGCGGGCGCGCACGCGGTGACTTCGCTGTGGGTGGCGGGCGTGATCGCCAGCGACGGCGAAAGCGCGCCGGATCGCTACTTGTCCGGCAACGTGCTGGCCGCGGAGGTCGCGAACGACGCGTGGCTGAACGAATACAACAACTACGGCTTCGGCTTCGTGTCGCTGGCGCCGGTGGAAATCGATCTTTCGCAGGTGGACAGCGACGGCGACGGCCAGCCGGATGCGCAGGAACGCATCGCCGGGACGGATCCCGCCGACGCGGGGTCGCGGTTCCGCGCGGCGGGGATGCCGGCGGCGGGGCAGGTGAGCGTGGATTCGGCGACGGGCCGCGCCTACCATCTGCAATACAGCACGAATCTGCTGCAGCCGGATTGGCGGCCCGTGCCCGGCGCGACGAACGTGCCCGGCACCGGCGCGCGACTGGTGCTGACCAACCTGGACGCGCCGGACGTCCAGCGCAGCTACCGCATCGCCGTCGAACGCCCGTAGCCGGAATCGTTTCGGGGCCGCCGCGGGCGCGTCGTCCATGCGGTTCGGCGCCGCACGTCGTTTTTTTCCACGCCGTGGAAAATCCCGCGCGCCGGCGCGCGGGCGGCGCCGGGAATCGGCTTACTTCTTCGCGGCGGCGATGGGGGGATGGGTCTTCTTCATCCAGGCGAGCTGGACGATCATCATGACCTGGTTCGTGGACCAGTAGAGGGAGAGGCCCGAGGGGAAGGAGTAGAACATGAAGGTGAAGAGGATGGGCATCATCATCATCATCTTCTGCTGCTGCGGATCGCTGGCGGGGGTCATCTTCTGCTGGATCCACATCGTGACGCCCATGAACAGCGGCAGGACGTTCAGCCCGATGGGCAGGATGCCCTTGAACAGGTTTTCCTGCGTGGAGAGGTCGGAAATCCACAGGAACGAGGAGAAGCGCAGCTCGATGGCGCCGCGCAGCACGACGAAGAGGGCGAAGAACACCGGGATCTGGATGAGCATCGGCAGGCAGCCGCCCATCGGATTGATCTTGTGCTCCTTGTAGAGCGCCATCATTTCCTGCTGCTGCTTCTGGGGCTCGCTCTTGTATTTCTCGCGCACGGCGGCGATCAGCGGCTGGATTTCCTGCATGTGGCGCGTGCTGACCATGGACTTGTGGTTGAGGGGCCAGAAGATCACGCGGATGAGGAACGTCAGCAGGATGATGGCGACGCCGTAGTTGTAGGGCCAGACGTGGTCGTGGATCCAGACCATGACCTTGAGGATCCAGATGCCCACCACGCGCCAGAAGCCGAGCTGCAGGACGTCTTCCTGGTGCGGGCCGTTGGCCTTGAGTTCCGCATAGACCTTGGGGCCGACGTAGAACGTGGCGCTTTGCGCGAGCGTCTGGCCGGGCGCGAGGTCGTAGTCGGGCATCTGGAGGGCGGCGGCCACGCGGCCGATCGGCACCGTGGAGCGCGGGAAGATGCCCAGGAACGACGAACGGACGGGCGCGCCGCGCGCGGCGACCACCGTGCAGCGGTCGGCGCCGTCGGCAGGCGTCAGGATCTGCGCGAAATACTTGTTTTTGACCGCCGCCCAATCGACGTGGATCGGCTCGTCGCCGGGACCGGGCAGGGTTTGGGGTTGGCCGGCGCCGTCGAGCGGGAACCACTTGTCGAGCTTGCCGCCCCAGTATTCGACGTTGGCGCTGCCGGTGAGCGTGTCCACGCCGAGCAGCGGCACCTGCTGGGCCTGGTCTTCGCCGGGCAGATTTTCCATGAAGCCCGCCTGGATGCCGTAGCCGCGGAGGGCGATGGGGGCCGCGCCCGCGTTGGCGATCGTTTCGTCGATCTGGATCTGGTAGCCGGCGCCGAGCGTCAGCTTGCGCTCGAGCACGAGGCCGTCGGCCAGCGTCTTGCGGTAGGAAATGAAGTCGTCCCCGGCGCCGGAAACTTCAAACGACGCCTTTTCGCCGAGGCCCGGATAGCCGATCGGCGCCGCGGCGGGCCGGTCGGAGAAATCGAACGCGACGGGATCCGCGGAACCCTTGGCGGAGGGATAGCCCGGGAGGACGGCGCGGACGATGCCGGCGCCGCGGGAGGAAAACGTCAGTTGCAGGCGCTCGTTGGCGAGGGTGGTGAAGACTTCGGGCGCGGCATCTTCCGCGACGGCCGGAGCTTCCGCCGGCGCCGGGACGTCTTCCACGGCTTCCGAAGGCGCGGCTTGCGCCTCGGGCGCGGCCAGGGCCACATCGGCGGGGAGGGATGGCGCTTCGGCCTTTTCGACCGCGGCGGGGGCCGGCTTGGCGTTGGGCGGGAAGCTCTTGGCGATGAACTTCCGGTCGATGGTCGGATAGGCCAGGAAAAGGGCGAAGATCAGGATGATCGGAATCAGGTCTTTTTTCTTCATGTCGCGTTCTCGTTCAAATTTTCGGTTTCTTGGGCGGCACGGGATCGTAGCCGCCGGGGTTCCACGGATGGCACCGGGCAATCCGCCGGAGCCCCAAAAAAACGCCGTACCCTACTCCATGGACGCGGATCGCTTCCAGCATATAATTCGAGCAGGACGGTTCGAAGCGGCAGCAGGCGCCGAACGCGTGCTTGAGCGTTTTCTGGTAAACGCGGATCAGGAAGCACAGCGTCGCGGCGACGGGATTCATGGCGCGGGCGGCAGCAGGCCGGCCTGCGCCGCGAGTTTCAGCAGGTCGGCGACGACCTCGGCCCACGGCGCGGCCAGGATGGACCGCCGGGCGACGAGCACGACGTCGTCCGTCGTGCCGCCGAAACGGGCGCGGTTGCGGCGGAACGCCTCGCGCAGGCGGCGCTTGGCGCGGCCGCGCGCGATGGCGTTGCCGACCTTCTTGCTGGCCACCACGCCCAGCCGCAGGGACGCGTCGGGCGCGGCGTGCAGGAACAGCACCATGTGCCGTCCATGCCAGCGGCGGTTCTGTTCGTAGGTTTCCTCGAACTGCGAAGCGTGCCGCAGGCGTTGCTTGCGGCACAGGGTTTCGCGGACGCAAAACGCCCGGCCGGTTTCCCTCGCGGGGACGTCGGCCGGGCGATCGCTGCCGGGATGCATGGATTCGAAGCCCCGGCGCGGGGCGGCAAAATTACTTCCGGTCGCTGACGGTCAAGGACTTGCGGCCCTTGGCGCGCCGGCGGCTGAGGACCTTGCGGCCGTTGGCCGTGGCCATCTTGGCGCGGAACCCGTGCTTGCGGGCGCGCTTCTTCTTGGACGGATGATAGGTCGGTTGCATGGTGGAGCCTTTCTTTCGATAAAATGACGGGCGTGTTTAGCCTGTTTTCGGGGGGGACGTCAACCCTTTGTTGCGCTTTGTTCCCGATGGGACTTGTCTTGCGCAAGGCTTCTGCATAAATTCTCGGCAAAGAAATCAAGCATTCCGGCCACAAGCCGGAAGGAAAGGGAACCGATGAAACACGTTCGGACGGGGTTGGCGATCTTTTGCGCGGCGAGCGCGTTGGGCATGGCGGCGGCGCAGGCGGCCGACGGCAATTTGCGGTATTCGATCACGGTCAGCAAATTCGAAAACGAGGCCGGTTGGGCGGGCCAGTGGGAAATCGGCGACGGTTTCGCGACGATCATGACCGACGCCCTCCAGCAGAACGGCAAGTTCATCGTCCTGGGCGACTCCGAGATGCGCCAGGAAGCGATGAAGGAGCAGGATCTGGCGACCAGCGGCCGGATGGCCGGCGGCAGCAAGGCCCCGCAGGTCGGCCGCATGACCCCGGCCCAGTTGCTGGTGCGCGGTTCGATCACCCACGTGCAGGACGACACCACCGGCGGCAGCGGCGGCCTGAGCTTCAAGGGCATTTCCCTCGGCGGCTCGAAGGGCAAGGCCGAAGTCAACATCACGATCTATCTCGTGGACAGCGAGACCGGCCAGGTCAAGGCGTCGCAGAAGGTCGTCGGCCAGGCCGGGCGGCGCGGGCTGGGCGTGGGCTACAGCGGCAGCGCGCTGGGCGGCCTCGGCCGCACCGTGGAGGGCTACAAGAAGGACCACGTGGGCAAGGCCTGCGAAGACGCCGTGGTCCAGTGCGTGGAATTCCTCGAGAAGCAGCTCGAAAGCGTGCCGTGGCAGGCTTCCGTCATGCTGGCGGGCGCGGACAAGCTGGTCATCAACCGCGGCACGCGCGAAGGCGTGGCCGTCGGCCAGAAGTTCCAGGTCGGCTCGTCCGAGGAACTGGTCGATCCGGACACCGGCGAAGTGCTCGACGTCGAAATGAAGACCCTCGGCACCACCGAAGTCACCGAAGCCAAGGAAAAGATCGCCTACTGCACGCCGGTGGCCGGCGCCGAAAAGGGCATGACCGTCATGCCCGCGAAGTAGCTCGTTCGTTTTCCGGAAAGCGCCGCCGCGGCCCCGCGAGAGGCCCGGCGGCGCCATCGTCCTCTCTCGCGCCGGAGCCTCCCATGGAAAACGCACCCGTTCCCGCCGCCGTTCCGCCCGCCGCCGATGCGGCGGTGCGCCACCATTATCCGCTGGCCGTGCGCAAGGCGTCCTTCGGCGTCGCGCTGGGCCTGTTCCTGAAAACCCTGCCGTACGCGCTCGCGCGCTTCGGCATCCTGGTCGGCGTGTCGCTCGTCACGATCGTGTGGGGGCTCGTCACCTTCGGCGGCGCGGCGTTCGCCGGGGACAAGATCCATCCCGTCGTCGGCTGGGGCTGGCTGATCGCCGGCTGCGGCGTCTACGGCTGGGCCTGGCGCATCGTCGTCCGCTACGCGCTCTACCTGATCAAGTGCGGCCACGTCGCGGTGCTCACGGAACTGGTGACCCGCGGCCAGATCGGCAACGGTTCCGAAGGCATGTTCGCCTACGGCAAGCGCGTCGTGACCGAGCGCTTCGCGCAGACCAACGTGCTCTTCGCCGTGGATCTGCTGGTGGAAGGCGTCGTGCGCGCCTTCAACCGCACCCTCGATTGGGTGGGAAACCTGCTGCCCATCCCGGGCATGCAGGGCCTGATGAACGTCGTCAAGGCCATCCTCTACAGCGCCTCGACCTACCTGGACGAAACCATCTTCTCCTACGTCCTCGCGCGCAACGAAACCAATCCCTGGCGCGGCGGGCAGGACGGACTGATCTACTATTGCCAGAACGCCAAGCCCGTCCTCAAGACCGCCATCTGGGTGGTCGTCCTGGACAAGGTCCTCTCCGTCGTGCTGTGGGGCCTGATGCTGCTGCCCGCGCTGCTCGTCGCGCAGCTCGTCGGCGCCGGCGCCGGGTTCTGGACGCTCGCGATCGCGGCGCTGTTCGCCGCCAACGCCCGCAGCGCGTTCCTCGAGCCGCTGTTCCTGATCATGGTCATGACCACGTTCCACGTCAGCGTGGAAAACCAGCCCATCAATCTGGAATGGGACGCGCGGCTGACGTCGCTCAGCGGCAAGTTCAAGGAACTCAAGGAAAAGGCCGCCGCGTGGGTGGGGGGCAAGCCCGCACCCGGCGCCGCGTGAGTTTCCGCGGCGTCCCGGCGCGGCTCGCGGCGCCGCCGGCGCGCCGCCGGAAAAAAGGGGTTGAACCGCGCCGCGTTTGTGGCATATTCCCACCCGACGTTCGGGCGATTAGCTCAGTTGGCTAGAGCGCTTCCTTGACGTGGAAGAGGTCACAAGTTCGAGT
>CAYTEK010000066.1:0-15851 GCA_964436715.1 uncultured Verrucomicrobiota bacterium | reverse complement strand
TGCGGCGACGGGTTGGCGCTGGAGCACAACGGCGATCTCTACTCCTGCGACCATTTCGTCGAGCCGAATTGCCGTCTCGGAAACATCCTCGAGACGCCGCTGGCGGAACTGGCGGGGAGCGAGCGGCAGCGCGCCTTCGGGCAGGCCAAGTCGGCCGCGCTGCCGCGCCAATGCCGGGAGTGCCGGTTCCTGTTCACCTGCCACGGCGAGTGCCCCAAGAACCGCGTTTTGAAGACGCCGGACGGCGAGCCGGGGCTGAATTGGCTGTGCGCGGGGTTGAAGGCGTTCTTCGCGCACACGGAGCGGCCCATGCGGAAAATGGCGGACCTGCTGAAGAACGGGCGCTATGCGGACGAGATCATGGACAGGAAGCCGGAGGAGGCGCTCGCCGCGCCGCGATGAGCGCGCCATCCAATCCACGTAGAACGGGAATTCGAACCAACGAGGCAAAAGAATCATGAACAAGAAACCCAACATCCTGATGATCGTGACCGACCAGGAATATGCCCATCAGCCCATGCCGGCGGAATTCGCCTTGCCCGCCCGGGACCGCATCCGCGCCCGCGGGGTCACGTTCAACCATCACCACAGCACCACCACCGTGTGCACGCCGTCCCGCTCGGTGATGCTGACGGGCCGGCATACGCCGCACACCCGCATGTTCGACAATACCAACTTCGTCTGGATCGACGACATGAAGGCCGATCCGAAAGCCTTGCCCACCATCGGCCACATGCTAAGCGATCTGGGCTATCACGCCGTCTACAAGGGCAAGTGGCACCTCTCCGAGTTTCCCGCGCCGGGTTCCCGTAAAGCGATGGAAGCCTACGGATTCTCCGAGTATCAGGATTCGGGCGACGTGCAAGGCGGGCCGATGGATGGAGTCAATAAAGATTCGCTGATTGCGGCGGATGCCGTGGAGTGGCTGAACAAACGCGCCCCCGAAGTCGCCGCCGACAAGCCGTGGTTCATGAGCGTGAACTTCGTCAATCCCCACGACGTGATGTACTACGATACCGACGGAACGGAGACCGTGCAGGCCAAGAGCATGTTCCCGATTTTCAGCGCGCCGGATACGCCGCTGTACCGCCAGAAATGGCAGACGACCTTGCCGGCCTCCTTCTTCGACGACCTGAAGGGGCAGCCGCCGGCCGTCCGCAGCTACATGCACCTGTGCGACGTGTACTATGGTCGGATCCCGATGGAGCGCCGGGACATGTGGCACAACCACGTCAACTACTACCTCAATTGCCATCTCGACGTGGACCGGCACATCGGAGCGGTGCTGGATGCGCTGGAAGCGAGCGGCCAGGCCGACAACACGATCGTCATTTTCACGGCGGATCACGGCGAGCAGGGCGGCGCCCATCACCTGCGCCAGAAGGGCAGCGTGGCGTTCGAGGAGACCGTCAACGTGCCGCTGGTGATCGCCGATCCGCGCCACCCGGGTTGCGGCCGGACGGATGCGGTGGGTTCCCATCTCGATCTGGTGCCCACGATCCTGGCGTATGCCGGACTGTCGGAGGCCGAGCGGCGGAAGCGCTACCCGTTCCTGAAGGGACATGATCTCTCGGGCGTGGTGGCCAATCCCGCCTCCGCCGGGCCGCGCGGCAGCAGCGAGAAACCCGGCGCGGGCTGCCTGATGACCTATGACATGATCGCCACCATCGATGCGGAATGGTTCAGTCGCAACGCCGTCAAGGTATTTGATGTCGCCGCCCACCAGGCCGGTCAGGAGTTCCATCGCGGCATGGAGGCGTTCAAAGGCCTCGTCAACGAGATCGGCGTGCCGAACCTCGAGAAGCGCGAGCTGTTCCGCGGCGTGTTCGACGGCCGCTACAAGCTGGTCCGCTACTTCGGGATGGGCCACTACAACCTGCCCGCATCGGTCAAGGAGCTGCTGGCCGACAACGACGTCGCCCTCTACGACCTGCTGCTGGATCCCGAGGAAATGGACAATCTGGCCAATCCGGCCCATCCCAAGTACGACGAAAAACTGCTGGCGGCCATGAACCAGAAACTCAACGCGCTGATCGCCGAGGAGATCGGGGAAGACAAAGCCATGTTCACCCCGCCGGCGAAAGTTCCGCAGAATTGAATGGGAACTCGTTGGTTCGGTCCGTGGGCAGGAGAAGGAGACAAACCTTGAAGGAGGATATGCAATGAGCAGGAATGGGTGGAAGGGACTCTTGGCAGGATGGCTGGCGGCGGCCTGCGCGGCCGCCTCGGCGCAGGAAGCGACACCGGGCGACCGGGCGGCGGAACTGGCCAAGAAATTGGCCAATCCGGTCGCGGCGTTGATCAGCGTGCCGTTGCAGTACAACTATGATGAGTACGGCGGCGCGAACGACGGCGCCTCCAAGAGCGTGTTGAACGTCCAGCCGATCGTGCCCCTCTCGATCGGCGAGGATTGGAACCTGATCATCCGGACGATCGTGCCGATCGTCGATCAAGAGGATTTTCCGGCGGCGGAGATGAACGAGTCCGGCTTGGGCGACGTCACGCAGAGCTTTTTCTTCTCGCCCAAGGCGCCGGTGGGCGGGTGGATTCTCGCCGCCGGGCCGGTGGGCCTCTATCCGACGGCATCCGAGGACGTGCTGGGCGGCGAGCAGTGGGGCGCGGGGCCGACGGCGCTGGCGCTGACGCAGCGCGGACCGTGGACGGTCGGTGCGCTCGCCTACCACATCTGGTCCGTGGACGGCGAGGACGACCGGGCTGACGTCAGCACGACGTTGCTCCAGCCGTTTGCGAGCTACATCGTTCAAAAGACGAAGACGACGTTCGGGCTCAACTCCGAGTCCACCTACGACTGGAAAGGCGAGGCGTGGTCCATTCCGGTGAACATGACAGTCGCGCAGATGTTCAAGATCGGTCCGCAGATCATGCAGTTGACGCTGGGGGCGCGCTACTGGGCCGAGTCGCCCGACGGCGGCCCGGAAGACTGGGGTGCACGGGTGCAACTGACGTTCCTGTTCCCGAAATGAGTATGGAGAATACTTGAAAGAGACCGTCCATCCACTCCGCCATGAGCCGCGCTGGCCGGTCGCGCTGGCGATCCTGGCGTTGATCCTCCTGCTGAGCCTGCTGCCGCAAGCCATCCGGCTGCTGCCGGTGTGGGTTACCCATGTCCTCGGCGTCGCGGTGTTGCTGCCGGTCGTCGGAGTCGGATGGTCGTCCGCAAAACTGGGATGGCTGCGTGCCGAACGCGGGGTCGTTCTGCTGTTCTTCGCCGTGTCGATGGTCCTGATCCTCGCGAACCTGGCGAACCTGATCGACGCGATGGTGCACCGCTCGACGGAGATCACCGGCGTGCAACTGCTGGCTTCGAGCATCGGGGTGTGGAACATCAACATCCTCGTCTTCTCGCTGCTGTACTGGCAACTGGACCGCGGCGGTCCGGAAGCCCGCGTCCACCATGCGGGCCGGCGGGCGGATTGGTTCTTTCCCCAGGAAAGCGCGCCCGTGGAGGACGTCCCGGCCGGGTGGGGCGCCACCTACGTCGATTATCTGTATCTGGCCTACTCGACGGCCACGGCGTTCAGCACCACCGAAGTCGCCCCGCTGACGCACCGCGCCAAGCTGTCGATGATGCTCGAAAGCTCGATTTCGCTCGCCACGATCCTCCTGGTCGCGGCCCGCGCCATCAACATCCTGGGGGGCTAGCCGCATGTTCGCCGGATACCAGAAACCTTGGCTGAGATTGGTCGTGCGGGCCGGCTTGACGGCCGCGGGCCGGGCCCTGGGGCATGGGCGCATGTTTGTCAATCTGGCGCAGGTGCGGAAAGCGCATCGGGCGTCCGGCGAGGCCCCGGCCGGGAATATTCAGAAAATCCAAACGAAAGCATGAGAATGAAAACATCCCAAGAAGTTGAGCAACGCCTCCTGGCGCAAGCCGGACGGATGACGTTGATGGGGCTTGTGGCCATGGTTCTGGCGAGTGGCTGCGCCTCCACCAAGGTTACCCGGCAGGATCCGCTGGTCGGCGGGTATTTGCCCCGGCCGAGCCAGATCCTGGTGCTCGATTTCGCGGCCACGGCCGCCGACGTGCCCGCGGATTCGGCCATCGCCAAGGAATTCGCCGTGGCCGACGTGCCCCAGACGCCGGAGCAGATCCAGGCCGGCCGCGAACTGGACGCCGAATTGGCGGAATCGCTCGCGGCGAAAATCCGCGCCATGGGCCTGCCGGCCCTGCGGGCGCGGCCGGCTTCGAAGGCGCGGGTCAACGACCTCGTGATCCGCGGCTACCTGGTTTCCGTCGAAGAAGGCAGCGCGGCCAAGCGCGTCGGCATCGGCTTCGGCGCCGGGGCGTCCGAACTGCACACGGTGGTCGAAGGATTCCAGGTGACGACCAACGGGCTGCGCAAGCTCGGCTCCGGCAAGGTGGAATCCGGCGGCGCCAAGACGCCGGGCGCCGCCCTGGGCGCGGCGGCGCTCGTCGCCACGGCCAACCCGGTGGGGCTGATCGTGAGCGGCGGCATGAAGGTCTACGGGGAAAGCAGCGGCAAGAGCAAGCTGGAAGGCCGCGCCGAAGCCACGGCCAAGGAAATCGCCGACGTGTTCCGGGAGCGCTTCCAGGAACAGGGCTGGATCGATTGAAGAAAAACCAACCAAGGAGAAAACACATGAATACAACGATGCCCCATCGGATCCTGCGCTGCATGCGCGGGCTGGCCGTGCTGGCCCTGCCGCTGGCCTTTTGCGGCTGCGAAGCCAGCGACACGGACACGGATGTTTCCTCGACCCGGTTCAACGTCGACAAGGAAATGCGGAACTACTCGGATACGGATGAATATGCGTGGGACACCACGCTGGACCAGGCCGTCGCCATTGTGCGCATCGACGACTTTTCGGAAGGCGACGTCGGCTTGCGCATCTACGACGGGTCGGGCCGGCTTGTCCTGGCCGAGACGCTCAACAGGCTCAACGGCGCCTATTTCGACGGCGAAGATCTGTTCTTCCAGCGACAAACCGCCCAGGGGACCGCCGGGACCTGGCGGATCGTGCTGGATTTCAACGACTTCAGCGGGGGTTTCGATCTAACGCTTGAATAAGAAACGAAACAAACAAAACAAGGAGATACAAATGAAGAAGACAATCATAGCAACCATAGCTGCCAGCCTGTTGCTGGCCGCCGGTTTGGCCGCTTCGGCGGCCGAACCGCAGGGATGGAAGTTCGAGCTCTCGCCCTACGCTTGGGCGGCGGGGCTTGAGGGCGACGTCACCGTCAACGGCCACAAGACCGACTTCGACAAGGAGTTCAGCGACCTCATCGAAGGGGTTGACATGGCCGCATCCCTGCTGGCCGTGGTGCAGTACAACCGCTACCTCCTCTGGGGGCAGTCGGATTACTTATCCATGAGCACGGACAACCTGGACGTGGAAGACCGGCCGGAAGGCGGCAAGCTGGACTCGAAGATGCTGCTGAACGAACTGGCCGCGGGCTACCAGTTCGACGGTTTCATGGAAGGCATGACCATCGACGTGTTGGCCGGCGTGCGCACCCTCACGATGGACAACGAGCTCACGATCTACGACAAGGGCACGAAGGAAACGGAAGATCCTGTGGAAAATACCCGCGTGGACGGCCTCCTGGTGTTGCGCCCCAGCCTTCCGATCTTGCCTTCGAAGATCGACGGGCTGCGGTTCAATCCGACCTTGGCCATCGGCGCCGGGGATTCGGAGCTGGTCTATGAGTTGTTCCCGCAGATCCAGTACCAGATCACGGAAAATATCGCCGCGCGTTTGGGCTATCGCACCGTCGGCTACAAGATCAAGGGCGAGCACAACGACGACAACGAGGTGAATATCCGCATGGCCGGCCTGCTCCTCGGCATCGGCGTGACGTTCTAATTCGACGTCTCGACGGAAGGAGCGGGGCGCCGGGCGCCCCCTCCTTCCTTTTTCTGGAGACAACCGCATGAATTGGCTTCAAAAACTGCTGGGGAGAACATCGGCTCCGCCGTCGGTGACGGCCTCGTTCCGGAAGGAGCCGAACGGCGTTTATGCGCTGCGCATCGGCGGCACGTTGAACAAGGCCACGCTCGACAACATCCAAAGCGTGGCCCAGCACAACATCGAGGCCGGCGTCCAGGATCTCAAGGTGCTGTTGATCCTGGACGACTTCCGCGGATGGAAGCGCGGCGACGACTGGGGAGACCTGGATTTCTTTTCGCGTTATGAAGCCTCCATTGCCAAGATCGCCGTGGTGGGGGAGCCCCGCTGGGAGGCCGAGACGCTGCTGTTCCTCGGTGCCGGACGGCGCAAGGGGCGGGTGCAATACTTCATGCCGCATTTCGAAGGACGCGCCCGCGCGTGGCTGGCCGAGTGAATTTCATGAACCCATTTCAAGAAAACAGCAGAACAAGGAAGAGCATCCAATGACGACACACAACCCAATCCGGATGATGGTCTCCGTGGCGGCCATGCTGGTCCTTTGCTCCATGGCGCTCGCGCAGGAAGGCGGCCCGCCCAAGCTGAGCACGAATCCAGGCAAGCATGTGATTTTCCCGGCTCAAAACCAGACCGCCGAGCAGCAGGAGCAAGACCAGCTCGCCGCGTACGATTGGGCGACGCAGCAAACCGGCTGGGATCCCTATCTGGCGGCCGATCAGCAAGTGAAGAAAGAAGGGGAGGCGGAAGCGGCCAGCGACGCCACGCGCGGCGCGGCCGTTGGCGGAGCCGCCCGCGGCGCGATTCTGGGGGCGGCCATCGGCGCCGCCGCCGGGGATGCCGGGCAGGGCGCCGCCATCGGCGCCACGGCCGGCGGCGTGGGCCGCGGAATGCGGGCGCGTCAAACGCGGAACCAGTTGGAAGCCGGCACGCAGGCGGGCGAGGCCGACTACCAGGCGAAGTTCGCGGATTGGGACAAGCACTTCGTCGCCGCGATGGAAGGCAAGGGCTACACGGTCAAATAACGGGCCGGTGGTTGATCAGCCGCTTGCGAATTAGTTGTAGCCGCGCCCGGTGGGCGCGGGGCTGTTTGATTCAAGTCCGGCCCCAGCGGGACCGGCTACAGAAGGCCTAATGGCTTTGGCGATGCGAGAAGGCAAACACATGGGCCCCGTGAACACCTCCATCAAATCCTATTGGATGGTTAGTCTTGTCGGTGCGGTCCTCCTGTCTCCCGTCTCAGGCCAGGAAATCCTGCTGCATGAAGGGCAAACCAACGCGGTGCCGGGGACCTTCATGGTCCCCTTCGCCTTCTACAGCGGCACGCTGGGACCCTCCATCGGGGCCAGCATCGGCAACCGGGGATTTTTCCAGCCGCAGGCTTCCGCTTTCGCGACCGTCGTCGGGTCGGCGGCCGGTTCCGTCTACGGGTTTCTGGCGGTCCGGGACCTGGAGATCCCTTGGACCGAGCGGCTGTTCGTGAACGGCCAGCTCAATCTGGGGCGGTTCAATGAAATCGATATCTACTCCGACGGGAATCCGGATTATCCGGAGACGCGCGCGGGCAGTTCCGATTCCGACGCCGACGATTACCTCACGGGCGAGGGGACCGACGTCAAGGTCTGGTCGCTGTTCGGGCTGGTTCTGCCCATGGGCGCCGGGCGGGACGCGCCCAAGTCCCGGCTGACGTTGCGCGACGGGATGGTCGTGGAGGGCGCCCGCGACACGAGCGTCTGGAACCCGTTCCGGAGCGGCTACACCTTGGCCGGAATCAAACCTTTTTACCGCGATCAAGACGCGGACACGGATGAAATCGGCGACGTCGAGGCCACGACCTCCGGCGCGGAATTCATCCTGCGCTACGAAAACACCGACTTCCACGAAAACCCGAGCCGCGGCAGCTTCCAGCAGGTGCGGTTTACGAAAGATTGGGGCGAATTGGGCAGCACGGCTCCGTGGGAGACGGTGGACCTGACCCTCACCAAGTATTTCTCTTTGGGCGCAGGCCGGTCCAGCCGCCAGCGGGTGCTGGCGTTGAACCTGTGGTGGATCGATACGCCGTCGTGGGACGACGTCGAATCGCCGGACGGCCCGCTCTATCGCCGTCCGCCCAGCTACGCCGGGGCGACCTTGGGAGGAACGGAACGGATGCGGGGCTATCCCGAAGGCCGTTTCAACGACCGCTCCGCCGTCTACTACGCGGCGGAGTATCGGCACGTTCCCGACTGGAATCCCTTGCGCAACTTCGGCTGGCTGAACCGGCGCAATGCCCGGGTGCAATGGCTGCAATACGTGGTGGGGCTGGAGGTCGGCCGGGTGGCCGACGAATTCGACCTGGGCGAATTGCACTCCGCCATGAAGGTCTGCGGCATTCTCGGGTTGCGCGCCATGGTCAACACCTTGGTCGTGCGGGCGGACGTCGGCATCTCCGACGAAGGCGCCGCCGTGCAAATGACCATCGATCATCCCTTTTGAAGCGCCCCATGGAAACGCAATGCCAGAATGTTCGGATGCCGCGATTTTGGAAGGGGTCGGGAGCGGTACCTGTTGCGGAACGTCGCGGCCCGCTGGGCGCAGGCCTTGGCCATGGACTACTCCGTCATCTGGAATTTCTAGAAATGCAAACCCGCGCCGATTGAACGGAAAAAGGAGTCAGGGAAAATGAACAGCTTGCCGATCTGGGCCATCTTCGTGGCGTCCGCCTTCGGAATCTTTCTGGCCATCGAAGTCGGCTACAAGCTGGGTTGCATCGTCCACCGGCGCGCGGAAGACGAGAAGGAATCCCCGGTGTCCGCGATTTCGGGATCGATCCTCGGGTTGCTGGCGTTTCTGTTGGCGTTCACGTTCGGCATCGCGGCCGACCTCTACGCGGCCCGCAAAGCGCTGGTGATGGAAGAGGCCAACGCGATCGGAACGGCTTTTCTCCGGTCCGATTTCCTGCCGGAGCCCGATCGCGCGGAGGCGGCGGACCTGTTCCGGAAATACCTCGACGACCGCGTGGCGGCGGTGCGGTCCGGCGACGTCGGTCGCGTGCGGGAGGCGACGGCGAATGCGGCACGAATCCAGGGTCGCCTCTGGGAGATGGCCGTGGCGAATGCGCGCCGCGACATGAATTCGGACGTCGCCGCGCTCTACATTGACGCCCTGAACGCGATGTTCGACCTTCATTCTTCGCGGGTCGTTTTGGGAATGCACGCGCGGATTCCTACCGACATCTGGCGGACCTTGGGGATTTTGGTATTGCTCGGCATGGCGGGGGTGGGATATCAGGCGGCCATCGCGGGTTCCCGCCGCTCGTGGACGATGCCGATCCTGACGGCGTCCTTTTCGCTGGTGATCGCGTTGATCGCCTCGCTCGATCGGCCGGACAGTGGCCGGCTGCAGGTTTCGCAACAGGCCTTGGAAAACGCCCGGGCGGCGATGGGCGCCCCAACGGAGATTCCGGCCGGCGGAAACCAAGCGCCTTGAGAAAAGAGGAGCCATGAGAACAACGTTCGTGAAAATCCTTTCTGTTTTGCTGGGGCTCGTTCTGAGCGCCGTTGCCGTTGGCGCCGCTCCGGCGCGGCCGAAGGTCGGGCTCGTGCTGGGCGGGGGCGGGGCGCTCGGGTTCTCGCACGTCGGCGTGCTGCGGGCGCTGGAGGAGCAGCGCATCCCAATCGACTTCATCGCCGGCACGAGCATGGGTTCGATCATCGCGGGGTTCTATGCGAGCGGCATGTCTCCCGACGAAATGCAGGCGTTTCTGGAAGGGCTCGACTGGAACGAGGTGATGAGCGACGAGACGCCGCGGCGCGAACTCTATTTCCGCCGCAAGCAGGACGACCAGCGGTATTTGTTCGAAATGGGGCTGAATTTCCGCGGCCCCAAGATGGGCACGGGCATGGCCGCGGGGCAGAAGTTCAACAATCTGCTGCAACTGGCCACGCTGCGTTCGGCCGCCATCACGAACTTCGATCGCTTGCCGATTCCATACCGGGCGGTCGCGACGGATCTGCAAAGCGGGACGGCGTACGTGCTCGACCACGGCAACCTCGCCACGGCCATGCGCGCCAGCATGGCCGTGCCCGGCGCCTTCACGGCCGTCGAGTTGGATGGTCGCACCCTCGTCGATGGCGGCATCGTGGAAAATCTGCCCGTGGACGTCGTCAAGGCCATGGGCGCGGACGTCGTCATCGCCGTGGACGTGGGCTCCGACGCGGACGTGGTGGATCCCGCCTCCCTGAAATCGCTCGGCGGCATCCTGGGCCGAACCTACACCATCGCGCAGCGGCCCGAACAGGTCGAACAGTTCCAGCGCGCCGACGTCGGCATCCAGCCCAAGCTGGCCGGCCTGACGGCGTCGGACTTCGCCCGCGTTTCCGATTTCATTCCCAAGGGCGAGGCGGCCGCGCGCGGAAAAGCCGAGGAACTGGCGCGGCTTTCCGTCGGCGAGGAGGAGTACGCGGAATTCCTCGCGAAACAGCGCCGCGCCAAACCCGAATCGATTCCGGTCGGCGAGGTGGCGGTGACGGGCAACCGGCGGGTTGGCGAAGGCGTCATTCGCGGCCGGATTCACAGCCGGGCGGGCGAGTCGTTCGACGAACGGACGATGCAGCTCGACCTGATGCGCATCTACGGCATCGGGGAGTTCGAGCAGGTCCTGTTCCGGCTCGATCCGGGCGCGGATGACCGGCGTATCCTCCGGTACGACGTCAAGGAGAAGAGCTGGGGGCCGTTGTATCTGGCCTTGGGCCTGAACCTGCGGAGCGATTTCGAGCAGGACGCCGAATGGGCCCTGCTGGTGAACGTGACGCGCCGCAGCTTGAACGCGCTCGGCGCGGAGTGGCGCAACGAAATCGAAATCGGCAGCCGACAGAGCTTCCTGTCCGAATTCTACCAGCCCTTGCATGCGGCCGGCGTCCTGTTCCTGGCGCCCACGGTCGAGCATCGCTCGGAGACCGAGGCGGTCTACGAGGAAGATGCCCACGTTGCCGATTACGACGTGCAGAAAACCGAGGCGAGATTGGATCTCGGCATCCAGTTGCGGCGCTATGCCGAATTGCGCGCCGGTCCGGTCTGGGGCACGGGCACGGCCGAGGTCGAGACGGGCGCGACGAATCTGCCCAACATCGATGCGGACTACGCCGGCTGGAAAATCGGCCTGATCGTGGACCGGCAGGACCGCACCGTGTTCGCCCGCGAAGGTTACTACCTGAAAGTGGATGGGACGTCCGTCATCCAAGACTGGGGCGGGGACGCCGATTTCGACAAGCTATCCGGCGTTTTTCGCAAATTCCAGTCGTTCGGCGACCACACGTTCACGGCCGGCCTCCAAGGCGGCACGGGATTCGGCGACGAGTTGCCGGCCTATGCGCAATTCAAGCTCGGCGGTCCGTTTGGCTTCGCCGGTCTAGCCGAAGGCCAATTCCGCGGGTCCTACTTGGGCGTCGCCTCCCTCGGATACTGCTATCGCCTCCTGCAACTGCCGGCGCAACTGGGCAAGGGCATCTATGCGCTCTCGCGCGTGGATGCCGGCAACGTCTGGGCGGACGAGTTCGACGCGGAGGACCTCCGCTACGGCGGCGCCGTCGGCCTCGGCGCCGATCTGGCCATCGGGCCGCTCTACGTCGGCTACGGCCGCGCCGACGAAGGCTACGACTGCTTCTACTTCTCCCTCGGCACCGTGTTCTAGGGCGGTTTCCAGAATACCGTAGCCATTCACCTCCCCCGACGAGGTCGTCGGGGGCTCCAATGACATCGAAAACACGGTTGTTTGGAGCCGGGACGACCTCGTCCCGGTTGGATTTAGCGGCTATAGAATAGATGAATATGCTCTAGGGCAATTCAGGCATCCAGCCCTTGGCGCAGGTCGCGGATTTTGGCGACCATGCGCGCATGCGCGTGGCAGATCAGCGGCGGCGGGGGGCTTGTAGGCTGGGTGGATTCGTGCCACAATCGATCCCATGCAGAATCATTCCGAAATCGCCGAATTTCTTTGGAAAATCGCCGATCTCATCAAGGACGACTACGAGGCCAAGGATTACGAGGACGTGATTCTTCCGTTCACGTTGCTGCGGCGGTTGGACTGCGTGCTGGAGCCGACGCGCGAGGCGGTGCGGACGGCCTTCGCCAACTACACGACCACGCCGGTACAGACCCGCGACGCCCTGCTGAAGAAGGCCGCCGGGCAGCCGTTCTACAACACTTCCGACTACTCGCTGGCCGGGCTGCTGCAATTCCCCAACGACCTGGGCCAGAATTTCGGCAAATACCTCGATGGCTTTTCCGTCAATGTGAAGGACATCCTGCTGAATTTTTCGGGCGGGGAGGAAAAGGGGCTCGCGCCCATCTACGAGACGCTCCTGCGCAAGCGCCTCCTGTTCAAGGTGGTGCAGGGGTTCGCCGAGGCGGACCTGTCGCCCGCCACGGTGGACAACCACGGGATGGGGACGATCTTCGAATACCTGATCCGCAAGTTCAAGGAAGCCAGCAACGAGGCGGCGGGGCAGTTCTACACCCCGCGCGACATCATCCGCCTGATGGTCAAGCTGACGTTCGAGCCGGACCGGGCCAAGCTGGCGAAGGAAAAGCTGATCGCCATCTACGATCCCGCCTGCGGCACGGGCGGAATGCTCACCATCGCCAAGGAGCATTTGCTGGGCGCGGTGAATCCGGGCCTGGACGTGTATCTCTACGGGCAGGAGATCAACGAGAAGACCTACGCGGTGGCCAAGGCCGACATGCTGATGAAGGGGGAGGATCCGGAGAACATCAAGCGCGAGAACACGCTCTCCCGCGACCTGCTGCCGGGCAAGCAGTTCAACTACATGCTCTCCAATCCGCCCTTCGGCAAGGACTGGAAGAACATCCGCGAGGAGATCGAGGCCGAGCACGAACGCGGCACGGCCGGCCGCTATGGCCCCGGCCTGCCCGACGTGGGCGACGGCGCGATGCTGTTCCTGCTGCACAAGCTGAGCAAGATGGCCCCGCAGGGCTCCAAGATCGCCATCATCTTCAACGGCTCGCCGCTGTTCAACGGCGATGCCGGCAGCGGCCCGAGCGACATCCGGAGATACCTGCTCGAAAACGACTGGCTC
The DNA here is from genome assembly GCA_964436715.1 of uncultured Verrucomicrobiota bacterium. Taxonomy (GTDB): domain Bacteria; phylum Verrucomicrobiota; class Kiritimatiellia; order CAIQIC01; family Lenti-01; genus Lenti-01. The sequence goes on along the minus strand of CAYTEK010000066.1, from coordinate 2,886 downwards.
GACGCCATCGTCGCCATGCCCACCGACTTGTTCTACAACACCGGCATCGCGACCTATATCTGGCTGATCCACAACCGCAAGCCCGCCGCCCGGCGCGGCAAGGTGCAGCTCATCAACGCGACCGGCGCTGAATTTTGCACGCAGCTCCGCCGCAACCTCGGCAAGAAGCGCTATGAAATCGGCGAGGACCAGTCCGCCGCCATTTTGGGCATCTACGAGGCGTTCGCGGAATCCAAGGTCAGCAAAATCTTCGACACGACCGACTTCGGCTATACGAAAGTCTGCGTCGAGCGGCCCTTGCGCCTGCGCTACGACCTGAAGCCGGAGCAGCTCCAGGCGCTGCGCCTCGATGCCGCCGTGCTCAAGCTCAAGGACGGCCGCGCCGACGAACTCGCCGCCGCGCTCGAGGCCTTGGCGAAAAAGGCCCCGTGGATGGACGACGCGAAATTCTTCGCCGCGCTGGCCGCAAAACTGGATTGGAAACTAACGGCCGGATTCGCCAAGATCCTGCGTGCCGCGCTTGGCGCGCGCGACGAAGCCGCCGAACCCGTGAAAAATGACGACGGCGGGCTGGTCCCCGACCCGGAATTGCGCGACTTCGAGAACGTGCCGCTCAAGGAAGACGTCGACGAGTATTTCCGCCGCGAGGTGCAGCCGCATGTTCCCGACGCCTGGATGGACCGCGCCAAGGACAAGGTGGGCTACGAAATCAGCTTCACCAAGTACTTCTACGAATACAAACCCCTCCGCTCCACAGCCGAAATCACCGCCGATCTTCTCAAGCTGGACGAGGATACCGAGAATCTGTTGCGGGAAATCGTAACGAGCTGATGTGATATGCGTTTAAAATTTGCATTTGAACCAATCATTGGCGGTGTCTGGGGCGATGAACCCAAAGGCGACTCCAATGACATGGTTTGTGTGCGTGTTGCGGACTTCAACGACTTAGCCGGAACGGTTTCCACTGATAAGTTGACCCAGCGGAATATATCGCCGTCTGAACAGAGGGGCCGTGTTTTGCACTGCGGCGACTTGTTATTGGAAAAATCTGGCGGCGGAGAGCAGACCGCCGTGGGCCGTTCTGTTCGATTCAACCACGATTTCAAAGCAGTCAGTTCAAATTTCATCGCGTTACTACGACCGCGAAAGGGGTTTGACGCAAATTATCTGTCCTATTTAATGCGAGCCAAATATCAAGAAGGTGGATCAATACCGCACATCAAGCAGACAACCGGAATCCAAAATCTCGATTGCAGCTCATACCTTGGTCAAGATTTCAATTTCCCTGCGCCGGAAAAACAACGCCAGATCGCGGCCTATCTGGACGCGGTGGCGGGGAAGATCGACCGGCTGGTGGCGTTGCGGCGGCGGCAGATGGAGTTGCTGCGGGAGCAGCGGGCGGCGCTGATCCAGCAGGCCGTCACCCGCGGACTCGATTCCAATGTCCCCCTCAAGGAATCTGGATTGCCTTGGCTGGGGAAGATTCCAGGGCATTGGGAAGTAGTGCGTACAAAATATGTAGCGCGCCTAGAATCTGGCCATACACCCAGCCGCCAACATCCAGAATGGTGGGTGTATTGCACAATCCCTTGGGTGTCGCTCGCTGATATTGGCCAATTTCGCGAAGGCCAGATAGAACACATCACGGGAACATCCGAAAATATTAGCGAACTTGGCCTTTCCAATTCTTCTGCCAGATTACTGCCTGCTGGAACGGTGCTGGTGTCACGAACGGCCTCAGTTGGATTTTCCGTGGTGGCTGGAGTGCCATTGGCAACGACACAAGATTTTGTGAATTGGGTGTGCGGGAGGCGACTTTTGCCGGAGTATCTGCTTTATGTTTTTCGAATTATGCGGCAGGAATTTAATCGTCTTACAAGTGGATCGACTCACCAAACAATATATATGCCAGATGTTTCAAACTTTGTGACGCCATTGCCGCCGATTGATGAACAACGGGCTATATATTCGCACATTAAGGCTATGCTTCCGAAAGTTGACGCCTCGATTTCCGCATATTCGCGCCAAATCGAGTTGTTGGAAGAGTACCGGGCGGCATTGATCCACGAGGCGGTGACGGGGCAGAAGGCGGTTTTGGAAGAAGGCGTTTCGGCCGAAACCGGGCGAGAAGCCAATGTGCATTTTCGACGTTCCGTCCTGGGGGCGGAAATCATCCACAGGTTGCATGACGATGCGAAGTTCGGCCGGGTGAAACTGGAAAAACTCCTCTATCTGTCCGAGGCTTTCGCTGGGATGGATTTACAAGGCCATTATCTGCGGGCGGCGGCGGGGCCATTCGACAATTTCGCCTTGCGGTCCGTCGAGTCGCAGATTCAACGTCAGGGTTGGTATCGGAGCGTCAAGGAGGACAAGCGAACGCGCTATGTGCCTTTGGCAAAAGCGGGCGGACACCAAACCTATTTCGCCGAATATTGGCAGGAGCAGAAACCCAAGTTCGAGCAGTTGATGGAACTTTTAAGGCCCGCAACGACCCAACAGTGCGAAATTGTCGCCACCCTGTTTGCGGCATGGAACGACCGGCTGGCGGCTGGCCAGAAGAGCGACGATGACGATTTGGTGGACGAGGTGCTGAAAAATTGGCACCCGGATAAACAAAAAATCGAACGCGAACGTTGGTTGAACGCGCTGGAATGGATGCGCGAACACGGATTGGTTCCGGAGGGAACTTGTGTCATCACGCATGGCAAATCAAAAGGCACGGGGCAGCGGCTTGTGCCGGAGGCATCGGCTGACAGGGCTGGAAATGACCCGTAAAAACAATAAAAGACCCTATTTATATCATATATGTAAAATATACTTGCCTTATATGGATAATTTAAGCAGTATGATGCCATGATCGGATCGAAAACAGAGTTGATGGCGGTA
>CAYTEK010000065.1:0-15859 GCA_964436715.1 uncultured Verrucomicrobiota bacterium | reverse complement strand
TCACCTGCCGCACAAGGCGGCAGGGCCCGCCGGATCCTCGCCGGCTTTGACGGGGCGGGTGCGGGCGGCTATATTGCTTCGACCGTTTCGCCCGGGCGGGGCGGCGGGAAAGAAACGACATGAATTTCGACTGGATGAAGGAAGGCATCGGCTACGCGGCGTCGCTGATCATCTTGGTTTCGCTGCTGATGACGAACGTGTTCCGGCTGCGGGTGATCAATGGGATCGGGTCGATGCTGTTCGGGGCGTACGGCTGGTTCATCGGATCCTGGCCGGTGTGCGTGATCAACCTGGTGATCGCGGGGATCGACGGCTGGTATCTGCTGCAGACGTTGACCAGCAGCGCGTTCTTCGATCTGGCGCCGGCAACGAGCGTGGGGCCGGAATACCTCAAGCGCTTTTTCCTGTTCCACGAGCGCGAACTGAAGAAGTACGCGCCGGGGCTGACGCTGGAAGAGCTGCAGGACGCGTGCACCTGCCTGATTTTCCGCAACCTGCTGCCGGGGGGGTTGTTTTCGTATCGCCGCAACGGGCCCGACGCGCAGATCGTCATCGATTTCATGATTCCGGAATACCGCGATTTCAAGGCGGGGCGCTACCTGTACCGGACGAAGCGGATGTTCTTCAAGGAACAGGGCATCAAGCGGTTCCTCGCGACGGCGCGGCATCCCTCGCAGCCGAAGTACTACCTGAAGAACGGCTTCGTCCGCGCGGTCGGCGCGCCGGACGGCTTCGTGAACGAACTGTAGGCCGGCGATGGCGGCGGAAATTCCGGTGCGGGGGGATGCGGCGCTGGTGCTGGAAGGCGGCGGCATGCGCGGCCAGTACGCCTCGGGGGCGATGGATTTCTTCCTGCGGGCCGGGATTCGCTTTCCGTACGTGATCGGCGTGTCGGCGGGCATCAGCAACGCGGCGTCGTACGTCTCCGGGCAGTTCGAGCGCAACCGGCGGATCTTCACGAACTTCGCGGGCGATCCGCGCTATTTTTCGTGGCGCAACTGGTGGACGCAGGGCAATCCGTTCGGCATGGATTTCATCTACCGCGAATTGCCCAACCACCTGCCGTTCGATTTCGCGGCGTTCGCGGCGTCGCCGGCGCGGTTCCGCATCGGCGCGACGGATTGCGCGACGGGACAGGCGGTTTATTTCGACAAAGCCGATGCGCCGATGACGGAAGCGCTGCTGGCGAGTTCGTCGCTGCCGCTGGTGGGACGGATGGCGCGGGTGAACGGGCAACTCTATCTCGACGGCGGAATCGCCGATCCGATTCCGTTTCGGCAGGCGGCGGCGGACGGGCATCCGCGGCGGGTGGTGGTGTTGACGCGCAACCGCGGCTTCCGCAAGCCGGCGCCGGGCGCGGCAATCCGCGCGGCGATCCGGCTGAAATACCGGCGTTTTCCGGCGCTGGCCGCGGCCGTGGCGCGGCAGGCGGAAACCTACAACCGCCAGCTCGATGAATTGGATGCGGAAGAAGCCGCCGGCCGGGTGCTCGTCATCCGGCCGTCGCGGCCGCTGGCGGTGGGGCGCTACAGCCAGGACCGGGCGGAACTCGAGCGCCTGTACCAAAACGGCTGGGCCGACGCGGAAGCGGTCTTGCCGCAACTGCGCGATTTCCTTTCGCCGTAAAGCTTGCTAGGATGCGGGCGTGAATTCGGCTTCGGCAACGCCTTGGATCGCGCTGGAGGAAGTGACCGTCCATTTCCCGATCCGGCGCGGCGTGCTGGCGCGGACGCGGGGCCACGTGCGCGCGGTGGATGGCGTGTCGCTGGAGATCGCGCGCGGCGAGACCTTGGGACTTGCGGGGGAATCCGGCTGCGGCAAGACGACGCTGGGGCGCGTGCTGGCGGGCTTGGAACGGCCGACGGCGGGCGTCGTGAAGCTGGACGGCGAAATCCTGTTTTCGCCGAAGAACCGGAAACCGCTTTCCAAGGACCGCCGCCGCCGCATCCAGATGGTGTTCCAGGATCCGCAGGCGTCGCTGAATCCGCGCCTGACGATCGGCGACCAGCTCACGGAAGGATTGGTCGAACATCGGTTGCTGAACGGCGAGACGCGCGACGCGGCGGCGGCGCGGCTGCTGGCGGAAGTGGGGTTGGACGAATCGGCGCGGTGGAAATATCCGTTCGAGTTTTCCGGCGGCCAGCGGCAACGGATCTGCATCGCGCGCGCGCTGGCCCTGCGGCCGGATCTCGTGGTGGGCGACGAAGTGGTCAGCGCCCTGGACGTCTCGGTGCAGGCGCAGGTGATCAATCTGTTGATGGACCTGCGGAAGAAGCACGGCTTGGCGTACGTGATGATCGGGCACGACCTGAGCGTGCTGCGGCACGTGGCGCACCGGATCGCGGTGATGTACCTGGGGCGGTTGGCGGAAGTCGGGCCGGCGGATTCGCTGGTGGCGGCGCCGAAGCATCCCTACGCGCAGGCGCTGGTCGCGGCCGTGCCCGTGCCGGGCCGCCCGCGCGCGCGAAAAGCGCTGGCGGGCGAGCCGCCTTCCGCGGCGAATCCGCTGCCGGGCTGCGCGTTCCATCCGCGCTGCCCGCAGGCCCTGCCGATTTGCCGAACGCAGGCGCCGGCGTGCCGCGTCGTGGACGGCCACCGCGTTTGGTGCCACTTGTATCCGGAACAAAAGGGGTGAGGACGTGAAGACAATGAAATGGGCCGGTGCGATGCTTGCGGCGTGGAGCGCGGCGGCGGCGGCGCATGGGGACACTTGGGCGGATTGGCTGGCGCCCGCGGCGAATGCGCCGGTGGTGGCGGAATTCGAGTCCGGCTGGGCGCTGGAATCGAAAACCGCAGCCGCGTATTCCGAAGCCGAACGGAGCGTGCCGCTCAATCTCGGCTACGACGGTTCGCTGGTTTTCCGCTTGGCGCCCGGTGCGGAGCCGCCGCCCGGGCCGCTGCAGGTGCGCGTGTCGTTTTCGGTGGCGGCGCCGAACGAAATGAACTGGCCCGCGAATAACGATCTGCCGGACGATTTCGTCCCGATGGTGTTGCCGCAGGCGCGCCCGCGCCCGCCGGTGGCGGAAGACGTGCGGCGGCTGCCGCCGGAATTTCCGCTGCGCGTGCCGGTGGTGCGGCCGTGGGATTGCCGCACGCCGATTTCGTTCCGCACCGACCGGCCCGCGGCGCTGTTCGGCCGCTACGCGGCGTTCGACGGCGCCGGTCGCGAGGTGTGCCGCGGATTTCTGCCGGCGAGTCGGCTGGTCGAAAACCGCCGTTCGCTGGCGGGCTTGGTCGATGCCGACGAAGCGCTGAAGCAGGTGACCTCCGACCTGGGGTCGTTGGAACGCGTGCGCGATTTGCCGAACGAGATGGAGGCGTATCGCCAAATCCGCGGCATCTGGTTCACCGAATCGCTGTGGAACGAGGTGCAGGGGCGCACCGCGCTCTTGCGCCGGCTGCTGCTGAGCGGCGTGCGCCTGTCCGGGGAGACGGCGCTGGTGGAGCGCATCCGCGGTGCGCTGGGCACCGGCAGGGACGGCCAAGCCGTGGCGGCGTCCGCCCGGCCCGGCCGGTGGAATTCGGGCGGCGAATTCAGCTTGCGCCAATTGACTCCGTGCGCGCCGTCGGCTGCGTCCTTGCGCAAGGGCAACGTCGGTGCGCCGCCCCGGCCCAGCCTGCTGGACAACCAGGTGGATTTGTTTTGGGCGGACCGAAAATCCTATTTGGCGTGGACGCTGGGTTGGCTGGGCGCGTTTGCCGCAGGCACGGCGGTGTTGTTGGGCGTGGTATCCCTGCGCTTCAAGGGCGAACGGCGCGTGGCGATCTGGTGGGCGCTGCCGGTTTGGGCGCTGCTGTGTTCCGCCGGGCTCTGGGCGGGTGGCGCGCAGGTGCTGGAACGCCGGCCGCGCGCGGACGTGACGGAGTATCGCTTGGCGATGGCGGGTTGGCCGGAAATGCACTGTCGCGCCGTGGCCACGGCGCTGACGTTCCAGCCGGGTCGGTCGGAATGGACGTTGCCGCCGGAGGCCATCGTCTATGATCGGGATTACGAGCATCTGGATGGCTGGTGGGCGCGCCGGGATGCGCTGCGGGACGCGGACGGCTTGCGCTTGCGTTTGCCGCGGCGGCCGACGGGCCGCGAGATCAAATTGGAAGCCGGCTGGTTCGAACCGACTGCGCTGCCGCTGGTGCCGGAAGACGGCACGCCGGAGCAGCCGGGCCGGTGGTTGGTCGCGGTGCAGGACGTGGATGCCGCGTTTGCGCTGATTGCCGGCGAATGGCGCCAGCTCGGCGCGCTGAAAGCCGGCGAACGCCGCGATCCCGCGGCGGCGCCCGTCGTTCCCGACAACGAGCTGGCGGGACTGCCGAAAGCGCTGGCCGACGAATTCCACCCTTGGCTGAAAAACCCGCCGTGCCGCGATCCGAAACGCCCGCCGGCCATCGTGGAGGCCCCGCCGCCGTCGCGCCACGACTGGGTGGTGGTGGTGCTGAAACGCGACGTGCCGCCGCGCGTCGCGCCGACGTGGGAAACGACGCGGCTGAAAGGACGGACGATATGGGTGCTGCAATGTCCGTGAACGCGGCGGCGCCGCTGTTGCGCGTGGAGGGCGTGCGCAAGCGCTATCCGAACGGCGTGGAGGCGGTGAAATCGATTTCGCTCGACGTGCGTCCGGGCGAAGTGTTCGGCCTGGTGGGGCCCAACGGCGCCGGCAAATCCACGTTGTTGAAGCTGATGGCCGGCCTGTTGCGGCCGGAAGCGGGCACGGTGCGGGTCGCCGAGCGCGATCTGACCGGCGATCCGGCCGCCGCGGCGCGGTTCATCGGCCTGATGCCCGATCCGCTGGGCGTCTACACCGACGTCAGTTGCCGGGAATACCTGCAATTCTTCGCGATGGTGCATGGGCTGGCGGGAGCGGCCTTCCAGACGCAACTGGCCCGCGCCGCGGACGTGCTGGGGTTGGGGCCGTGGTTGGATGCGGAAGTGGAATCGCTGTCCGCCGGCTGGCAGCGGCGGTTGGCCTTGGGACGGATGCTGCTGCTGGATGCGCCGTTGCTGTTGTTGGACGAACCGGCCGCCGGACTCGACGTGAAGGCGCGCGCGGAATTGCTCGACATCGTGCGCGGCCTGTCGGCGCTGGGCCGCACGGTGGTGATTTCGTCGCACATCCTGCCCGAACTGGAGGAATTGGCGGATCGCTTCGGCATCCTGGACCAGGGGCGTTGGGTGGAGGTGGCGCCGGGGCAGGCCTTTTTCGACCGGGGCGAATTGAAGGCCGGCTTGGGCGGCAACCGCTGGCGCCTGCGCTGCGCGCCGGCGGAACGGACGCTGGCGGCGCTGCGGGAGTTGTCCGTCGCGCCCGTGGCGACGGAAGACGGCGTGGAATTTTCGGCGGCGTCCGCGCCGCAGGCGGCGGCCTGCCTGCGCGCGGCGGTGCAAGCCGGCGCGGACGTGACGGATTTCCGGCGGTTGGATGCGGGTCTGGCGGAAGTCGTGCTGAAATTGCTGGAAGGAGGAACGGCGCGATGAATGCGTTGTATTGGCTGGACATGCGCGTGCGGGTGCGCGAACGCCGCTTGTGGGTGCTGGCGCTTTTCTTCGTGGCGATGCCGCTGTTGATCTGCGGCCTGAGCTTGCTGGCGGCGTTCCAGGGCAACGGCGTGCTGGAACCGGGCAACGCCGGGGAAATGGTGGCGATGGGCGCGATCTACTGCCAGGCGGGCCTGTTGACGCTGCTGTCGCCGCTGGCGGCGGCGCAGCGCATTTCGCAGGAACGCGAGCAGCGGACCTACGCCGCGTTGGTCAATTCGCCGCTGAGCCCGGCCGCCATTGCGCGGGGCAAGTTGCTGGGCGCCTGGACGTTCACCCTGTGGCTCGGCGCGCTGACGCTGCCGTTCGTGGCGGCGGCGGCGCTGTGGGGCGGCCTGGCGCCGTGGGTGCCGTTCGCTTGTTTCGGTTTGAACCTCCTGGCGGGACTGGCGCTGTCGGCTCTCGCGCTGGGATTGTCGGGCCTGTTCGGACGTTCGCTGAGCGCCTACCTGGCGTCCGGCGCGGTGCTGTTTCTGTGGTGCTTGGCCCTGCCGATGATCGGCGGCCTCACCTTGGGCATCGTCGAAGGCGGCCCGGAGGCGACGCTGGCATCGACGCGCGCGATCTTCTGCGCGTTCTTCCTGCATCATCCGTTTGCGCCGCAAATCTGGACGACGATGCGGGGCAGCGGGGCCGTCGTCACGTTCGTGGATTGGGGCGTTTGGGTGCCGCTCTACGGCGTGGGCGCGTGGCTCGTGCTGGCGTGGCTGGGGTTTCGCATGGCCGTGCGCGGCCTGCGCCGCGAAGTGTATTGACCGCCGCCGCGGCGTTTTCCGGCGCGCGATTTTCCACGGCGTGGAAAATCGAGGAAATTCGGCCCAGGCGGCGCCTAACCGCATGGGAGACAGGGGGTTTCGCAGGCGGGGAAACGGGCCTGAAATCGCTTGGATTCGCGCGGACGATGGGCTAGAAGAATCGGGACCCCTTTTTCCCGAAAGAGACGAGCTTGGAAGCGAAATTCACCCATCTGCACGTGCACACCGAGTACAGCCTGCTGGATGGGCTGTGCGCGCTGGACCGGGGAAAAGACCATGCCAGCCCGATCATGGAGCGGGCGCAGAAGCAAGGGCAGGTGGCGCTGGCGATCACCGACCACGGCAATCTGTTCGGCGCGGTGCATTTCTACAAGGCCGCGCGCAAGCACGGCATCAAGCCGATCCTGGGCTGCGAGATCTACGTCACGCCGGGCGACCACCGCGAGAAGACGCTGGTGAACGGCCGGCAGGCGAACCACCTGGTGCTGCTGGCGGAGGACAACCGCGGCTTCGCGAACCTGATGAAGCTGGTGAGCAAGGCGCACCTCGACGGCTACTACTACAAGCCGCGCATCGACCGCGCGCTGCTGGCGGAGCATGCCGAGGGCCTGATCGCGCTCTCCGCGTGCCTGAAGGGCGAAGTGGCCGAGGCGTTCCAGGACGGCCTCGACGACAAGGCGCAGCGGCTCGCGGGCGAATACGCCGAGATCCTGGGCAAGGACCGCTTTTATCTCGAGGTGCAGGACCACGGCCTGCCGGAGCAGCGGCCGGTGAACCAGAAGCTGGTCGCGCTGGCGCGCAAGCTGGGCCTGCCGCTGGTGGCGACGAACGACGTGCACTACCTGGCGCCCGACCACGCCGAACCGCACGAAATGCTCCTGTGCCTGCAGACGCAGGCCAAGTGGAGCGAACCGAACCGCATGAAGTACGGGTCCGACCAGTTCTACCTGAAAAGCGAGGCGGAAATGCGCCAGCTCTTCGGCGACCTGCCGGAAGCGCTCGAAAACACCTGGAAGATCGCCGAGCGCTGCAACGTGGAGCTCGCGCTGGGCGGGCAGAAGCATCCGCATTTCCCGAACTACAAATGCCCCGACGGGCTGACGCACAAGCAGTACCTGACGCGGATCGCGGCGGAAGGCATCCGCAAGCTCTACGGCGTGGAAGACCTGGAGCATCCGCGGGACGACCGCGCGAAGACGCTCGCGGCGCGGTTCTTCCACGAACTGGGCGTGATCGAGAAGACGGGCTTCCTGAACTACTTCCTGGTGGTGTGGGACTTCATCCACGCGGCCAAGCAGATGGGCGTGCCGGTGGGGCCGGGCCGCGGCTCGGGCGCGGGGAGCCTGGTGGCCTACGCGGTCGGCATCACCGGCATCGATCCGCTGCGCTACGGCCTGATCTTCGAGCGCTTCCTGAATCCGGAACGCGTGTCGCCGCCGGACTTCGACGTCGATTTCTGCCAGACGCGCCGCGGCGAAGTGATCGAATACGTGCGGCAGAAGTACGGCGCGGACAGCGTGGCGCAGATCGTGACCTACGGCACGCTCGGCGCCAAGACGCTCATCCGCGACATCGGCCGCGCGCTGGAAATCCCGCTGCCGGATTGCGACCGCCTCGCGAAGATGATTCCCGAAGTGCCCGGCACCACGCTGCTGGGCGCGAAGAAAGACAGCCTCGATTTCGCCAACGCGTGCCGGTCCGAGCCGTTCGCGAAGGAAATCATGAAGTTCGCGCCGCCGCTGGAGGACATGCCGCGGCAGACCGGCACGCACGCGGCGGGCGTCGTCATCGGCGAAAAACCCCTGATCGAGCTGATCCCGCTGACGAAGGACAAGGACGGCAACGTCATTTCGCAGTGGGAAGCGGTGCCGCTGGAAGAAGCGGGCCTGCTGAAGATGGACTTCCTGGGCCTGAAGACGCTGACGGTGGTGCGCGAGGCCTGCGAGAACGTGAAACGCACGACGGGCGTCGAGCCGGATCCGGACAACCTGCCGCTGGACGATCCCAAAACCTACGAGCTGCTGGCGCGCGGCGACACCGTGGGCGTGTTCCAGGTCGAATCCGAAGGCATGCGCGACCTGCTGCGGCAGCTCCAGATCAACAAGATCGAGGAACTCATCGCCATGATCGCGCTCTATCGGCCGGGGCCGATGGGCATGATTCCGTCGTTCATCGCGCGCAAGCATGGCCGCGAGCCGATCGAATATCCGCATCCGCTGCTGGAATCGGTGCTGAAGGAAACCTACGGCATCATGGTCTACCAGGAGCAGGTGCAGCAGGCCGCGGGCATCCTCGCCGGTTTCAGCATGGGCCAGGGCGACATCCTGCGCCGCGCGATGGGCAAGAAGAAGCCCGAGGAAATGGCCAAGCAGCGCCAGGCCTTCACCGAAGGCTGCGTGAAGAAGAAGACCTGCACCGCGGCCAAGGCGGGCCAGATCTTCGACCAGATTTCCGAGTTCGCGTCCTACGGCTTCAACAAGTCGCACTCGGCGGCGTACGGGATCGTGACGTTCCAGACCGCGTACCTGAAGGCGAACCATCCGGTCGAGTTCATGGCGGCGCTGCTGTCGTCGGAAATCGGCAACACGGACAAGCTGCCGGTGCTGGTGGCCGAGTCGCAGAAGATGGGCATCCAGGTCCTGCCGCCGGACGTCAACGAAAGCGGCCTGCGTTTCACGCCGGTGAAGGGCGCGATCCGCTACGGCCTGGCGGGCATCAAGGGCGTGGGCGCGGGCGCCGTCGAGGCGCTGGTGAAGGAACGCGAGGCCCACGGCCCGTTCCAGGGGCTGGTGGATTTCTGCGAACGCGTCGAAAGCGGCGACGTCAACCGCAAGACGATCGAGGCGCTCGTGAAGTGCGGGGCCTTCGATTTCACGAGCCTGATGCGCGGCCGCCTGTTCGCCGGCATCGAAACGGCCATGGGCTATGCGGCGTCGCGGCGCAAGGACAAGGCGGCGGGCCAGTCGTCGCTGTTCGACCTGCTCGGCGGCGACGGCGCCGCGGGCGTCGTCATGCGCGACGCGGACCTGCCCGCCGCCGAGGCCTGGCCGCAGAAGCAGCTCCTCGCGTTCGAAAAGGAACTGATCGGCTTCTACATCTCCGGCCATCCGCTGCTGGCCTGCGCGTGGACGCTGGAAAAATACAACCTGTGCGACGTCGCCGGCTTCGCCCAGCTGCCCGAGCGCACGCGCACGCGCATCGGCGGTCTCGTCGTGAACGCCCAGAAGCGGTTCACGAAGCCGAAGACGCCCGACGACGTGCCGCGGCCGATGTTGTCCTTTCGCCTCGACACGCTCGAGGGTTCGCTGCCCGCCGTGGCGTTTCCGGAAGCCTTCGCGCAATACGGCATCCACCTGCAGCCCGACGCGGCCGTGCTGCTGTGCGGCAGCGTGCGCAAGGACAACGGCGGCGGCGCGAACACGCTGACCGTGGACGAGGTCTATCCCATCGACGAAGTGCCCGCGCGCTTCACCACCGGCCTGAGCCTGCACGTGAACGTCGGCACCTGGTCGGAGGAACGGATGAACGAACTGAAGGACGTCATCCGCCGCCATCCGGGCCCGACGCCGCTGAACATCTGCCTGCTCTATCCCGACAACGCCAAGGTCCACCTGCGCGCCGGCAGCCACCTGACCGTGCGCATGTCCGAGGCGCTGGCGAAGGAATGCGCCAAGATCGTGGACGGCCTCTACGTCGGCGTCGTCAAGACGCCCGGCCTGAAGGCGCCGCCCGAGGGCCGCTGGAAACGCCGCAACGGCGATTGAGCGCTCCGCGCGGACCCGCGTTTCCCATGCGGTCAGGCGCCGCTTGCGCCCGCGGGCGCGGCGGCCGTCACGGCGCGGCCAGCGCGCGGAAGATTTCCCGCCCCAGCGCTTCGGCGAGCAGCGGCGGCACCGCGTTGCCGATCTGCAGGTTCTTGCGGATGCGCGAGCCCGCGAATTCGTAGCGGTCCGGGAAGCTCTGGAGCCGCGCGCCTTCGCGGGTCGTCAGGCCGCGGTCGAAGAGGGGATGGATGCAGCGGCTGCTGCTCGGCGTGCCGAAATTGCGCGTGATGGTCGTGGACGGCCGTTCCCACCACAGCCGGGCGTAGGTGTTCGCGAAGCAGGATTTCGGCCGCAGTTCGGCCGGCACGTCGAGGATCGAGCCGCCCGGCGGCACGCGCCCCAGCACGTTCAGCAGCCGCGCGCCGTGCCAAGGGCCGGCGTGTTCGGTCAGCGTCTCGCCGGCGCCCGCCCGCAGCTTGCGCTGGTAGTCGTTTTGCGGCGGCCGGAGATAGCGGTCCGCGGATTCGCCGGAACGCACCGGCGGCAGGTCGGACAACGCGTCCGCCAGCGTCAGCGGCGGCCGGCGGCGGAAGACTTCGCCGCGTTCGCCGTGCGTCGGCTCCGGAAACCGGAAGGCCGTTTCTTTCCGAAACGCCACCACGAACGTCCGCAGCCGGGATTGCGGCACGCCGTATTCCAGCGCGTTCAAGATGGTGCACTGCGGCGTCGCGTAGCCGAGATCCTCCAGCCCGCGGTACAGGGCCTGGAACGCCCGCCCGCCGTACATCCGCCGGAAGCCGCTGACGTTCTCGAACAGCACCGCGCGCGGCCGCAGGTGGGCGACCACGTCGAGAAACGCGTAGAACAGCCGGTTGCGCGGATCGTCCTCGTCCTTCTTGCCGACCGTGCTGAAGCCCTGGCACGGCGGGCCGCCGGCGACCAGATCGACGCCTTGCGCCGCCGCGAGCAGTTGCGCGCGGACGGCCGGATCGAGGACGTTGCCCGCCACGACGGCGGTTTCGGGATGGTTGCGCGCGTAGGTTTCCGCGAAGACGCGCTCGCATTCGTTCGCCGCCTGCACTCGGAATCCGGCCCAGGTCAACCCCAAGCCGAGCCCGCCCGCCCCCGCGAACAGATCGAGCGCGGCGGGCGGCGCGGAACGCGCGGCGGAATGGGACATCGAAGCCGACATGACGGAGCGGGACTATGCCGCAATCGCCGCGCGGATGCCAGCGCGGAGTGGGGCCCGGCTTAGCCGCGGTCCGGCGCCGGGCATGGCGGTCTAGTCCGCGCACGCCGGCAACGGCCGCCGGGCGATCAGGAATTCCGCAACGGGTTTTCCGCCGATCAGGTGTTCCTGGATGATCCGTTCGAGCACGGCGGGCGTGCAGCCGCGGTACCAGGTTCCTTCCGGATAGACCACGCAGATGGGACCGCCCTGGCAGATGCGAAAGCAGTTCGCCTTGGTGCGGTAGACGCCGCCGGCGCCGGTCAACTGCAGTTCGTCGAGACGCTTCTTCAGGTAGTCCCACGCCGCGAGGCCTTGCTCCCGGGTGCAGCAGTTGGGCTTGGTCTGGTCGCAGCACAGGAAAACGTGCCGCTGGATTCGCGGCACCCCGCGCTTTTCGGCGATGGCGTGCAGTTCGTCGTCCATGGCGTCAACGAACCGCCGCCAGGGCGGCGGCGTAGTCGGGTTCCTGCGCGATTTCGGGCACCAGTTCCGCGTGCCGCACCTTGTTCTGGGCGTCGAGCACGACGACCGCGCGCGCCGTCAGGCCCGCCAGCGGGCCGTCCACGATCGCCACGCCGTAGGCCTGCGCGAAATCCGGCGAACGGAAGGTGGACAGCGCCACGACGTTCTTCAGCCCGTTGCTTTCGCAGAAGCGGCCGGCGGCGAACGGCAGATCGGCGGAAACGTTCAGCAGGACGACGTCGCCCAGCCGCGCCACGGCTTCGTTGAACTTCTTGGCCGAGGTCGCGCAGACGCCGGTGTCGAGGCTGGGGACGATATTCAGGATTTTCTTCTTGCCCGCGAAATCCTTCAGCGCGACGTCGGCCAGGTCCGGCTTCGTCAGCTTGAAATCGGGCGCGGTCGCGCCTTGGGCCGGCAACTCGCCGGACGTGTGGATCGGATTGCCTTTCAAGGTGATCGTCGCCATGTCGTGTCCTCCGGGTGATTTTCGGAGAAATATACGCGCAGAACTCGCCACGTCAAAAAAACGCGCCCGCCAACGGACCGGATCACGCGATCGCGTCGCCGCAGTATTTCTTCCGGCGGCAGGTCGCGCAGCGCGCGCCCATCCAGACGGCGTCGAACTGGGCGATGGCGGCGGCGACGAGTTCGGGATCGTTGGTCCAGATGCCGGCTTCGAAGTTGCGCCGGCCGTCGCTTTTCATGCCCATGCCGGCGCCGGTGAGGTTGGCGGAACCGACGTAGACTTCGCGCAGGTCGAAGATCAGCAGCTTGAAATGGACGCGCGGACAGAGCGCGCGTTCGAGGCCCTGCGCGAGCGCGGGATGGCGGTCGAAATCCTTGCGGAAATTGGGGCCGGGTTCCTTGGCGTGGATCAGGCGGACGGCGACGCCGCGTTTCAGCAGATCGGCGATTTCGCCGAGGAAGGGGCGGGCGGTCTGGCCGCGCATCACGAAGACGTCTTTGACGTCCGCCGTGCCGATCCAGAGCGTTTGCTCCACCTCGCGGGCGCGCAGCAGCACGTCGGCGTAATGCGCCTCGTCCCGGACGTAGCGGTGGAAGACAGGCTGTTCGGCGGGGGCCATGGGGAAAATGTTCCATGAAGGGGAAAGGGATTCAACATCCAATATCCAGAGTGGCATGTTGAGCCTCGCAAGCGGCCGGGGTTTACGGTAGAGTGTCGTTCATCAAGGCCGAAAACGGTGAAAAACGACCAGTCCAAGGAGAAAGCCGGGGCCAACGGGGGGCTCGAGCCGGCGGAATGCATCGAGCGGCTGAAGTTCGAGACCCTGATGACCGATCTGTCGGCGCGGTTCATCCATTTGCCGGCGGAACAGGTGGACGCCGCCATCGTGGACTCCCTGCGCCGCATCTGCGAATGCACCGGTCTGGACGTGGTCGTGCTGTGGCAACGGGAAGCCGATGCGCCCGGAATCTTCACGCTGACCCACCATTACCGGCGCCGGGAGGGCCCTCCGCTGACCCGGGAACTGCAAGCCGCCGAGTTTTTCCCTTGGGGACTTCGCGAGGTGCAGGCGGGCCGGTCTTTTCTCTTCGCTTCCTTGGATGAGGTTCCAGAAGGCGCCGAGCGCGATCGGGATTCGCTGCGCTATTTCGGCGCCCTGAACACGTTGGTCTTGCCGCTGTCCGTCGGCGGCGGCGCGCCGTTCGGGGCGATCACTTTCCACGACATGGTCGCGCCGCGCGTTTGGAAGGACGCGCTGGTCCACCGGCTGGAAATGGTGGCGAGGATCTTCGCCAACGCCTTGGCGCACCGGCGATACGAAGAGACGTTGCGGGAAAGCGAGGACCGGTTGGCCTTGGCGGCGGAATCGGCCGGTGTGGGGCTGTGGAGCCTGGATTTGGCCACTGGGTGCTATTGGACGACGGACAAGGCCAAGGAAACGTTCGGGTTCGGTCCCGAAGAAGAGGTCACGCTGGAGCGCGTCCTGGCGGCGGTCCTGCCCGAAGATCGGATCTTGATCCGGCAAGTCATCGACGAGGTGGTGGCGACCGGAAAAGAAGGCCGCGTCGAGTATCGCATCGTCCGCCCCGACGGGCAGATGCGCTGGGTGGTTTCGCGCGGCCGGGTGCGCGGGCCGCCGGGCAGGCCCCCAACCCATTTGATGGGGGTGACGACGGACATCACCGATCCTAAAACTGCCGAGGGATTGCTCAAACAGAGCGAATTCCGGTTGGCGGCCGCGATGGACGCCGCCGAGCTGGGGTTCTACGAAGTGGCGAACGGCGAGCGCGTGACCTTTCTGGACCGTCGGGCGCGCGAAATCATCGGGGCGTCGGCGGCCGACGAGGAAGCCGGCCGGGTATTCGAGTTCTGGGGAACGCACGTCCACCCCGAAGATCTCTCCCGCGTGATGGAATTGAACCGGGCCTTGAACGAAGGCGGGCAGGAGCGGCTAACGGTGGACTACCGTTTCTTGAACCCGGAGCGCGGCCTCCTCCACGTCCATCACTTGGTCCATGTGATCGAGCGCGATGCGGCCGGCCACGCGGTGCGGACGATCGGCGTCCTGCAGGACGTCACCGGGCGGCGGGAAACGGAAAACGCCCTGCGCGAGAGCCGGGCGCGGATGGCGGCGGCGCTGGATGTCGCCGAGCTGGGATTCTACGAGTTGCATAATGGCGTCCGCGTGACCTTTTTGGACCGCCGGGCGCGCGATATCGTCGGGGCGTCGGAGGCCGACGAGCAGGCCGGACGGATCATGGAATTCTGGATGGAACACATCCATCCCGAAGATCTCCCCGGCGTCATGGAGGTGCAGCGGCTGATGGAAGAAGCCGGGCAGGATCGAATGACGGTGGACTACCGGTTCCTGAATCCGGCCCGCGGCACCGTCCATGTCCACCACTTGGCCCACGTACTCGAGCGCGACGCGGCCGGCCGGGCGGTGCGGACGATCGGCGTCTTGCAGGACGTCACCGAGCGCAGGCAAAAAGAGGAAGCCCTGCGCTCCCAGCAGGCTCATCTGGCCTCGGCGATCGAAGCCGCCGGATTGGGGTTCTACGAGTCGGGGGCGGATGGCCAAACTCGCGTGATGGACGATTACCTGCGGGCGCTGATCGGCATCCCCGGAGAAATGGGTGAAGCGCGCGTACGGGATTTCTGGCTGGCGCATGTTCACCCCGAGGACCTGCCGCGCGTGCTCCGGAAGAGCCGGGACCTGCTGGACGGAAAAACCGACCGGGCCACCGACGAATACCGCTATCTTCATCCGGACCGGGGGGAGCTTTGGTTCCATCATCTGTCGCGCGTGCTCGATCGCGACGCGTCCGGACACGACTTGCGCACGGTGGGCGTCCTGCAGGACATCACCGAGCGCAAAGCGGTGGAGCTGGAAGCCCGCCGCACGCAGAACGAACTGGCCCACGCGACGCGCATGTCGGTCCTCGGCGAACTGGCGGCCTCGATGGCGCACGAACTGAACCAGCCGCTGGCGGCGATCCTGAGCAACGCCCAGGCCGCGCGCCGGTTCCTCGCCGCGCCGGAGCCGGACATGCAGGAAATCCGGGAGATCTTGGACGACATCGTCCGCGACGACAAGCGCGCGGGCGACGTCATCCACCACATGCGCGCCATGGTGCAGAAGAAAGGCGTCGTGGTGGCCGAGCCGCTCGATCTCAACGCGCTGATCAGCGACACGACGAAGCTGGTGCATAGCGAGCTGGTCGGGCGGAACATCGGGCTGGAACTGGATCTGGCGCCCCAGCTTCCGGCCATCCTGGCGGGCCGGGTCGAAATGCAGCAGGTGCTGCTCAATCTCATGGTCAACGCCATGGACGCGATGCGGGATCAGCCCCCTGACCGCCGCCTTCTCCGAATCCAGACTTCGGCCGTGGCCGGCCGGGTGCGCGTGGCCCTGCGCGACCGCGGCCACGGCATCCCCGAGAGCGCGATGGCGGATATTTTCCGCCCCTTCTTCACCACCAAGACCCAGGGGTTGGGCATGGGGCTGTCCATTTCCCGGTCCATGGTGGAAGCCCACGGCGGCAAGTTGTGGGCGGAGAACGCCCCCGACGGCGGGGCGATCTTCTGGAGCGAAATGCCGGTGGGGGAAGAAGAGAAAGGGGAGAGGGACGAGGGGCGAGGGGAGCAGCC
>CAYTEK010000064.1:0-15892 GCA_964436715.1 uncultured Verrucomicrobiota bacterium | reverse complement strand
GGTCGTCCATGACGTCGTCGAATTCGCAGTAGCTCTTGTGGGTGTGGATCTGGGTGTCGTCGCGCACCCCGCTGGACGCGAGCCGGAACGCCTGGCCCGCCCAGTCCAGATAGGCGCGCCAATCGGCGCGGCGCAGCGGCAAGCCTTCCCGCAGCGCGGGTTCGTCGATCTGGACGATCGGCAGCCCGGCGGCTTCGAGATCGCGGACTTCGTCGCGCAGGGCCAGCGCGATCTGCCAGGCGGTGTCGCGGCGCGGCTGGTCGTTGCGGACGAAGCTCCATTGCAGAATCGTGATGGGGCCCGTCAGCATGGCCTTTATCGGCTTGAGCGTCAGGGACTGGGCATAGGTGGACCAGCGCACCGTCATCGGCCGGGGCCGCGCCACGTCGCCGAAGATGATCGGCGGCTTGACGCACCGCGACCCGTAGCTCTGCACCCAGCCGTTTTCCGTGAACACGAATCCGGCGAGCTGTTCGCCGAAGTATTCCACCATGTCGGTGCGTTCGAACTCGCCGTGCACCAGCACGTCGAGTCCGATCTCCTCCTGCCAGCGGACGCAGGCCGCCGTTTCCGCTTCCAGGAACCGCTCGTAGTCCGCCGCGGTCGTTTCGCCCTTGCGGAACCGGGCGCGGGCCGCGCGCACGTCCGCCGTTTGCGGGAAAGAACCGATCGTCGTCGTCGGCAACGACGGCAAACGCAGCCGCGCCTGCTGCCGCGCCCAGCGCACGGCATACGGATTTTTCCGGCGCAGATCGTCCGCGGCCACGGCCGCCAGGCGATTGCGGACCGCGGCGACGCGCACCTGCGGATGCCTCCGGCGGCGCGCCGCGACGGTGCGGTTCCGGCTCAAGGCCTCCGCATCGCCTTGCGGTCCCATCAGACGGGCCAATTCCGCCACTTCCGCCAGCTTCTCCCGCGCGAACGCCAGCCAGCTCTTGATTTCCGCGTCCAGGCGGACTTCCCGGTCCAAG
Organism: uncultured Verrucomicrobiota bacterium; assembly: GCA_964436715.1. Taxonomy (GTDB): domain Bacteria; phylum Verrucomicrobiota; class Kiritimatiellia; order CAIQIC01; family Lenti-01; genus Lenti-01. Next base: position 14,921 of record CAYTEK010000064.1, on the reverse strand, counting down.
CCGTGCGGCACGTGCAGCAGCGAGCAGGACGGCGACACCAGCAACCGTTCGCTCCCCAGCGCCGCCTGGGCTCGGCGCAGCAAATCGAGCGACGCGTCGTAGTCGTTCTTCCAGACGTTGCGGCCATCGACGACGCCGAGGGACAGCGCCATGGTCGGCGGCAATTCCGCCAGCCAGCGGTCGAGTTCCGCGGGCGCGCGCACCGCGTCCACGTGGAGCGCGTCCACCGGCAGGCGGCAGACGGCGGAAAGGTTGTCGCCCAAGCCGCCGAAATAGGTGGCCAGCAGGATCCGCAGGCCCGGGGCGGCCGTCCGCAGCGCCGCGTAGGCGTCCCGGGCGGCGGCGAGCGCCGCCGCGTCCAGATCGAGGGCGAACGCGGGTTCGTCCAGTTGGACCCATTCCGCGCCCGCTTCCCGCAAGCGCCGCAGGGCTTCCGCATAGACCGGCACCAGCCGCGCCATCAGCCCGAAGCGGTTGAAGCCCGCGCCGCTGGTCTTGGCCAGTTGCAGGAACGTCAGCGGGCCGATCAGCACCGGCACCGTCCGGATGCCCAGCGCCAGCGCCTCCGCAAACTCGTCGAACGGCTTGGTGGAAGCCAAATGGAACTCCTGCCCTTTCTCCAATTCGGGAACTAGATAGTGATAGTTGGTGTCGAACCACTTCGTCATCTCCATGGCGCGGATGGACCCGCTCGGTTCGCCGCGGGCCATGGCGAAGTAGGCTTCGAGTCCGGTCCCCAGCGCCCGGAACCGTTCCGGAATCGCGCCGACGAGCCGGCACGCGTCGAGCATCTGGTCGTAGAGGCTGAAATCGTTCGACGGAATCCAGTCGATGCCGGCGGCCTGCTGCAGCCGCCAGTGTTCCGCGCGGAGCCGCCGGGCGACGGCGAGCAGTTCGGTTTCGGCGGTCTTGCCCGCCCAGGTCGATTCGAGGGCGCGCTTGAGTTCGCGGTTCGCCCCCATGCGGGGAAAACCGAGATTGTGGGTCCGGATGCGTGTGGTCATGGTTCCTTTCCATTCTTGCGATGGTTCGTTTTTTCCGCGACGGGGGCGGATGTTCGGACTCCAAGCTTGTGCCCTCCCGGAGGGGGGCGCCTTCTTCCTCGCCTTCACCGGCGGACAGGCCGCCGATTGGCTTTGCTCCCGGGGCATCAAACCGGATGCCGCCGGGATGGGAAGTCGTGTCTTGTTACCGCAGCGCGACTGTGGCCGGCTTGCACGGCCTTCCCCGCTCTCCCGTCGTCAAATCGTTTGCTACGCCATGCCCGGCCTCCGGAATGCGCGTCCGTCAGATCCGCGGCAGGGTGATGCGGGCGGACTGGTCCTGGTACTTGCCCGTGCGGGCGGAATAGCTGGTCCGGCAGCGCTCGCCGCGCAGGAAGATCATCTGCACCACGCCCTCCCCCGCGTAGATCCGGCAATCCGCGGCGCTGCTGTTGGAGAATTCCAGCGTCAAGTATCCCTTCCAGCCGGCTTCGGCCGGAGTCACGTTGGCGATGATGCCGCAGCGGGCGTAGGTGCTCTTGCCCACGCAGATCGCGCTGACGTCGTCCGGCAGGTGCAGGTGTTCCACCGCCACGCCCAGTCCGTAGCTGCGGCCCGGCAGGATGAAATACGCCCCATGCGCGTCCCGATGCAACGGCGCCGTTTCCACGCTCGCGGGCGTAAAGTTCTTCGGATCCACCACATGCCCCGGCAGATGCCGGAAAATCTTGAATTCCCTGGGCGAGAGCCGCAGATCGTAGCCGAAGCTGCCCAGCCCATATGAAAGCACCGGCCGTGCGGCCGCGCGCCGCACCAACCGCGCCGCAAACGGACGGATCATCCCCCGGCGCGCGAGCGCCGCGATTCGCTTGTCATTGAGTATCATGAAACCTCCTCGATCGGGGCGATGGATTTCGGAATTCGAATGGATTGCCGCACCAGTTTGGGATATCCGGAGCGAAGCAGATGCCAACGGACTTCTTCATGCAGGCGGTCGCCTTCCGGCCCGTCGGCGACCGTCATGCGCAACTGGAACGGCACAGCCGATGCCTGAATCCGCGCCAAGCTCGTCGCGACTTTCGCCGCGGCGTCCGGATCGCCGGTCAACCGGGCATAGCGTTCGTCGAACGGCGCCTTGATGTCCAGCCCGATCCAGTCCAGCAGCGGCAGGATCTCCCGCAGGCGCTCCGGAACCATCCCCGCCGTGTGCAGGCCGTTCTGGAAGCCCAGCGCGCGCGTCTCCCGCAACGCCCCGGCCAGCCCCGGATGCAGCGTGGGCTCTCCGCCGCTGAATACCACGGCTTCGAGAAAACCGCGTCTCTCCGCGAGCATCCCGCGCACTTCCGCCCAGCGCCGGGCCGCCGGCCCCGCCGGCGGACGCAGCGCCGCGTTGTGGCAATACGGGCAACGCCAAGGGCATCCTTGCGCGAACACCGTCAGCGCCAGATGCCCCGGATAATCCAGCGTGCTCAACGGCCCGATCCCCGCCACCGGCAGTTCCTCCGCGCCGAATCTCATGCCTCGCCCCCCTCGCCGGGCACAGCGAAAGGCTGCCGCTCCCGGTGCTCGCTCTGTTTGCCCCGGTTGAATTGCGAGACCGGTCGGTAGTAGCCCATCACGCGCGTCCACACCTCGCACGCCTGCTCCCCGGCCCCTTCCGCCGCGCAACGCGGACACGCAAGCTGCTCGCCCGGCAGATAGCCGTGCTTCGGGCAAATGGAAAACGTCGGCGTGATCGTCAGATACGGAATCCGAAACCGCGTCAGCGTCCGCCGCACCAGTTCCCGGCAGGCTCGCGCGCTTTCGAGCGGCTCGCCTAGATAGAGGTGGAACACCGTTCCGCCGGTATAGCGTTGCTGGAACGGCTCCTGGTGCACAAGCGCCGCAAACGGATCGTCCGTCCAGCCCACCGGAAGTTGCGACGAATTCGTGTAGTACGGCGCGGCTTCCGTCCCGGCCTGCCGGATTCCCGGAAAGCGCTTCTGGTCCTCGCGCGCGAACCGAAAAGTCGCTGCCTCCGCCGGCGTGGCTTCCAGATTGTACAAATGCCCCGTCTCCTGCTGGTACTCCACCATCCGCTCCCGCACGTGGTCCAGGATCGCCAGCGCCAGCGCCGCCCCGGCCTCCGTCGCGATGCTTTCGCGATCCTCCGTGAAATTGCGGATGCACTCGTTCAGCCCGTTCACCCCGATCGTGCTGAAGTGGTTCCGCAGCGTCCCCAGATAGCGCTTCGTATACGGATACAGCCCCGCCGCCATCCGCTCCTCCACCACCCGCCGCTTGATTTCCAGACTTCGTTTCGCCATGGCCAGCAGCCGGTCCAACTCCTCGAACAGCCGCGCCCGGTCGCCCCGCGTTCGATGCCCCAGCCGCGCGCAATTCAGCGTCACCACCCCGATGGATCCCGTCTGCTCCCCCGATCCGAACAGCCCGTTGCCCCGCTTTTTCAACTCCCGCAAATCCAGTTGCAGTCGGCAGCACATCGACCGCACCATCCCCGGCTCCAGATCCGAATTCAGGAAGTTCTGGAAATACGGCAACCCGTATTTCGCCGCCATGCCAAACAGCAACTCGCAGTTCGGATGCTCCCAGTCGAAGTCCGGCGCGATGTTGTAGGTGGGGATCGGAAACGTGAACACCCGTCCCTTGCAGTCGCCTGCGCACATCGTCTCGATGAACGCCCGGTTCACCATGTCCATCTCCGCCTGCAACTCACCATAGGCAAACGGCATCTCCGCCCCGCCAATCACCGGCCGTTTCTCCCGCAGATCCTCCGGGCAGGTCCAGTCGAACGTCAGGTTGGTGAACGGCGTCTGGGTGCCCCAGCGCGAGGGTGCGTTCAGCCCGTACACGAACTCCTGCAAGCACTGGCGCACCTCCGCCTCGTCCAGCTTGTCGCGCCGGACGTACGCCGCCAGATAGGTGTCCACCGAACTGAACGCCTGCGCCCCGGCCCACTCGTTCTGGAGCGTGCCCAGAAAGTTCACCATCTGGCCCAGCGCGCTGCGCAGGTGCCGAGGCGGACCCGCCTCCACTTTGTTCGCCACCCCGTTGAACCCCTCCCACAGCAACTGCCGCAGCGACCACCCGGCGCAATAGCCCGCCAGCAGGTCGAGGTCGTGAATGTGCAGGTCCCCTTCCCGGTGCGCCCGCTCGATCTCCCCGCCGTACACCCGGTGCAACCAGTAGTTTGCCGTCACCTTCCCCGACACGTTCAGGATCAGCCCGCCCAGCGAGTACCCCTGGTTGGCGTTCGCGTTCACGCGCCAATCCGATGCCTCCAGGTATTCGTCCACCGCGGATACCGCCGGCACCAGCGGCTCGCCCAGATCGCGCGCCAGCCGCACCCGCCGCCGCTCTTCCCGGTAGAGAATGTAGCGCTTGGCCACGGCATGCCGGCCCGCCGCCATCAAATGGCGTTCGACCAGATCCTGGATCGATTCAATGCCCGGTCGATCCCCGTCCGCCGCCCGGTTCAACACCTCCCGCGCCACGTCACCGGCGATCCGGTCTGCCTCTGCTCCCGTTTCCGCCGACAAGACCTCTCCCCCGGCCAGCCCCGCCTCCGCCCGAAAGGCGGCGGCGATGGCGCGGCGGATGCGCTCCCCATCGAACGGCACGATGCGCCCGTCTCGCTTGCATACACACAAGTCTCCCGCCGCCGGCACCCCGGATCTCAACCGTCCCGCCTCAATTTGTTCTGCAGCCGGCACCCGGACCCGCTTTCTTTCCATCGCGGCAGCCAGCCGCGGTCTCCCGCGAGGGATCGAAAGCGGACGCCCGCACGGGCCCACCCCACTTCATTTCCCTCATCCAATCGTTGGCGCGATTGTCGCCGCCGGCATCGGCCGGCGGACTTGATGAGCATGGATCAGCAGGTCTTCTGGCTCCGAAGTCGTCCTACTGGCTTCGCCTTGTCGCCCTTTCGGGCGGTGGCTTCCTGAAGCGTTCGTCGTTCGTTACAGCGGCGCTACCGCGCGGGATTCCCACCCGCTTCCCTATTCTCCTCCGGCCGTGACCGAAAGCACTGATCCATGTTTTGACGCGCCTCCCGGCACGTCGGTCCAAAGAACTGCGGCCGTTATATCCCGTCCCGACCGGGCCCGTCAACAGCTTCCCCGGAAAACGCCCGTTTTGACCGCTCGCGCCGCACCCAGCCGCCCGCCGCGAGCGGCAACAATGCAAACTGGGCCAGCGCCGCCGGCACCCCGGGCAGCAGCGCCGCACCCAGCACCTCCCCCCACGGCCCGGCCAGACGCCCCGCCATCCAGGCCATCCCCATCCATGCCAGCCGCCCGCCAGTCAACGCCAACGCCACCGATAGCCACAGGTTCCACCGCAGCGCCCCGCGGAACCACCCGGCCAACAATCCATAGGCCGCCAGTTCTGCCGTCATCCCCGGCAAGACCGCCGGCGGCGGCATGCCCGACAGCAGGAAGCTGACACCCGGCGCCGCCAAGCCAATCAACGCACCCGAACGCCAGCCGTAGCACAGTCCCGCGAAAATCACCGGCCAATGCATCGGTAGCCAGATCCGGCCCGGCACTCCGGCCCAGTGCGCCAAGGCCGGCAGCACGAAGGCGGCCGCCAGCAGCAGCACCGCCTGGGTTGAAATCGCCCGTCGGCCGAGCGCCGGCAGGATCCAACCGCCCGCCGCGTTTTCCAATGCCATCGTCGCATTCATCGTGCGCGTCCTTTCTTCAGCGCAGCGTGGACCACGTCGCGCCGTTGCGTTCCTTGTAGCGGGCGATCACGCCGGCATCGCCTGTTTTTGCGTACCAAGTGGAAGCCGCCAGCGGCGCCTTGTAGTTCAACGCCTTCGTTGCATCCGCTCGCGGGCCCACGCTCCAGACCGCCCAGGCCAGCGGGCTGTTCGGCGAATCGTCCGCCTTGCCGCCCGCCGTCAAGCACGCGGGAAAATCGCTGGGCACCCAGACCGGATAGCGATCGTCCTGCTTCGAGCCGTTCATCCAGTAGTTCTCCGGCGCGGCGTACTTGTACGTGCTGCCGGGATGGAAGGGGTCCTCCAGCACCGTCGAGGTTTTCGCGTGCGGATTCTTCGGCAGGTAGCCGCCATCGCCCAGCTCCTGCGGCAACTGCAGCACCTGATCCTTGTCCGCCGAGACGCACGACACCACGACCGGCGGATAGCACCCGTGGTCCGTGCGATAGGCTTCCAGCGCCACTTCCGCCATTCGCAGGTCGCCCACGACCCGCGCCGCCCGGCTGCGCTCGAGGGCCGCCAGCCCCGGCGGCACGCCGAGCGCCGCCAGCAGCAGCAGCACCGCCAGCGCGACCAGCAGCTCGATCAATGAAAAGCCGCGCTTCACTCGTCCTTCTTGATCAGGCGATAGGTCCGGTTCGACGCGGCGCCGTCGTCTTCGACCACGACCACCATGCGCGGGGTCACGTCCACGTCCTGCCAGCTTTCCAGCCCGTCGTCCGACGCCTGCAGCACGTAGCCTTCATAGTCCGACGAGAAGCTCACGGCCACGCCGCCCGCCGCGCCTTGGCCGATGCTCAGTTCCGGCCCGATTTCCTGCACGAACAGCTCGTAGCCGTTGGTGTTGCTGTTTTCCTGGTTCAGGATGCCCGTCGCGGAAAAAACCTTTGTCGTAGCCAGCGGCTCGCCGAGGTCCGTGAGCGGCATGCGCAGCGGAAAGAACCGGCCCTGGTCGTCCGTGACCGTGCAGATCCGGTCGGCCCAGTTCGTCTTGCCCCAGCCATTGGTGTTCGTCAGGCGGATGCCGTCGAGGCGCACCCGCATGCCCTGCCAATGCTCGCCGCCCGTCGCGCGGGTCGCATCGAAGATCTGCGTGCCGTCGGCGTTCACCAGATCGGCCAGCGTGGCCGCCTCCGCCTGCGGCAGGCCCACGTTGGCCTTCACCAGGACGACGTCGAAATCGTTGGATGCGGTGATGCGGTGCGCTTCGTTGATGTTGCGCTTGCCGCCGCGGAACAGCGCCTTGCGCGCCGTCACTTCGATCAGATCGCCTTTGCGGAACTTGCGGCCGTTGGCGTCGTACTGCACCCGCCGCATCTCGTTGGTCCATTCGGACCCGTAGTCCTGTCCGGACATGCCCATGGCCTGGTAGTTCTGCGCCATCCACAGCGCCGTGCCGCCGCGATCGTCGCCCACGCCTTGGAAAAACACCTGGAATTGGCCGCCCATGAGGTTCGACGCCGTGGCCTCGGGATTGTAGGAATAATCCAGCATTTCCTCGGGATCGTTCACGATCACGCCGCGGATCGCGCACGGAAAACTTTCCACCCACGCGCTCGTGCCGGTCGTCGTCGTCGCTTGCAATTCCCAGTGGGTCACCACCGAGGTTTGTCCGTAAGCCGTCGCGGCGCCGAGCGCCAGCAGTCCCGCCATCCATCGCCTGTTCATCGTCTACTCCTTGTGTTCCGTCGTTGTGATCGTCAATTTGCCGTGCCGCACGCCGCGCACGGCCGCCAGCTGGTCCGCCAACGTCCGCACCTGATCCGCCGGGCCCCGCACCACCAGCACCTCGAGACAGGCATGGTGGTTCAGATGCACGTGCAGCACCGACACGATCAGGCCATCGCGGTCGTGCTGGATGTCCGTCAGTTTCGCCTGCAGGTTGCGCGCGTGGTGGTCGTAGACCAGCGTGATCGTGCCGGCGATCTCCTGCCGGCCGCGGCGCGAGCGGTGCTCGACCACTTCGGCCCGCACCAGGTCCGCCACCAGCGCCGACCGGCTCGCCGCGCCTTTTTCCGCCACCAGCCGGTCCAGGTCCGCCGCCAGCCCGTTCGGCAGCGACAGGCTCAGGCGCGCGATTCCGGCGTCCGCGTCGTTATTACGAATATTCATGATCGTAATACTCGCACGGGAAAGCGCTTTACGCAAGAAAAATTTGACGGATGCGCCGCGCGCCCGCTACGCTCCGGGTTCCATGAAACGCCTCTGCGCCCTATTTCCGCTCGTCCTGCTCGGCGCTTGCGCCCGCGCGCCGAACCCCGACGCGGATTTCTTTCTCGCGCAGGCGCGCGCCGAACCGGAACTGCGCATCGAAGACGCCTACAAATGGCTCTTCCACGCGACGCGCGGCGGCGAACACGCCGTCGCGAACGAATTCGCCGTCCGCAAGTGGCTGGAAAACGAATGGGCCACCCTCGGCCCGCCGCAGCCGGGTGAACCGCTCTGGACGCCGCTGACGCCCGACGGCCGCATCGGCCGCCTGAACCTGCGCCCCTACCGCGCCCGGGGCGGCGCCCCCGAACCGCTTCTCGCCGCGTTCGTCGAAGGCGCGCAAAGCTTCGACGCCTCGCCGGCGCGCTTTCGCGCCGCGTGGCGCGCCTTGGGCCGCGAGTTGAAAAAACAGCCCGTCGGCCACCTGACGTGGGCCGCATGGCAGCGCCTCGACCGCGAAATGCGCGCCTACGACTATCCCGCCAGCCACCATAGCCCCGAGTACGAACGCGCCCGCCAACCCGCCTACCGCGTGCTGACCGGCGCCGAGGTGCGCCGGCTCCTCGACGCCCTGCCCGCGCCGCCGCGCTGACGGCCCGCCGCCGACGCGGGAATCAACCGTTTTTCCTTTAAAAACGTTGCCATTCGGCCGCCGGCGTGTAGATTACGCCCTTGTCGCCCGCTTCCCGGAGCGACGCCGATAGTTTAGAAAAAACAGACAGGAGAGCCCACATGTTCCAAATCGCATCCATCCACGCCCGCGAAATCCTCGATTCCCGCGGCAACCCCACCCTCGAAGCCGACGTCGTCCTTTCCAGCGGCGTGCTCGGCCGGGCGGCCGTGCCCTCCGGCGCCTCCACGGGCGTCAACGAGGCCCTCGAACTGCGCGACGGCGACGCCAAGCGCTACCTCGGCAAAGGCACGCTCAAGGCCGTCAAGAACGTGAATGCCCTGATCGCCAAGGCGCTCGTCGGCATGGATGCCCGCGACCAGAAGGCGATCGACGACGCCATGCTCAAGCTCGACGGCACCGAAACCAAGTCCAAGCTCGGCGCCAACGCCATGCTTGGCGTCTCCATGGCCGTGGCCCGCGCCGCCGCCAACGCCCTCGAAATCCCGCTCTACCGCCACCTCGGCGGCCTCAACGCCCACGTCCTGCCCGTCCCGATGATGAACGTCATCAACGGCGGCGCCCACTCCGACGCCCCCATCGACGTCCAGGAATTCATGATCGTCCCCCGCGGCGCCAAGTCCTTCGCCGAAGGCCTGCGCATGGGCGCCGAAGTCTTCCACGCCCTCAAGAAGATCCTCAAGGGCAAGAAGCTCTCCACCGCCGTCGGCGACGAAGGCGGTTTCGCGCCGGGCCTCGCCAGCAACACCAACGCGCTGGAAGTCCTCGTCGAAGCCATCGCCGCCGCCGGCTACAAGCCCGGCAAGGACGTCTTCATCGCCCTCGACGTCGCCGCCAGCGAATTCTTCGATTCCAAGACGAAGAAGTACACGCTGCACAAGAGCGACCAGTCCGTGAAGACCGCCGCCGACATGGTCGCCATGTACGAAGGCTGGTGCAAGAAGTTCCCCATCGTCTCCATCGAAGACGGCTGCGCCGAGGGCGATTGGGACGGCTGGAAGCTCCTGACCGACAAGCTCGGCGGCAAGATCCAGCTCGTCGGCGACGATCTGTTCGTCACCAACGTCAAGTTCCTGCAGAAGGGCATCGACCTCGGCGTCGCGAATTCGATCCTCATCAAGGTCAACCAGATCGGCACCATCTCCGAGACGCTCGCCGCGATCGCCCTCGCCAAGCGCCACGGCTACACCAACGTGATCAGCCACCGCTCGGGCGAGACCGAGGACGCCTTCATCGCCGACCTCGCCGTCGCCGTGAACGCCGGCCAGATCAAGACCGGTTCCCTCTCCCGCACCGACCGCATCTGCAAGTACAACCAGCTCCTCCGCATCGAAGAGGAATTGGGCAGCGCGGCCGTCTACGGCTGAACCGCCGTCCGCGGTTGACCCCCTCCCCTGCCGCCCCGCGGCAGGGGATTTTTTTGCGCCCGATGCGGGAACGCGCGACGTCCATCCGCCGCCGGTTTCGACGCGGCGCGTTCTTCATGTCGCGTTCTTCATTGCCGTTTCGTTTCCTCGGCGATAATCTTTGTCCGTCGTCACCGGTCCGTTCTTCCGCGCCACCGACAGGAAACCATCATGACATTCTTCCTTCTCCAGCTGGGACTCGCCCTGCATGCCTTTGCACTGGCGGAGTCCGTCTACATCCATGAATCCGCGCCGGATTCCGCAACGGCCGCCGTGGCCCCGTCGTTTCCGCGGGCCGTCATGGATGGGAACGTCGTTGCCGTGCGCCGCTCGCTCGCCGCCGGCGCCCCGGTCGATCAACCCATGGTCTACGGCGGCACCGCGCTGCATGTGGCCGCCGCGGATAACAACATTCCCCTGGTCCAGGTCCTGCTGGACGCCGGCGCCGACGTCCGGGCGACGAACGAATACGGCAGCACGCCGCTCATGACGGCCGCCGGCAACGGCGCGCGGGAATGCGCCCAGCTCCTGCTCGACCGCGGCGCCCAGCTCAACGCCGTCGATGCCTACGGCCACAGCGCCATTGCCCGCGCCATCCAGCGCAACCAGCTGGACATGCTGGATTGCCTGGCCGATCGCGGCGCAGACCTCGAAACGATCGACAATAAAGGCTGGAATCTCCTGCATCTGGCCGCCAAACGGGACAACGCCGCCGCTGTCAGCTGGTGCATCGCGCGGAACCTCCCCCTCGACCAGCGTATCCACAGCGGCTATTCCGCGTTGTACTTGGCGGCAAAGGATGGCGGCACCAACGCCGTGCAGGCGCTCCTCGCGGCCGGCGCCGATCCCGATCTCGTCGAAACCAACGACCTGTGGACGCCTCTCATGGCGGCCGTCCGCCACGATCATGTGGACGTGGTTCGCCAACTCGTCGCCGCCGGCGCCGAACTGGAACGCCGCAGCCGCGCCGGCATGACCGCCATGCTGCTGGCGGCCGACGGCTCCTCGCCGGAAACGATCGACCTCCTGCTCGCCGCCGGCGCCCGCACCGACGTGTTCAACGACAACGGCGAAGGCGTCCTGCGCAAGGCCATGTGGGCAACGAACCTGACGGCCTTCGTTCGCTTCCTGGAACGCGGCGTCGATCCCAACCAGGTCCCCGCCGGTCGTTGGCCCTTGCTGGCCAACGCGGCGTGGCACGGACAAATCGATTTCGTCGACGCCCTCCTCGCCGCCGGCGCCGACCCCAACCGCACCACCCCCGACGGCCAAACTCCGCTGTACGTCGCCGTGCGCCGCAGCCAAACGAACGTCGCCGAACGCCTCCTCACCGCCGGCGCCGATCCCGCCCTCCGCCAGAACGAGGAGGACCTGACTCCCTGGCATTTGGCAAAACTCCACGGCCAGAACGAACTGGCCGACCGGTTGGCCGCCAGGATGACGCCGGAACAGATGGCCACCACCCAGCTCATTCGCGCCTATCTGGATCTCGATGCTCCGCTGGCCACCAACGTGTTCGTGGCCGGCCTGTTCAACGAATGGGATGCCACGGCCACGCCCATGACGCGACGGGAAGACGATGGCTGGTGGTACGTCGAACTCGACCTCTTCCCCGGCCGCTACGCCTACAAATTCGTGGTCGATGGCAATTGGATCGAGGACCCTCTTGCGGGCGATGCCATCCGCGACGGCAACCGCAACACGGAAAACTCCCAGTTCAACCCCGCGAATCGCCGCGTCGAAACCCGTCCCGTCCGGCCGGTTTCCACCGCCGCCTCCCTGGTCCCCGTCCGCTTCGAATACCGCGACCGCGCCGCGCGCTACGTCTCCGTCGCCGGCGAATTCAACGGCTGGAACGCCGTCAACCACCAGTTGTCCCTCGAGAAAGTCGGCCTCTGGTCCGCCGAACTGCGCATCCCCGCCGGCGAATACGCCTACAAGTTCGTGGTCGACGGCAAATGGCTCCTCGATCCGTCCAACGCCGCGACCAAGATCGTCGGCGGCGCCACCAATTCCCTCGTCGTTGCCCAACCCGCCGCCGAAGAAACGCCATGACCGCCAGCCGCCAGATCTGCATCGCCACCTATCTCGACGACATGCTGGCCGAGGTGGCCCGCACCCATCTCGAAGCGCACGGCATTCCCGCTTTCGTCGCGCGCGACGATTGCGGCGGCATGCGGCCGCACCTGGCCAACCTCGGGGGCGTCCGCCTCCTGATCGATTCCGCCCACGCAGCCGAGGCCGGCGAACTGCTGAAACAGGCCTTTCCGGAAACGGACTGAAGCCGGCGGGCCTACGCCCGGGGAAAGCGGCAGCGGACGCGCACACCGCCGAGGGTGGACGTTTCCAACGCGAATTCGCCGCCGAAGACTTCGGCGCGGTGACGCATGATGCGCAGGCCGTTGCCGCCCTCGCGGTCGTCCCGACGGTCTTGCGCGAAGCCCCGGCCGTCATCTTCGATGGTCAGTTCGCCGCCGCGCTCGTCGTAGTCGAGCGCGATCACGATGCGCGCGCCGCCGCCGTGCTTGGCAGCGTTGTTCACGGCTTCCTGCGCGATCAGGTAGAGATGTTCGGCGGTGCCGACGTCGCGGGGCTTGCCCTCGCGTTCGGCGTAGAATTCGATGTCCTTCTGGAACAGGGCGGCGGACTCCTCGGCCAAGCGGCGCAGGGCATCGGCGAGACCGTCTTCCGTCAGCGCGACGGGGGCGAGGCCCCGGGCGATGCGGCGCACCTGGCTCACGGCGTCCTTGAGGGTGGCGGCGATCTGGGCGGCATCCGTTTCGGCGGCGGCATCCGCCGCGGGCGTCCGCTGGCGATACGCGCCGAAGAGATACATGGCGCCGGTCAGCTTCTGGCCGAGCGAGTCGTGCAGGTCGCGGCCGATGCGCGCTTTTTCGCTGCCCGAAATCCGCAGGACCTCGTCCTCGAGCTTGCGGCGTTCCTCCATCGATTCCGCGAGCTTGCGGTTGGCTTCGGCCAGTTCGGCGGTGCGGCGGCGCACGAGGGCTTCGATGCGGCGCGAACGGCCGGCGAGCACCCCCAGCAGGCCAGCCACGCCCAGCGAAACGGCGGCGCCGAGCGCGCCGACGACGCGGGGGGCGCGCGAACGGGCGGCGGCCCAGTAGGCCGGATCGGCTTCCGCAACGAAACGCCATTCCTGGTTGGCCAAGCTGAAATCGCGCGCGAAGCGAAAGGCGCCGCGCGGCGCGGGCGCGCCGGCCGTCGGTTCCAGCCGCGCGACGAGGCCGCGCGCGGCGTCGCCCATGGCGGTTTCCAGCACGCGCGCGGGCTGGAACAGGCCCGCCGCGAAACCGACCAACTCGCCGGCGCCGGCCGCCGGCCCGTAGACGATCGGCGCAAACATGAACAGGCCGGCGTCGGGCGCGGCGCCGAACGGCGCGCCGCCCAACGCGAACACGCCCAGCTTTTCCATCGCCGCGATGGCGGCGCGGTCTTCCGCGCGCGCGGCGAAATCGTAGCCCGGCGGGACGCCGAGGCCGCCGGGCGGCGTCTGGTAGGTCAGCACGAAATATTCGGAGCGTTCCGGCGCGGCGCGGAATTCGCCCGCGCCGGCGGGCTCCACGATGGGATGGCCGGCGCCGCCGGTCTGCTCGTAGGCCGCGCGCAAGTCCTGCGGCAGGCGCTGCGCGAAGGCATAGGCGCCGAGAATCCGCCGCTGGTAGATCATGCCCTTGCGCACGAGTTCGTCGAACGCCGCCGGCGAAACCTGGTCGGACAGGCTGTGCAGCTGGCGAATGGAATCGAGCACTTCCATGAAGAGCTGGATTTCGCGCAGCGTGCGCGCGAAGAGCTTGTCGGCTGCCTGCTGGAATTCGCGTTCGACGCGGGCGCTTTCCTGCCGGGCCTGGGAGCGCGCGATCCAAGTCGTGGAGCCGAATCCAAGCACGAGCACGAGCGCGGCCAAGGCGAACTGTCCGCCCGCCGCGCGCGCGGGCCTCGCTTTGTCCGGCGCAGATCCTGTCCAACCGTCTTGCATCGGGGAAAGAGCCTACACCGCGCCGCGACGAGGCGCGACACGAAAAGGGCGCGCTGACATCCGAGACCGCGCGGCCAAACCGAAACCGCAGGTTCTCCGCCCCTTCTCGAGGGTCGGAATGCGGAACCCCGCCGAGATCCCGCGGCCCATTCGGGATGACCGCGGGCAATTGCCCTCGGCATTTTTCCGAAGCGGAGCGTCCAAGCACTAATCCATGCAAGTTGCACGCACCTCAATTCGTATGATGGTTAATTAATGATGATATTGTTTTATCCTTGGTCACATATTTCATATCACATTGTAATTACGGCAATAACGATATTCTTCAATACATGATTCGTATGATGGTTAATTAATGATCATATGATTTGATTTTGCGCTGAGACGCCTTGGCGGGCCGCCAAGCGGAACGCGGGAAACAGGGGCGCCGCACAGATGCGCGGCGCGAAGTTGCCGCGCGCAAAACGAAGTTGCCGCGCGCGCGGGGCCGTGACAGAGTGCAAACACAGATGAACGCATGCTTCGACAACCGTGCCGGCTTCACGCTCATCGAAGTGCTGGTGGCGTTGGGTCTCAGCGCGCTGTTGGCCACGGCCGCCGCGTCCGCCACGGCCTTCGCGGCCCGCACCGAACGGGCGGCGGCGCGCGACGGCGAAGCCTCCTTCCTGCTCCCCGCCCTCTATGCCGCCCAGCGCCTGCGGCCCGACGAACTGCCCGCGGCGCCGCCCGGCTGGCGCGTCGAAACGACCACCGACATCGTCAAGCTCTCCGACGAACTGCTCCAGGAATGGCGCGTGGTCGGCATCCGGACCGACGACCGCCTGCTGCCGCCTTTCGCGATCCGCATCTTGGACGAAACCCCATGAGCGCCCGCCCGCCCTGCACCCTCGTCGTCCTCGCCGCCGCCCGCGGGGGGCACCGGCTCGAAAAACACACGCCGGCGACGAAAATCGCGTTTCGGCCGCTCGCG
>CAYTEK010000063.1:0-16213 GCA_964436715.1 uncultured Verrucomicrobiota bacterium | reverse complement strand
GGCGCCGGCCGCCGCCGGCGCGCAAGCCGCCCCCCGCGCTCCCGCGCCGGCGACGGTCAAATTGGATTTCCTTTCGGCCACGGCGTGGAACCATCCGCAATTCCAGCAGGGCGTGCGGTTGTTCAACCAGGCGCTGGATCGCTACCGCACCTATCAGCGCGACCGCCGGCCGGCGGAATTGCTGAAGCAGATCGAAGACGGCGCGCTGCAGGCGGCCATGACCTTCGACCATCTCCAAGCCGAAGCTCCCGCGGACGTGCCGCTGGCGGACTGCATCGCCCGCTGCCAAAAACTGGCCGTCGAAGCCCGCAACATCCGCCAACCCGCCGCCGCCCGGCTCGCACCCGCCGCATCCGCCCCCGCCCCGGCGCCGGCGGCCCGCTCGTCCGCGCCGCCGCCCAAGGCCGGCGAAACCTGGCAGGATCCCGATTTCCTGCAAGGCGCCAAGCTTTTCAACCAGGCGCTGGAGCAATACAAGCGCTTTCTGGCGGACAAATCGCATCTGGAACTGCTGCCCGCCATCGAGGAAACCGCGTTCCAGGCCGCCAAGAAATTCGAAATGCTGCAGCCGATCGCGCCGACCAACGTGCCCATCGGCGAGCACGTTTCCCAATGCTATCGCCTGATCGCGGATTGCCGCCGCCAGAATCTGGAATCCGGCGGCGCGTCCGCCGACGAACCGGGCAACCGCGGCAAGGTCGTCGGCCCCAGCCGACGCCCGGCGCTCCCCGCCTACCAGCCGCCGGCGCCGTAGCGGCATCCCGCGCCGGCCGAGGGATCTCGCGATCGGTTGGCATGGCGGCGTCGAAGGCAACGCCCGATGGGTTCCTGCGCAAGCAACCGACCGTTTGCGGATCGGGCCGCCCCGCGACCTTGCGTCGCGGGAGGCAAACGTTGGCTCCCCCGCCACGCAAGGTGGTGGGGCCCGCCCGAACCACGATCGCGATCCGAGCGCGGATCAAATCCGCGTGCCGGGCGGAATGACGGTTTTCTTGGGAATGACGATGACGCCGTCCTGGACGGTGTACAGGTCGGTCACGACGTCGCCCTTGCCGTCGGGCGTGATGTAGCAGCCGTCGCCGATGCGCGCGTTCTTGTCGATGATGGCGTTGCGGATGAAGCAGTCGCGGCCGACGCCCATGGGAATTCCGCCCGGGGCCAGTTCCTTCGAGTCGTAGTAGTCGGCGCCCATCATCACCGTGTGTTCGATCACGCTGCCCTCGCCCACGTTGGCGCGGACGCCGATGATGGACCGCAGGATGCGGTGGCCGGAAATGATGCAGCCTTCGCTCAGCAGCGCGCGGTTCAGGTCGCAGCCGTTGAGCTTCGACGGCGGCAGGTAGCGCATGGGCGTGTAGATCGGCGCGTTCGCGGCGTAGAGGTTGAACTGCGGCAGCGCTTCCGCCAGCTCCATGTTCGCCTCCCAGAAGGCGCGGATGGTTCCGATGTCGCGCCAGTAGCCGTCGAACAAGTAGCGATAGACCGCGCGGTTTTGGATGGCCGCCGGAATGATGTTCTTGCCGAAATCCCGGGCGTCGTTGTCCAGCAGCTCCAGCAGCACCTTCGTGTCGAACAGGTAGATGCCCATGCTGGCCAGGTAGCGTTCGGGGCCGGGGCCGGGCTCGCGCAGCGCGTCGAGCGCGGGCGTGTCGCCGGGTTTTTCCACGAAGCGCACGATGCGGTCGCGGGCGTCGGCCTGCATGATGCCCAGCGCGCCGGCTTCGCGGCGCGGCACCGGCTTCGTGCAGATCGTCACTTCGGCCTTGTTGCGGACGTGCGCTTCCACCACGGAACGGAAATCCATCTGGTAGAGCTGGTCGCCGGAAAGGATCAGCACGTGGTCGGGCTGCCGGTCCAGCACGTAGCGCAGGCCTTGCCGCACCGCGTCGGCCGTTCCCTGGAACCACGTTTCGCCGCTCGGCGTCTGCTGCGCGGCGAGAATCCGCACGAAGCCGCTGTGGAACTGGTCGAAGACGTAGGTGCCCGCCACGTGCTGGTGCAGCGACACGCTGTTGAACTGCGTCAGCACGTACATGCGCCGGATGCCGCTGTTGATGCAGTTGCTGACGGGAATGTCCACCAGGCGATACTTGCCCGCCAACGGCACGGCCGGCTTGCAGCGGTCGCGCGTCAACGGCTGCAAGCGCTTGCCTTCGCCCCCGCCCAGAATCACGGCCACCACGTTCATCGTCCACCTCTCGCGCGGCGGCGGGGAGTTTCCCGCCTGCCATCGTGGATAGTATCCGGGCTCCGCCCGGTCGAAGCAACCGCAAAACGGCGCGAATTTTACCGCGTTTTACCGGCGCCGCCCAGCAGCCGCCAGAAGCGCGTCAAAATGCCTTCGCGAGAGACCGCCTGGTTCGCGGCGGCGCCGCCGGCGGCCAACAGCTCTTCGATCTGCTTGCGGTTCTGCTGCACCCGCTCGGCCACCAGCAGGCTCACCTGCTCGACGAGGCCCGCGTGCTTGCCCAGCAGTTCCGCGAATTCCGGCGCGGGGATCTTCAGCAGTTCCGTCGCCTCCATCGTCCGGATTTCCGCCATGCGCGGCAAGCCCGTCACCAAGCTCATCTCGCCGACCACCGCGCCGGCGCCGACGGCAAAAGTCGTCGTCTGGTCCGCCGCGGCGTGCTGGATGCGCCCTTCGAGGCGGCCGGAGAGCACCACGTAGCAGCACTCGCCGGGATCGCCCTGCCGGAACACGGTTTCGCCGCGACCGTAGAGTTCGCTCGCCAAGCGTCCGGCCCAGGCGGCCAGTTCCGCCGGCGGCACCAGCATCTGGCCGTCCGCGCCGGTCAGCACCTTTTTCGCGAAATCGCTGGCGAGCAGGCCCGCCGCTCGCCGGCGGGCCGCCGGATCGTCCGCCGGGACCGACGCCGGGGGCACGGCCCGCGCCATGAAATCGTTCAACACCTGATCCGTCACCGGATACGGGATGTCGATGCCGCGGCGCTTGAACTGGTACCAGACGTGGCGGCGCACCTCGCCCATGATCGGATTGCGCAGCGGATAGCGGTCGAGCCAAATCCGCAGTTCGTAGCCGATGCCATAGCTCTTGTAGTCCAGGACGAAGGCCGCGGGCTCCGGCGTCCGGCGCACGTCCGGCACCGCCAGCGCCGCCGCCAGGAGGGCTTCGATCACTTCATCCGGCGGCGCGTCGTAGCCGGCGTCCACGAAAAGGGAGCAGCGCCGCGGGCCTTCCGGGCGGCTCAAGTGGCGAATGCGCGCGTCGGCCACCTTGCTGTTGGGGATGCGCACCGGCACGTTTTCGAGCGTGACCAACCACGTCTCGCGCCAGTTCATTTCGTCCACCTGTCCCTCTAGGTCGTCGATGGCCACCCAATCCTTGGGCGCCAGCGATCCCGTGAGGTTGAGGGACATGCCGGCCAGCAGGTTGCCCAGCACGCCCTGCAGCGCGAAGCCGACCACCGCCGTGACCAGCGCGGTGGACGCCAGCAGCGGCGTGATGTTCCAGCCGAGCTCGAACCGCAGCACGAAAAACGCGGCCAGCGCCGTCGCCGCCACCCGCAGCACGCCCCGCAGCAGCGCCGGCAGATGGAACCGGCCGGTGGCGGCGGAAATCCGCAGCGCCGCCGCTTCCGCGAAATCGTAGCCCGCCAGCAGGAGCCAGAACAGAACCCACGCCATGCGATGCGCCGCCGGAATCCGCTCCGCCCAAGCCGCATCCAGCGCCGCCGGCAGCGCCAGCGCCAACCCGCCCAGCGCCAGCGCCAGCAGCGGAAAGACCAGGCTTTCCGCCAACGCCCACAGCCAGCGTCCCGCCGCCGCGCGCGCTTCCCGCCCCGCGCGCGCCAGGCGCCGGCGCGGCGCGGCGGCCAACCCCAGCGCGGCCAGCGCCAGCAGGACGAGGATCGCTCCTTCCGCAAAACGAAATGCCAGCGCGCTATTCACGTTCGCTCTCCCATTCGGCGCCCGCCGCGACGCAGACGGCGCCCTTGAACGCCGCCGCCGCTTCGGCCGCCATGACGTCGATCTGGGCGTCGGTGCGTTCCGGCGCATGGTGCATCAGCCACAAGGTCCGCGCGCCGCAACGGCGGGCGGCGTCCGCGGCGTCGGCCCACGAGCTGTGGCCCCAGCCCCGGTGCGCCGCGCATTCTTCCGGGCGGAAATGCGCGTCGAACACCAGCAGGTCCGCGCCGCGCGCGAACAGCGCGAACGCATCCTGCGCGCGCGGGGTCATCGCCGCCCATTCGACGTCCGTCGCCACCACCGCGCCGGCGCCCGTCGCCGGTTCGTCCACGCGATAGGCGCAGCAGCCGTCGGGATGCGCCACCGCCTGCCAGCTCACTCGCAGGCCGCCGATCTCGACCGGCGCGGTCGGCGCCGGATATTCCGCGGCCGGCAACTTCACCGGCCAGATGGGCGGCGCGTACACCCGCGCCAGTTCTTCCCGCAAGCCGCCGCGGGGCGAGATCAGCCGCGCCGGCCAGGATTTTTCCAGCAGCGGCAACCCGAGCACGTGGTCCAGATGGACGTGGGTGAAGAACAGCGCGCCGCCGGGCCGCAGCCGGCCGAGCAGGCGCCGCACGCCGCTGCCGGCGTCGAACAGCGCCTGCGCGCCGTCCGCGCCTTCCGCCAGCAGCGCGAAGGTTTCGCCGCCGTAGCGCGTCTGCTCCGCACCCGCCACGGGAAAACTGCCCCGCGCGCCGCCCAAGATGATCTTCATGCCGCCATCCTCACTTTTCGGTCAAGTTCCAGATGCCGTCCCACGCCGCATCCGCGCCGGCTTCCGCCAAGGCGCGGCATTTCGCCGCGTAGGTCTTCGCCGCCGCGTCGTCGCCGAGGGCCGCGAACGCTGCCGCCGCGTCGCTCCAGCGCGCCGCCCGCGCGAGGGCCAGCGCGGATTCGAAGTCGCGAGCCGCGCCGGGTGCCGCCTCCCCTTCCAATCCCATCGCCTCGTACACGCGCACGGGGGTCTTGCGGCCCACCACGCGCAGGCAGCCCAGCTCCCGCCCGGGGAAGGCGCCGGCCGTCTGCGACCACGTCGCTTCGGCGATCATCAGGTAGGTGCCCAGCGCCTTGTTCGCGCCTTCGAGGCGCGAGGCCAGGTTTGCGGCGTCGCCGAGCACGGTGTAGTCGAAGCGATTGCTCGAGCCCATGTTGCCGACGACCACCGCGCCCGTGTTCAGGCCGATGCGCATCTTGAGGACCGCGCCCGTGCGTTGTTCGAATTCCGCGCGGCGCTCCGCCAGCTTGCGCTGGCAGCGCACCGCGGCGCGCACCGCGCGCGTCGCGTGGTCGGGCTGGTGCAGCGGCGCGTTCCAGAACGCGATGATCGCGTCGCCCTCGTACTTGTCCAGCGTGCCGCCTTCTTCGAGGATGATGTCCGTCATGTCGGACAGGTAATCGTTCAGCAGCTTGGTCAGGTCTTCGGGACCGAGCCGTTCGGAGATCGTCGAGAAGCCCTGCAGGTCGGAGAAGAAGATCGTCAGTTCGCGCCGTTCGCCGCCGAGCTTGAGGCTGTCGGGATCGCGCATGATCTGCTCGATGACCTCCGCGCTCAGGTAGTGCTTGAACGCGCCCTTGATGAACATCTTCTGGCGCCCTTCCAGCACGAAATTGACGACGGCCCCGCCCAGCAAGGCGATCCCGATGCCCGCCGTCGCGCCCGCCACCGGCAGCACGATGCCCGCCTGCCACGCCGCCAAGCCCGCCAGCAGCGGCAGCGGCAACAGCCCGACAGCCGCCGCCGCGCTGTGCCAGCCGTTGCGCGCCGACGACGCGGCCACGCCGGCGACCAACGCCAGCAGCAGCACCCACGCCCACACCAGCGGTTGCGGGGCATCGCGCAGGAAATCGCCGGCCAGCAGGTCGTCGAGCATCGTCGCGTGGATTTCCACGCCCGGATAGCCCGCGCCCATCGGCGAGTTCACCGTGTCCTTCAGGCCCGGCGCGCTGAAGCCGAAGAACACATGGGCATCCTTGAAAATGCTGCCGTCCCGGATCGGCGGTTTAGCACCTTCCAGCAGGCGTATTTCAGACTGGATTACGGCGGCCGCACCGAAGGCCTGATGCGTCCGCGTCGGGCCGCGGAACTTAAGAATCATGCGACCATGGTCGTCCAGCGGAATCCGGCGACCGCCCACGGCCAGTTCGCCGGGCCGAATCGCGATGTCGCCGCGGTCCGGGCCGAGGCCTACGAGCCAGGCCGCGAAGCCCAGCGTGGGCAGGACTTGGCCATCGAAGATGCGGAACGGCGCGACGCGGCGGTAGATGCCGTCGGCATCGGCCGCAGCGCTCACGTTGCCGAGGGCAGCCGCTGCAACCGCCACCTCCGGCACGGGGAACGCCGCGCGCGGCGCGACGAGGTCCGCCGCCGCTTCCGGATGCGCCGCCAGCCACGCTTCCAGCCCTTGGATTTCGATGGTGCTGGGCTTGGCGAAAGCAGGCCATGTCGCAGTTTGTTCCGTCTGCTGGCCAAGGAAAACGGCCCCGACGAAGTTGCCAAAACGCGCGATGGCGGCGCCGAGCGCCTCGTCGTCCGGTACGCCGTAGGCCGATGGTTCCGTGTAGAGCACATCGAATGCCGATGTTCGGGCACCGTTGCGCTTCAGGTAGTCCAGCAGCGGGCCGTAAACTTCCCGCGGCCACGACCATTTAAGCCTTTGCTCTTTGCTGCCCCAGTCCAGGCTTTCCTGGTCCAGCAGGATCAGCTTCACCCGCTCCGTCGCGGCGGAAGGCTTGGCCAGCGCGCGCGCGCGCCAGTCGGCGAGCGGATTGTCCCAGCGCTCGAGCCAGCCCGTGCGGGCCAGCGCGCCGACGACGCCGGCGGCCAGCGCGCCGGCCAACAGCCCGTACGCGATCTTCTTGTTCATCCGGTCCGCCGCCCCGTCACAGCGCCTGCGTCGCGGCGAGGAACCGCTGCTGGCGGGCATTCGCGGAAACCACCGACGAAACGACGCCGATCTTCCGGAGTTCCGCCAGGCGATCCGCCGGCGCCGGGTGCGTCGCCGCGAAATCGCGGCGCGAGGCATCCCAGTTCTTGGCCATGTTTTCGAGCATTGCCGCCAGCGCGCCGGGCTGGTAGCCCGACTGCTTCAGGATGGCCACCGCCGCCGCGTCCGCTTCGTACTCCAGCTTCCGCGAATAGCCGCTGTTCATCAGCGTGCCGGTGATGTCGTTGATGGATTCGTCGAAGGCCTGCGTCACCTCCGCCAGCTGTTCGCCGGCGAGGTTCTTGCCGGCCTCGACCGCCAGGATCGTCAGCGCGGAATTGAGCCGGCCGGTCTTGATGGCCCGCAGGCCGTGCTGCTTCTCGACGTGGCCGATTTCGTGCGCGAGCACCGCGGCCAGTTGGTCTTCGTTCTGGCAGCATTTCAGCAGGCCGCGCGTGGCCAGGATCAGCCCGCCCGGCGCCGCGAACGCGTTGATTTCATCGGAATCCAGCGCCATGAAGTGGTAGCCGCCGAAGGTCTCCGGCCGCGTGGAAAACTGCGCCAGCGACTGGCCGATCCGGTTGAGGTAGCCGTTCAGGTCTTCCTTCGCCAGCGGCTTGTACTGCGTCAGCACCGTGGCCGCCACCGTGCGGCCGACATAGTATTCCTGTTCCGGCGTGATGTCCTGGAACGTCTTCGTCACGGCCTGCGTCGTGCGGTTGATGCTCGCCGCCTGGTTGGTCGTGATGACGCCGCCCGCGGCCGCGGCGTCCGCCGCGGCGCCGACCACGGCGTTGACCGTTTCGCACCCCGTCGCCCAAGCCGCCAACGCGGCCGCCAGCGCCGCGATCCCGATGTTTTTCACGTTGAATTGGACGTTCATTTCGCGCTCCTCACTGGGCCAAGCCGCCCTGCTTCAAGAACTGCACGAGCTGCTCCGGCGGCACCGTCTGCTTGCCCATCCAATCCACCCACGTGTAGTCGAGGTCCTTGTTCTGCTTCTTGTATTCCGCCTCGACTTCCTTGCTGAAGCCCTTGCCGGCCAGCGCGACTTCCTCGCTGCCCACCGACTGGGCGCGCGCGTCTTCCGTGCCCGAACTCAGCACGACGCGCTTGGGCGTCAGCGCCGATTCGTGGATCCAGCCCGAGGCGCCGGACGCCGTCGCCACTTCGCACCAGCCCGCCTGCGTCTGGTTCACGGTCACGCGATCGCCGTAGGCCACCGTGGCCGTCACCGTGCCGAGGAAGGATGCCCGGTTGCGCAATTGGCCATCGCGCACCTGCACGCTCATTTCCTTCGCCGCCCAGGCGCCGGTCGCCACCAGCGCCGCGCATCCCATCAGAATCCATTTTTTCATGCCCATGCTCCGGGTTTCATTGTTCATTCTGTCGCTGTTCCGCCTTGAAGGTTACAAACAGATCCGCCATTTTCTTCGCAATTGCCTCGTCGTCAAGGCGTTCGGCGACGGAAACGCCTTCTTCCAGCACACGAACGGCCTCCGGCTGGAGTCCCTGCGCCCAGAGGCTCCGCGCCGACCGGTAGAAGCGATCGGCGGCGCCGGCGAGATCGTCGGCCGCCTGCGCTTGGCGCCCGGCTTCGGCCAAGGCGCGCGCCATTTCCGGCAACCGGTCCGCCTGCTTCCACAGCGCCGCGGCCTCGTCCTGCCGCGCGACGGCTTCCGCGGGCTTTTTGTCCGCCGCGGCGATCGCGCCGCGCAACGCGGCGCGCTCGGCGCGCAGCGAGGCCGGCAACTGCCGCCACGCCTTTTCGCTCAATCCGTCCGTCAGCGCCTGCGTCGCCGCCGCGGGATCCGGACGGGCCAATTCGGCGCCGGCGCGCACCAGCAGGGCTTGCGCCCGCAGGAGCGAATCGGGCTGCGACTTCAGCGCTTCCGCCGCGCGGGCCCGCGCCGCGGCGGCGTGGCCCGCCGCCCGGTCCGCCCGCGCGCCCGCCACCTGCAGCTCCGCCCGGCGCTGCGGCGACACCCGCGCATCCGCCAGCGCTTCGTCGATCGCCGCGCGCGCTTCCGGCGCCTGCCCGGCGGCCACGAGGCACAAGGCGCGGTTCACCGCCGCGACCGCCAGCGCGTCGGCGTCGTCCAGCGCCCGGGCCCGCTGCTCCGCGCGGCCATAGGCCTCCGCCGCGCGGCGGACATCGCCGCGCTCGTAGGCGCCGCGGCCCGTCGCGGCATGCGACACCCAATCCGCATCCGTGAATTGCGCGGCCGGCGGCGACGCGCAGCCCGCCGTCCAACCCAGCGCCAAAACCGCGAGCCAACCGCGCGCTTGGCGCCGCCCATTCCGAATCCTGAATCCTGAATTCTGAATGCCCGCTTTTTTCCTCATGGCACCAGCACCTCCTCGGAGCGGATGGCGTCGTCCGATCCCATGTATTTCCGCAGCAGCCAATGCTTCTGCAGGCCGTCCAGCAGCGTCGTCGTCTCGCGCATCAGCGTCTGCGCATCGCCGGTGAGCGCCGGCAGGTTGTCCACTTCGCCGGCGACGACGTCGGCCATCGGCGGCAGCTTGGCCACGACCTTCTGGACGTCCGCGGCCATGGCGTTGACCTTCGCCATCAGCGCCTGGATCTGCCCGACGACGTCTTCGACGTCCTTCGCCATGGCGGGATTGTTCAGCAGCTTCGCCGGCACGCCCGGACCCTTGCGCACGTCTTCCAGCAGGCCGTTGGCGTTCTTCAACAGGCTCTGCAGGTTGCCGTCCGTGTCGTTCATGCCCGCCGCCAAATCCGTGTATTCCGCGATGGCGGCGTTCACCAGCGCCAGCGTGTTGAGCGCCTCCTTGCGGATCGACTCGAGGGCCTCTTCCAACATCTGGATGATTTCCGTGTCCTTCACGCATTCGATTTCGCCGCCCGCGCGCGGCAGCTCCGCGCCCGTGCCGCGGGTCAGTTCGACGTAGGCGTCGCCGGTCACCACCATCTTCTTCTTCACCAGCGCGATCGAATCCGCGCGCACGAACCGCATGAACGGCCCGCGCACCCGCATCGTGCCGGAGATGTGGCCGTCGTCGTCCACGACGATGTCCTGCACGCTGCCGACCTTCGCGCCCAGCAGCATCACTTCCGCACCCTTCTGGAGTTCCATCGAGCCTTCCGCCGGGAACTTCAGACCGATCTCGTATTTCGCCTCGAACCAATGCTGCGCGTGCCCCGCCACCAGCACGCCGGCCAGCAGCAGCAGGAACGTCAGCAGCACGAAGCCGCCCACGATTTCGTTCACGTATCGGAATTTGAATTTCTTCGCCATGCTCCGCTCCTCACGCCGACTCCGGCGCCGCCTGCGCCAGCGGCGCCAGCGCCGCCCGCGTTTCCGCATCCAGATCTTCGTCCAGCCAGACCGTCGCGCAACCGGCCGCACGCGCCTCCCGCACCGCCGCCAGGAACAGGGTCCGGTCCTCCGCCGGCGCGTCGCGCAGCGGGCGTTCCAGCACCAGCGCCTCCGGATTCCCCGCGAAAGCGCGAACCCACAGGATCTTCCGGCGGTCGCGCTCGCGCACGAACGGCGCCCGCTCCGCCGGCAGCGGCCAGACGCCGAAGAAGCGCGCCCAGCGCTCGATTCCGGCTTCCGCCTCCGCGCGACGATGGATGCGCGCCGGCAGCCACGCGTTTTCGTCCATGTCCAGATTCGCCAGCAACCCGCCAACCGCGAAGACGCAGCCCAGGCGGCCGCGTTCCGCCGCCGCGTCGTCCGGGTTCCGCTCCCGCCATTCGACGCCTTTCCAGAACATCTGGCCCGCCGGCGGCGGCTCGATGCCCGTCAGCCAGTCCAGCCAGGCCGCGTCGCCGTCCCGGACGTCCGGAATCCACAGCGCGCCGCCCCGCGGCACCGCAAAGCTCCACGCCGGCCCGTCCGGCGTCGCCCGCACCGCTTCCGCCCGGATCCATTCGCTGTCTTCCCGCGCGCCCATTTCGCTCCTACAGATACGCCATCAGCGAAATCAGCAGCGACGTCACGAACAGCGTCGCCACCGACCGAATCACGCCCCGCGTCGCGGCGATCGGCACTTCCGTCGCCGCCGCGCCCACCGCCAGTCCTTCGTCGCAGCAAATCGCGCCGGTCATCATGCCGGGCACGATCGATTTCGCCAGCAGGCTGAACACGTCGCGGACGCCGATGGCCCCGATGATGTTGCCGAAGAAGAGGCCGACGTCCACGTCGCCCAGTTCGATCACCCACAGGCACAGGAAGCCGCCGACGAACGTCACCGCCAGGAAAATGACCGTCAGGCAGAACGTCGAGGCCGCCACGCCCAGCACGCGGGGAATCACCAGATAGACGAACGGATCGATGCCCATGGCATCGAGCGCGCGCACTTCGCCGTGCACCTTCATGGTCGCCAGTTCGGTCGAGATGGCCGTTCCGCTGCGCGCGATCACCACGAAATTCGTCAGCAGCGGCCCCACTTCGCGCACCACCACCGCCGTCAGGATCGGGCCGATCAGCGCCGCCTGGCCCAGCCGCACCAGCCAATACTGCGCCTGCACGACCACCAAGGCGCCGACGATGAACGCGATCAGCGACACGAAACCCGTCGCCTCCAGTCCCGTGAACAGGACTTGCCGCGCCAGCACGTTGCGCAGCGGCGCGGTCCAGACGTCCGGCCGGACGGATTTCGCCGCCACGGCCCAGACCAGCGCGAGGGTTCGCGTCGCGCCGCCCAGCCGCGCCCGCGTTCCGGCGCCGATTTGGCCCAACAAGCTCATCTGCGGCGCATTATAGGGCACCCCTTCCCCCCTGTACAACATCGTTCCCGCGCCGGAAGTTCCGCCTTTCTTCCCGCATCCGCCGCCGTTACCATGCTTTCCCATGTCCGCTCACCGGGTCCAGAGCCTGAAGACCGCCGTCCGCCGGCGCCTGCTGCCGTGGTTCGCGCGCCACGCGCGCGACCTGCCGTGGCGCGCGGAACCGCGGCCGCCCTACGCCGTCTGGATCTCGGAAATCATGCTGCAGCAGACGCGGGTGGACACCGTCGTGCCCTATTTCCGGCGCTTTCTCGCCCGATTTCCCGATGCCGCCGCGCTGGCCGCCGCCCCCCTCCGGGACGTCCTCAAGCTGTGGGAAGGCCTCGGCTACTATTCCCGCGCCCGCCAGATCCACCGAACCGCGCAGATCCTCGTGCGCGACCACGGCGGGCGCCTGCCGGCCGATCCCGCCGCGCTCGCCGCCCTCCCCGGCCTGGGGCCCTACACTGTCGCCGCCATCGCGTCCTTCGCCTTCGGCCAACCGCTCGCCGTGCTCGACGGCAACGTGATCCGCGTCTTTTCCCGCCTGCTCGCCTTGCCCGACGACGTCGGCCGGCCCGCCACGCGGAAGAAACTCCAGCGCTGCGCCGACGAATGGCTGCCGCGCGACCGGCCCGGCGCCGCCAACGAGGCGTGGATGGAGCTCGGCGCGCTGGTCTGCACGCCGCGCAATCCCCGCTGCCCCGAATGTCCCCTGCGCGACGCCTGCCGCGCCGCGAAATCCAAGAATCCCGAAGCGTTCCCGAACAAGAAGAAGAAAATGAAAGTGCCCCACAAAGTCGTCGGCGCCGCCGTCATCCTCAACGCGAAGAACCAGATCCTGATCGCCCAGCGCAATCCCGAGAAAGGCCTGCTCGCCGGCCTGTGGGAATTTCCCGGCGGCAAGATCGACGAGGGCGAAACGATGCCGGAATGCATCGCCCGCGAACTGAAGGAGGAAATGGGCATCGAACTCGAAGTCGGCCCGCACCTCGTCACCGTGCACCACGCCTACAGCCATTTCACCATCGAACTGCACGCGCATTTCGCACGGATCCGCTCCGGCCGCCCGCGCCACCTCGAATGCGCCGACCACGCCTGGACCACCCGCGACCGCTTCGACGACTTCCCCTTTTCCAAGGCCGACCACGAAATCATCCGCGCGCTGCGGGCCCTGCCCCGCGCGCCGCGCCTGCGCGACTATTTCAAATGAACCCGGAGCCGCCCATGGACATCGCCCAAATCGCCGCGACCCGCCGCACCGCCAAGGCCTTCGACCCCGGCCGCCGCATCCCGGACTCCGTCTTCGAGCAGGTGCGCGCGCTGCTGCGCTGCAGCCCGTCGTCGGTCAATTCCCAGCCGTGGCATTTCGTCGTGGCCGCCACCGCGGAAGCCCGGGAGCGTTGCGCGCGGGCGGCCGTCGGCGCCTACGCCTACAACGCGCCGAAGATCCGCAACGCGTCCCACGTCGTCGCGCTGTGCGTCCGTGCGGACGCCGACGACGCCCATTTCGCCGCGATCCTCGACCAGGAAGACCGGGACGGCCGTTTTCCCGCGACGGGAGACAAGGAAAAGCAGCGGCAGGCGCGCGGCGCCTACGTCGAACTCCACCGCACCGTCCGCCGCGACGCGGCGGCCTGGATGGAAAAGCAGGTGTATCTCGCGCTCGGCGGCCTGTTGCTCGGCGCGGCGGCGCTCGGCCTCGACGCCTGTCCGATGGAAGGCTTCGACGCCGACGTTCTCGCCGGCGAACTCGGCTTGGGCGCCCAAGGCTGGCGGCCGCTGGCGCTCGTCGCCCTCGGATTCCGGAGCGCGGACGACTGGAACGCCGCGCTGCCCAAATCCCGGCTGCCCGCCGCGACGCTGTTCACCGATCTCTGAGCCGCGCCGAACCGCCCGGAAACGGTTCAGAGAATCAGCATGCAGTCGCCGTAGCTGTAGAAGCGATAGCGCTCGCGAATGGCCTCGCGGTAGGCCTCCAGCACGAATTCCCGGCCGGCGAAGGCGCTGATCATCATGATCAGCGTGGATTTCGGCAGATGGAAGTTCGTGACCATCGCATCCACAACCTTGAACTCGTACGGCGGATAAATGAACAGATCGGTGCGTCCCTGTCCGGCGCCGAACCCCTCCGGCCGCGCGGCGGCGCTTTCGAGCGTGCGCACGCTGGTGGTGCCCACGGCCACCGTGCGCCCGCCGGCGGCCTTGGCCGCCTGGATCTTCGCGGCGGTGTCATCGGGAATCCACCAGCGCTCGAAATCCATCTTGTGCGCTTCGACGTCGTCCACGGCCACGGGCCGGAAAGTGCCGATGCCCACGTGCAGCGTGACGGTCGCCCGGTCCACGCCCTGCGCGGCGAGGCGGCCGAGCACCTCGGGCGTGAAGTGCAGGCCCGCGGTCGGCGCCGCCACCGCGCCGGGTTCGCGCGCGAACACGGTCTGGTAGCGCACCTTGTCCACGGCGCGCCGTTCGGGCGTGGCGTCCTTGCGCTGGATGTAGGGCGGCAGCGGCGTCTGCCCGATGCGCTCGAGCACCTCCAGCCATGGCAGCTCCGATTCGATGCGGATCCGGACGCGGCCGAGTTCGCCGTTTTCCAGCACCGTGGCGACGGCGAGATCTTCGTCGAGCGCGATGCGGTCGCCGACCTGCGGGCGGCGGCGGGAGCGCATCAGCGCGTCCCAGACCCCGGGCGCGGTTTCTTCCAGCAGGAGGAATTCCACCTTGCCGCCGGTGCCGGCCTTGGTCTTGCGGCCGAAGACGCGGGCGGGAATGACGCGGGTGTCGTTGGCCACGAGCAGGTCGCCGGCGTGCAGATAGGCGGGCAGATCGGCGAACAGCCGGTGCTCGAGCGTGCGCGCGGCGCGATTCAGCACCAGCATGCGAGCGCCGTCGCGCCGGGCGGCGGGTTCCTGCGCGATCAACTCCAGGGGCAGGTCGTAGTCGAAATCGGCGGCCTTCATCGGCTCAGAAGCAGGCGGCGCTGCACCACCATGCCGATGACCGCGGCGAGGAACGCGCCCAGCAGGACGAGGCCGGCGTTCTTCAGCCAGCCGCCGCCCTTTTCGGCGGACGCCGGCGCTTCCTCGGCCGGCGCGGTTTCGGGCAGGTCTTCGCCCTGCGTTTCGTCGTCGGCCGCCACGGCGGGTGCCGCCGCGGCCGATTGCACGGCGGGTGCCGGCGAAGGCGGGGGCACGGGGTCGCGCGAGGCGTCGAGCAGGCCGCGAGCCAGCAGTTCGGTGGCCTTGGCGTCGCGCACCTTGCGATCCACGCTGCCCATCACGACCGCGATCGCACGCGCGCCGTCGCGCTGCGCCGTCGCGGCGATGGAATAGCCGGCATCGGCGAAGTAGCCCGTCTTGAGGCCGTCGCAACCGGGCACGGCGCCGAGCAGGTGGTTGTGCGTGCGCATCTCGAACAGCGGGTTCTGGCGAAAGACCTTGAAGGTCATGGAGGTGTACTTCAACGCCTCCGGATGCGCTTGCAGCAGGGCTTGGCAGAGCTTGGCGAAATCGCGGGGCGTGGTGATGTCGGGCCGCTGGCCGGCGCCGGGCGGCAGGCCGTGGGGCGACTGGAACTGCGTGACGGGCGACAGGCCCAGTTCGCGCGCCTTGTCGTTCATCATGCGCACGAAACCTTCGCGGGTGCCCGCCACGTGCAGGGCCAGCGCCATCGCGGCGTCGTTTGCGGACTGGATCATCAGGGCGTAGAGCAGTTCGTCCACGGTGAAATGCTCGCGCGGATCGAGATAGACTTGCGAGCCGCCGATGGCCGCGACTTCCTTGGTGATCTGCACGGGGTCCTCGAGCCGGATGCTCCCCTGCTGGACGCGGTCGAGGACGATGAACAGGTCCATCAGCTTGAGCATGCTGGCGGGATAGCCGGGGCGATCGGCGTTGTCTTCGAACAGCACCCGGCCGTCGCGCGCGTCCACCGCGATGGCGCCGAGATACGGATCGCGCGAAATCGCGCCCTGCGCCGCGGGGATCGCGCAAGCCAAGACCAAACCGAGCAGAAGAATGTTTTTCATAGCTCCTCCTTCTAGCCGGTGCGGCGCCGGAAATCAAGACGAACGCCGCAGGCGGCGCCGAACCGCATGGGAAACAAAAAAGACGCCGCGGAAATCCGCGGCGTCCGGTCGAGTTCCGCGCGGGCGGAACTATTTGGCGATGGCCTTCACGAGGGCGGCGGCCTTGTCGGTCTGCTCCCAAGTGAAGTACTTGAAGTTCTTGTCGCCCTTCTTGCGGCCGAAATGGCCGTACTGGTCGGTCAGCGAATAGATCGGGCGCAGCAGGTCGAGCTGCTTGACGATCTCGGCCGGCTTGAGACCGAACACGGCGCGGACGGCCTTGGCGATCTTGTCGTCGGACACCGTGCCGGTGCCGAACGTGTCCACGTGGACGGAGACCGGATCGGGATAGCCGATGGCGTAGGCCAACTGCACTTCGCAGCGGCGGGCCAGCTTGGCGGCCACGATGTTCTTGGCGACGTAGCGGGCCATGTAGGCCGCGCTGCGGTCCACCTTGGAGGGGTCCTTGCCCGAGAAGGCGCCGCCGCCGTGGCGGCCCATGCCGCCGTAAGT
>CAYTEK010000062.1:8852-16421 GCA_964436715.1 uncultured Verrucomicrobiota bacterium | reverse complement strand
CATGGACGCCGCGGCCTTTTCGCTTTGCATGGACAACCAAATCCCTATACTCGTCTTCGATTTCTTCAAGCGCGGCGAATTGCTCCGCGTGGTGCGCGGCGAAAAGGCCGGCACGTGGGTCACCGCCTGAAAACCAGCTGAAAGGATACACGCCATGTACGAATCCGCCGACGACGTCCTCCTCGAATCCGACGACAAGATGGAAAAAGCCGTTGCCCACCTCCAGCAGGGCCTCTCCGGCCTGCGCACCGGCAAGGCCTCCCCCAGCCTCGTGGACCACATCAACGTCGATTGCTACGGCGCCCAGACGCGCCTGAACCAGATGGCCCTCATCAGCACGCCGGAGCCGCGCCTCATCGTCATCAAGCCCTACGACCCCTCGTCCCTCCCCGCCATCGAAAAGGCCATTCTCGCCGCCAACATCGGCGTCACGCCGCTCAACGACGGCCGCGTCATCCGCGTGCCCATCCCCGAACTGAGCGAAGAGCGCCGCAAGGAACTGACCAAGGTTGCCAATCGCATGGGCGAAGAAGCCCGCGTGGCTTTGCGCGCCGTCCGGCGCGACGCCAACGACGCCATCAAGGCCTTGGAAAAAGCGGCGACCATCAGCGAAGACGATTGCGACCGCGCCTTGGAAGAAGTGCAGAAATATACCGATTCCTATTCCAAGAAGGTGGACGATCTCGTCGCGGCCAAAGAAAAAGACATCATGGCCGTCTGACCGGCCATGCGAGTTCCCGCGCGCAAGTCCCCCCTGCGCCATCTGGGTTGGGTCCTTCCCCTCCTGGCGCTGGATTTTTTCTTTTTCCGCTGGCTGGCCTCCCGTCCAGGCGGATGCCATCTGCCTGAATCGGAACCCGTCGCGATCGAACAGGCCCCGGAAGAGCCGCCGCCGCCGCCGCCGCCCGTCTGGCAGAATCTGGCCCACCCGACGCCGCAGCAGAATCTGTTGACGCCGGACATGCCCGGCGTCCTGCAACCGACCGGCTCCGGCCGGCTCGAATCCGCCAAGTTCGGCTCCACCCGCACCAATGCGCGCGGCCTGCCGGCGTTCCACGAAGGCGTGGACATCGCCGCCACCCAGCGCGACCGCCGCGGCGAACCGACCGATCCGGTGTTCGCCGTCGCCGACGGCCGCGTCGCGTTCGTCAATTCCGTCGGCGGCAAATCCTCCTACGGCAAGTACGTCATCCTCGAGCACTCCGATCCGTCCTTGGGCGCGATCCCCAAGCGCGACGGTTCCGCCGAACCCGCGACGGTCTATACCCTCTATGCGCACCTCGCCGACGTGCGCTTCGGCATCCGCCCCGGCCATGCCGTGCGGGCGGGCGACGAAATCGCCACCCTCGGCCACACCAGCAACACCCAGCCGCCCATTCCGGTCGAGCGCAGCCATCTGCATTGGGAAGTCGGCGTCCTGCTCAATTCCCGCTACGAAATCAAGCACCGCGAGGAAAAACTCCTGCCGGATTTCGGCAACTACCACGGGAACAATCTGTTCGCCTTCGACGTGCTCGATTTCTACGCCGCCCACGTGCGCGACACGAACCTGACCATGGCGAGCTATCTCGCCGCCGTGCCGGCGGCCTGCGACGTCGTGCTGCGCGGCAAATATCCGGACTACTTCCGGCGCTTCCCCGCGCTCTGGAAAGGCGCGCCCCACGATGGCGGCCCCATCCGCCTCGCGCTGTCCGAATCCGGCGCCCCGCTCTCCGGACGCAACGCCAACGCCGCCGAAATCGCGCTGCTCGGCAACCAGCGCCAGGCCGTCGTCAAGGTCTATCCCGAGGTTCTGGGCCGCAACGGCCGGGCCTACGTCGCCCAGTCCGGCGGCAAATGGCAGTTCACCGAAAAGGGCCGGCAATGGGCCAACGTCCTCTTTTATTGATTTCGTCCGCGCGCCGACGCCGGATTTCCCTTTTGGCGTTTGACATCCCCGACCCTTTGTCCCACAATGCCACCACTTAACGTTTTGGAGGAACCTATGGCTAAATTGTTGAAGCCGCTTGTTGTTATCGTGTTGCTGGTCAGCATCGCCGCCCTGTGCATCCAAGCCATCGTGCTCTTTCCGAAGCGGACGCTGATCAAGGAGCGCACCCAGAAACTCGAAAGCGGCATCGATCGCGTGGTCGCCACCCTCAAGGGCCCCCAATCCCTCCTCTCCGAAGAAGCCAAGGGCGCCGCCCAGTTCAGCGCCGCCAAGCTCAAGATCGGCACCAAGGAAGAATTGCCCAACCTCGAGACCGAACTGAACAAGGCCAACCAGATCGCCAACGCCGTCCTCCAAGGCTGGAACGACACCCAAGTCGATCTCGAAAACACCCGCCAGGATCTCGAAAACACCCGCGCCGAACTGGAGAACACCAAGGCGCAGCTCGAAGACGCCCGCACCCAGCTCGGCCCGCTCACCGAAACCATCCGCGCCACCCACCAGGACCTCGACGAGAAGAGCAACCTGATCGCCGGCCTCGAGGACGAAAAGGCCACCCTCACCGCGCAGGTCGCCGACCTGACCGCGCAGGTCGCCAGCCTGCAAGACCAGATCGCCCAGCTGGAAGAAGACAAGTCCGTCCTCGAAACCCAGCTCGAGAAGTGCGACAAGGAATTGCAC
Source organism: uncultured Verrucomicrobiota bacterium (assembly GCA_964436715.1). Taxonomy (GTDB): domain Bacteria; phylum Verrucomicrobiota; class Kiritimatiellia; order CAIQIC01; family Lenti-01; genus Lenti-01. The sequence goes on along the minus strand of CAYTEK010000062.1, from coordinate 13,810 downwards.
AAGGAAATCACGATGAAGCCCGGCACCGCCGGCACCATCGTCTATGCCAACGCCGAATGGAACTTCGTCGTCATCGACGTCGGCTCCAACGACGGCGCCCAGGCCACCGCCGAAATGATCGTCCACCGCGGCGACCAGATGATCGGCAAGATCAAGATCAGCGCGGTGCGCGACGACGTGTCCATCGCCGAAGTCATGACCGACTTCCAGCAGGACACCGTCAAGGAGGGCGACCATGTTCTCTTCTAACGGCCTCTCCGCCCTGACGCTCGTGGCCCTGCTGCTGCTGCTGGCGGTGGTCGGCCTGCAGGTCGCCGAAATCAGTTCCTACTCCGCCGTTCCGTCCGTCTGGCCGTGATCCGGTTGCGCGGATGGCTCGTCCTGCTCGCCGGCCTCGCCTGGCTGGGCCTCGGCGTGGGCTGTGCTTCCACCCAGGAAGAATCCGATCTGCCTTGGAACATGCCCCAGTCGTGGGAAAGCGCCCCTTCCCTGCCCTTCGGCACCCCCGGCGGCTACTAGATCTTCGCGCACCGGCCTTCGCGGTCCGGCGCCGCGCGCGGTTTTCCACGGCGTGGAAAAAAGTTTTCCACAGCACGTAAAAATCGGCCAAAGTTTTTCCACTCCGTGGAAAAATCGCGGAAACTTTTTCCACTCCACGTAAAATCGCCGCCGCCGGCGCACGCGGCGCCGGGTGCGAACTAGATCCGGAGCGGGTTCGGCGGCTCCGGGACCGCGTCTGCCTTCGGCGGCGGCTTGGGCTTGAAATGCGGACAGGTGTCCGTCGCTTGCACTTCGCAGCGGTGCCGCCCGCAGCGCTGCAGGAACGGATTCACGACGTATTCCGCGCAGTAGCGGCACATCCGCCCCTTTTCGTCCTCGCGAAAGACCTTCACCGGCCGCGGCCGGTCGTCTTCGGAAAACACCTGCGGACGCTGGCCGGCCTTGAACGGAATCTCGGCCTCGGAAGCGAATTCGTGCGCGCACAAGGCGCAGGTCAACGCCTCGCCGACCTTGGTGAACCCGTCGTACTTCGGCTTGCGCAGCAGCCAGGAATCGCGCCCGCAGGCGGGACAGCGCAGCTCGACCTTGGCGGGTTCGCGGCCGGCCATGGTCAGAAGAAGATCTTCGCCAGCCGCAGGATGCCCTGCTTCCACGGCACGCGGTGCGAGACGCCGCTGGCGTTCTTGAACTGGTCGAGGTGGTCGACGTACCAGTGGTAGTTGCGGACCAGCGCCTGCTGGTTCGAGTACTTCGGCCGGTAGCCGAGGATTTTTTCCGCCTTTTCGACGCTGACGAAGGAATCCTCGGCGGCGGTTTCGTAGACCCACTTGTAGAGCGGCGACAACTTCAGCCGTTCCAGGAAGCGCAGCGTCCAGATCATGGGCGCCGCCGGGAAGCCGCGGATCTTCTTGCCGTGGCCGGCCTCGTCCAGCACGGCCTGGTAATCCTCGCGCATCGTGCGGAATTCCTTGGCGCCGACGTTGAAGACGTCGTTCGCCTTGGACTTTTCCAGCGTCAGCGTCAGCCAGATCGCGTCGCACAGGTCGTCCACGTCCAGCAGTTGGTAGCGGTTCTTGCCGTTGCCGATCATCGGAAAGCCGTGGCCCGTGTAGGCCCAGTCGTAGAACAGCGCGAACACGCCCAGGCGCTCCGGACCGATGAAGGACTTGGGCCGGATGATCGGCACGCACAGCCCCTGCGCTCGCGCTTTTTGGCATTCGCCTTCGGCTTCGATCTTCGCGCGGCCATAGGGCCCCACCCCGATCAACCGGTCGGTTTCCAGCAGCGGATGGTGGTCCGGAATGCCGTAGACCGCCGTGCTGGAAATCATCACGCACCGCTCGACGCCGGCCTTGTGCGCGGCGGCCAGCACGATGCGCGTGCCGATCACGTCCGTGGTGTAGATGTCGTTCTCCGGATACAGCGGCAGCGCCGCCGCGCAGTGGATCACGTACGCCACGCCCTGCATGCACTTCGCCACCATGGCTTCGTCGCGGATGTCGCCCACGACGGCGTCCACGCGGTCCTTTTCGGGATAGTCGAATTCGACCAGATCCAGCGACCGGACGTCCGTCAGTCCCTTGGCGAACAGATAGCGGATCAGGTTGATCCCCAGGAAACCGCTGCCGCCCGTCACCAGCACCTTGCCTGAAATTTCCGCGCTCATCGTGCTCTCCTGAAATGCGATCCGATTCTTGTATTCCTTCGGCGGCGATCCGTCAATTACTCGCCGCGCACGCGAAAGAAGCCGTCGGTGCCCAGCGCCGCGAGGTCCACGGTGCGGCTGCTCCAGGGGAGCGTTTCGCGCGCCCAGTTCGTCGCCGCCGTCCAGCCGTTCGTCAGGCCGGCGGAGCGTTCGACGGCATAAGCCGTGCCTTCGAAAACCGGGAATGAAACTTGATTCGCCGCGCCCGCGACGGACAGTTCGGGCGTTAGCAGCGGATTCGGTTCCTCGCGCACGTCGAGGAGAAACCGGAAGACGTGCGGCAACCGCCGGCACCAGGCGGCTTCGTTGTGGTCGTCGCCGCAGCCGATCATGAAACGCAGATCGACGTTGGGCGCATAGCCGAAATTCACGAGTTGCCCGTACATGTCGAAATTGTCGTCGTAGAGGCTGAGGCCGTCGATGTCCAATTCGTATCCCACGTTGCCGACGTCCTGCCAGATCCGCAGGTCGTGCGGCGCGGCCGACGCCAGCCAGTTCCGGAAGTTGGGGCAGAACTCCGCGCTGTAGACGCCGGACATGGGCCCGATGAGCCCGAAGACGTTCGTCCAGGTGCCGAGATACAGCGAAAGCAGCCCGCCGCAGGACGAGCCGACGTGGACGGTGTTCGCACGGTCGTTCTTCGTGCGGAAGCCGACGTCCACCATCGGCCGCACGTTGTGGATCAGGTAATCGGCATAGTCGTTCGCGCGCCCCATGCTTCCCCCGCCATCGGGATCCACGTCCATGTGCGGCAGGTATTCCACGGTGCGGTTGGCGGAAGACGGCACGCCGACGAGGATCGCCTCGCGCATGCGCCCGCCTTGGATCTCCGCATCCGCGTTCGTGTCGGCATGCCAGCAGCCATATCCGCCGCCGGGCGGAAAGACGTTTTCGCCGTCGCTCATGTAGACCACCGGGTAGCGGCGATCGACGTTCTCGTCGTAGCCGCGCGGCAAATACACCCGCACCCAGCGCCCCGTCACGTGCGCCGCCGTGGAATCGACGTAGTTGGTGACGATCCGGCTGGCCGACACGCCGTTCGCCGGCGGCCGGTAGTTGAACACCTGCCGGTCGCGCACGACGAGCGCGTCCAGCGGGGTCCAGTAATCCTGCCCGTCCCACGCGCCTTCCCAGACGTTGGTCCCGTTGCGCCAGCCGTTGAACGTGAACCGCAGCCATTCGCCTTCGGTCCCGACGCCTTCGGCCACATGACGCCACTCGCCCGCCCGCAGGCCGGGGCCGGCTTGGGTCATGCCGACGGACTGCCAAACGCCGGTCGCGCCGAATTCGGCCGCGGCCAGCGTGGAATAGGCCAAGGAGACATTCGTCAGGTCGGTGAAGAATTCCAGCGTCTTGCCGACAAACGGCGCGGCGGCATCCGCCGGCACGTTGGTCTGCAGGTTGTCGCCGCCGGGCCACCATTCGGCGTTGCCGGAATCGCAAATCCGGTCGGCGGCGGTCGCGCGCTTCACGAATTTGTACGCCAGCGCCGTGCCCGCCTGCACGCCGACGTCGCCCCACCAGACGTTGCCGTTGGACCAGACCAATTTGATCGCCTTGGCCGGATCCCAGGCGCCGACGTCGGAATGGCTGCCGACCACGAACCACTCGTAGCCCAGGCCCGCGTCGTTGGTGATCGCAAAATGCACCGGCACTCGCAACGGACTTCCGGCCCAGGCCGTGCCGACTCCGCACAACGCCGCCCACGCCAACCAACGGATGGATTTCATAACGTCTCCAGCGCTTTTTGGAACACCGCATCGACGTCCAGCGTCCGCAGGCACGCCAAATCGCCGCGCGCGCAGGTGCGGGCATGGCAGGGCCGGCAGGCCAAGCCCGCTTTCGCCACCACGTGGTTCAGTTGGCGATACGGTCCTGTCCGGGCCGGATCGGTCGCGCCGAAGACCGCCACGACCGGCACGCCCAAGGCGTCCGCCCAATGCATCGGGCCGGAATCCACGGTCACCAACAGATCCATCGCCATCAACAGCGAGCACAGGCCGGGCAAGTCCGTATGGCCGCAGAGATTGCGCGCGCCGGGACCGATGCGCCGGGCCAGTTCCTCGCCGGCTTCCTCGTCGTTGCGGCCGCCCACGATGCGCAGCCGGCAGCCCATTTCCTTGGACAGCCGCTGGCCCAGCTCCGCGAATTTCTCGAGCGGCCAATCCTTCGTGCGCCACCGCGAAAACGGCGCCAGCGCCACGTGCGGCCCCGGATCGCCGTCGCTTTCCGGCTCGGGAAACGCCAGCCGCGGCGCCGGCGGCGCGCCGGCGCCGGGCGCGACCAGGTTCGGCACGTCCATGAGTTCTTCGACGGCGTGCCGGCGCGGCCCGGCCGCGCGCGCGGGCTGCGCATCGTAGAAGCGGTGCGCGCCTTCGCGCGCCCAGGCGGGCCCCACGCGCCGCCGGCCGCGGGCCAGCCGCGCGGCCACGGCGCTTTTCAGCAGTCCTTGCAGGTCCACGACGACGTCGTATTTCTCCCGCCGCAACTCGCGCAGGAACGGGAAAATTCCGCGTGCGACGTTCCGCCGCGGAAACGCGATCGTCCGCGCGACGTCCGGACAACACGCCAGCAGCGGCGCGTATTCCGGCTGGACCACCCAGTCGATCTCCGCCCCGGTGCGATCTTTCAGCGCGCGCACGGCGGGCAAGGCGTGGGCGCCGTCGCCCAGCGCGCTCCGCTGGCGGCCCAGGCTCCGCCTGGTCCGGGCTGCGGCAGGATGTGCTCGCCGCGCTTGGTCGTGCGCGCCCGG
>CAYTEK010000062.1:0-8842 GCA_964436715.1 uncultured Verrucomicrobiota bacterium | reverse complement strand
ATCGGCCCGGCGGCGCCAACTGCGGCCATGATGACGGCCGAGATCGCGGCCCAGAAGAGCAGGCCGCCGCCGGCCCCGGCCCCCCCGGCCGCCACCGTGTACAGGGTCGCGAGGTTCCGGTCGCTCCACCGGGCGACGTCGCCCAGCGAGCTCAGCTTGATGACCAGGATCCGCATGGGCAGGGCTTCGACAGGATTTCCTCGACGCGCTTGATCTTGAGCGCCCGGCCCGTTTCCGGATCGACGGTCAGCAGCGCGCCGTGCAGGCGCACGTCGCCGCTGGCGATTTCGAACTTGGTGGGCATGCCCGTCAGGAAGCGCGCCAGGATGGCGTCCGTGGTGCGGCCGATGACGGAATCGCACGGTCCGGTCATGCCGAGATCGGTCATGTAGGCCGTGCCCTTGGCCGTGACGGCTTCGTCCGCCGTCTGGACGTGCGTGTGGGTGCCGAGGACCGCCGTGACGCGGCCATCCAGGAACTTGCCCAAGGCCACTTTTTCGCTGGTGGCTTCGGCATGCACGTCCACGAGGATCAGCTTGAATTGGGCGCCGTGTTTCTTGAGCCACTCGTCCATGGCCCGGAACGGGCAATCGGCGCCGGCGTTCATGAACGTGCGGCCCATGAGCTGCACGATCGCCAGCGGACCGCTTGGGGTCTGGATCGCGATGGCGCCCTTCCCCGGGCAGCCCGGCGGCAAATTCAGCGCCCGCACCACGCGCGGCTCCTTGTCGAGATAGTTCTGCGCCTCCTTCTGGTCCCACACGTGGTCGCCCATGGTCAGCGCGTCCGCGCCGCCGGCGAACAGTTCTTCCGCCAGGGCGGCGGTGATGCCGCGGCCGGCGGCGCTGTTCTCGGCGTTGGCGACCACGACGTCCGCGCGGCCTTCCGCCTTGTAGCGCGTGGCCACGCGCGCCATGGCCATGCGGCCCGGTCCACCCACGATGTCTCCGACCACCAGAATCTTCATTGCCGTCTCCTTTGCGCCTCGTCAGCGGGCATATTCCACGCAACGGGTTTCGCGGATCACCGTCACCTTGACCTGGCCCGCGTAGTTCCGTTTCTCTTCGATGCGCTTCGCCAGGCGCCGCGCCAGCAGGATCGCCGCCGCGTCGTCGAGCGCCGTCGGCTCCACGAACACGCGGAGTTCCCGGCCCGCCTGCATGGCCAAGCTGCGCACGACGCCGGGTTCTTCCTTGGCGAGCGCCTCGAGTTCCTCCAGCCGATTCAGGAACAGATCCGTGGCCTCGGCCCGCGCCCCCGGCCGCGCGGCCGTGATGGCGTCGGCGGCCGCCGCCAGCGCGGCGTAGGCGCCGCCTTCCGCGATTTCGCCGTGGTGGCCGCGCACCGCGTTCGCCACCAGGTCGCTTTCGCCGGCGTTCTTCAGCAAATCCGCGCCGAGGTCCGCATGGCGTCCGGCGACTTCGTGGTCCAGGGCCTTGCCGACGTCGTGGAACAGCGCGACGCGCTTGGCGAGGTCCGGATCGAGACCGATTTCCGGCGCCATCAAGCCGGCCAAATGCGCCGCTTCCACCGAATGTCGCAGCACGTTCTGGGAATAGCTGGTGCGGAATTTCAGCCGCCCCAGCAACCGCACCAGTTCCGGCGCCACCCGCGCCAGGCGCAGTTCGGCCACGGCTTCCTCGCCGGCCTTCTGGATCAGGTCGTCGAGTTCCGCCGTCACCTTGTCCGTCATCTCTTCGATCAGCGCGGGATTGATCCGGCCGTCCGCCACCAGGCGCTCCAGCGCGACCTTGGCGATTTCCCGCCGGATGGGATCGAACGAAGACAGCACCACTACGCCGGGGGAATCGTCGATGATGACCGTCACGCCGGTGGCCATTTCCAGCGCCCGGACGTTGCGGCCTTCGCGGCCGATGATGCGGCCCTTCATCGTTTCGTCGGGCAAATGCACGGGCACCGTCGCCGCGGTCGAAACCTGATCGGCCGCCACGCGCTGCAGGGCGTCGGTGACGATACGGCGCGCGCGGGTTTCGGCCGTGGCCAAGGCGTCGTCCTGCGCCTTGCGCACGAGGGCCGCCGATTCGTCGGCCAGCTCGCCTTCCAGCCGCGCCAGCAGTTCCCGCCGGGCTTGTTCCGCCGTCAGCCCCGCCAAGCCTTCCAGCCGCGCGCGGGCCCCGGCATCCATTTGGGCGACCTTTTCCCGTTCCGACTGGAGCGCGAGCCGGTCGGTTTCCAGCTGTTCGGCGCGGTGGTCGAGCGCCTGCGCGCGTTCTTCCAGGCGATGCTCTTCGCGTTCCAGCCGTTCGTCCTGACGCGAGAGGCGATCCGCCGCCGCCGAGAGCACCAGCTGGCGCTGCTGCAGTTCGCTTTCCGCCTTCTCCCGGTTGCGCATCAGCTCGTCGCGCACGGCCAGCTGGGCTTCCTTGCGCAGCAATTCCGCATCGCGCTGGGCGTCGCGCAGGATATCCCCCGCCGCGCGATTGGCCGCCGCATCGCGGAAGCGGACGAACAGCGCATGGCCGCAGAAGCCGATCAGCGCAAAACCCGCCGCCGTCAGCGTGGGCCACAGCCATTCGAAGAACACCGCCATCTATCCGACCAACCGTTCCAATTTCGCCGCCGCCGTCGGGGCGTAGAGCAAGCGTTTTTCCGTCGCCACCACGTCCATGCGGACGTCGTGGGGTTCCATGGGGACCGCTTCCACGAGGCGATCCTCGAAGCACAATCCTACCAGCAAAGCCGCGCTTTGCGCCAGCAGGCGGTCGAAATGGCCGCGACCATGGCCCAGGCGCCCGCCCTGCGCGTCGAATGCCACGCCCGGCACCACGATCGCGCGCAATTCGCGGGGATCGGCCGGAACGCCTGCCGTCGGCTCCCAGATGCCATGCGCGCCCCGGTGCCAGCGCGTGGCGGCATCCACCCAGCTCCACCCGTAGGCCGCGCCTTGCCGCATGGGAACGGCCACTTGCGCGCCGCGCGCCAGCAGGTCGGCCAGCAGGGCTTCCGTAGCCGGCTCGTGCGGCGTCGAACGGTAGAGCCCGACCTGGAAAGCCGCCGCCCACCAATCCTGGGCCGTCAGGCGGCGCTGGATCGCGGCCGACGCCCCTTCCGGCGCCGCGCGGCCTTGGGCGCGTTCGCGCAATTTCTGTTTCACGGCAGCAGCCTCCGCAAGTCGTACTTTTCCGGCGGCCGCGCCGGCCGGCCGGCCGCGTTCACCACGCACCAATGGACGTCGGCTTCCGCCACCGTCGCGTCGCCGCGCCGGATCGTCTGGTGGAACGTGCCGCCGATCCGCCGGACGTCCACGGCTTCCGTTTCGATCGCCAGCTCGTCGTCGGCATAGGCCGGCGCGCGATAGGAAATGTCCAGCCGGGCGATGACGGTGAAAAAACCGTCTTGGATCAAGCCCTTGTAGTCGAAACCCGCCGCATGCAAATACTGCATGCGGGCGTGTTCCAGGTAGTTGACGTAGACGGCATGATTCACGTGGCCGTACGAGTCGCATTCGTACGGCCGCACCGTCAATCTGGTCGCGTGTTTCATGAGCGTTTCACCATACACCCCTGCCCCCCGCTAGGCAAGCCGACGGCCGGCGTTCGCTCAACCGCGGTTGCGCTCGTAGATGCGGGCCAGGCCGTGGAGCGTCAGGTCCGGATAGACCGGAATCTTCAGGCCGGCGTCGGCCAAAATCCGCCGGGCATAGCCGCCGGTGGCGCAGATGCAGGGTTCCTTGCGGCCGCAGGCCTTGCCGAGCTGCCACAGGATTTCCGTCACCATGCCGCGATAGCCCCAGCGCGCGCTCAGCCGCATGGCCTCCTCCGTGTTGCGGCCGGTCTTCAACTTGATGCCGCCGGGTTTCAGCTTGGGCAGCTGCGCGGCGCGCGACAGGGCGTCGAACCACATCCCGTAGCCGGGCGCGATGACGCCGCCGGCGAATCCGCGCTTGGGCAGGACGAGGTTGAAGGTGGACGCCGTTCCGAAGTCGCACGCGATGCACGGCGCGCCGCAGAGTTCCGCGGCGGCCACCGCGTCGGCGAAGCGATCGTGGCCCGTCTGGTCCGGCCGTTTCAGGTCCACGCCGATGCCGAAATCCAACCGGGAGTCCATCCAGAGCACGGGCACCTTCGGGAAGACTTTCTTCACCAGCTGCGCCCAGGCCTTGTTCTGCTTCGGCGCCACCGAACCGATGCAGATCCCGGCGGGCAGTTCGCCGTCGGCGACGGTTTCAAGCACGACGGGGCTGAGGGTTTCGCTGCGGGCCGACCGACGGATCTTGCCCTTGGAAAACCAGCCCGCCGCCGTGCGGGAATTCCCGATGTTGATCGCCAGCAAGTTCATATTTCCGGCTCTTCTTCCCGCGCGCCCGCGGCGACCCATTCGGCGCGCAGCGCGGCGAACGGCGCTTGGCAGGCGTCGCACAGGGATTTCACCAGAAAGGCCAGCATGGCGTCCACCGAAATCGCCGCGCCGGCCAACCGGCACGACGTCGCGGTCGCTCGCAGTTCGGGCGGAAAATCTCCGGAAGCCTGTCCCACGTTGATGCCGATGCCCACCACGGCGAACTCGATGCGGTCCCCGCCCAGGCGCGGCTCGACCAGGACGCCGCAGATTTTCCGGCCGCCGGCCAGCACGTCGTTGGGCCACTTCACGCGCAACTCCCGCACGCCGGCTTTTTCCAAGGCGCGGAACGCCGCCATGCCCGCGACGATCGCCAACCGGGGCGCTTGAGCGGCCGGCCAGTCGGGACGCAGGACGAACGAGGCGCTGAGCCCCAAGCCGGCCGGCGCATCCCATTTGCGCGCGCGGCGGCCGCGGCCCCGCGTTTGGTGCCCGGCCACGACGACCGCGCCGGCCGGCGCGCCCGCCAACGCCCAGTCGCGCGCGACGTCGTTGGTGGCCTCGGTTTCCGCGAGCCAGCGCATGGGATAGCCCCACCGCATCGCGCCACCTACTCGAAATCCAAGCCCAGGTCCGCGGCGCGGGACGAGTGCGTCAAGGCGCCGATGGAAATGGCCGTGACGCCGGCGCGTGCGTATTCGCGCACGTTGTCCTTGGTGATGCCGCCGGACGCCTCGGTCTTGCAGGCGCCGTTGCACAGGATGACCGCCGCCGCCACCATTTGCGGCGACATGTTGTCCAACAGCACCCAGTCGGGCCCGCCCGGCAGCGCTTCCTGCAGCTGTTCCAAGGTGTCCACTTCGATCTCGATCTTCAGTTTCGGATAGGCCGCGCGCGCGGCGCGCACCGCGTCCGCCAGCGTGCCCTTGTGCTTCTGCCGCCAGAACGCGAGGTGGTTGTCCTTGATCAGGATGGCGTCGTGCAGGCCGATGCGGTGGTTGGTGCCGCCGCCGCAATGGACGGCGTATTTGTCCAGCCGGCGCAGGCCGGGCACCGTCTTGCGAGTGTCGAGGATCAGCGTGCCGTAATCGGCCACGATCCGCACGAGGCATTCGGTGGCCGTGGCGATGCCCGTCAGACGCTGTGCCAGGTTGAGCGCCGTCCGTTCCGCGGTCAGCAAGGCGCGCGCCGGTCCCGACACGCGCAGCAACGCCGTGCCGGCGCCCACCGGCTCGCCGTCGGGACAAAGGATTTCGCAGCGCAGGCGCGGATCGGCCTGGCGGAAGACTTCGGCCGCGATCGCCAGGCCGGCCGGCACGACTTCGTGCCGCGCCACGATGCGGGCGCTGGCCGTCGCATCCGCATCCACCAAGGCCAGCGTCGTCGCGTCGCCGGATCCGACGTCTTCGGCCAGCGCGCGGACGATCAGCTCGCGGATTTCGGGGTCCTGTTCCAACGACAGCACGTCTTCGCTCATTTCTTCTTCCTCCGACCGCCGAAGAGGCGGTTCTTGCCGGGATGGTACGCGATCGGCTTGCGCTTCTTCTCCTGCACGACGCCCTTGAACGGGTTTTCCGCCTGCTTCAGCTCGTAGATCTGGTCGCGCAGCAGGGCGGCGCGTTCGAATTCCATGGCTTCGGCGGCTTCGGCCATCTCGCGCTCCATCTCGGCGATGGCGCGGACCACGTCGACGTCCGCCCCCGCTTCCCGCACGACGAATTCCTCGGTCGCGCGCGCTTTTTCGGCCTGGACCAGGCTGTCGCTGATCGCCTTTTCGATCTTCGTCGGGGTGATGCCGTTGGCGCGGTTGTACTCTTCCTGGACGCGCCGACGCTCTTGGGTCAGGTCGATCATGCGCCGCATGGAGTCGGTGATCTGGTCGGCGTAGAGGATCACGCGGCCCTGCAGGTGCCGTGCGGCGCGGCCGGCCGTCTGGATCAGCGACGTTTCGCTGCGCAGGAAGCCCTCCTTGTCCGCATCCAGCACGGCCACCAGCGCCACTTCGGGCAGGTCGAGCCCTTCGCGCAGGAGATTGATGCCGATCAGGCAGTCGAAATCGGCCTTGCGCAGGCCCTTGAGGATCGCTACGCGATCCAACGCCGTGATGTCGGAATGCAGGTACTTGCAGCGAATGCCGATGTTCTGCAGATAGGCCGAGAGATCCTCCGCCGTCTTTTTCGTCAGCGTCGTGACCAGCACGCGATCCTTGTTTTCGGCGCAGCGGCGCACTTCCTCGATGAGATCGTCGATCTGGTTCCGCAGCGGCCGCACCTCGACCCACGGATCGAGGATGCCCGTCGGGCGGATCACCTGCCGGACCGGTTCGCCGGCGAGGCCGGCTTCCAACGGCCCCGGCGTGGCCGACGTGAACAGCATCGGGCCGGTCGCGCCCATGAACTCGTCGAAATCCATGGGCCGGTTGTCGAGGGCCGACGGCAGGCGGAAGCCGTGTTCGACCAGCGTGAGCTTGCGCGCCCGGTCGCCGTTGAACATGCCCCGCACCTGCGGCAGGGTCACGTGCGATTCGTCGATGATCGTCAGGAAATCCCGCGGGAAGAAATCGATCAGCGTGTCCGGCCGCGAGCCGCGCGGCCGGCCGGACAGCGGCCCGGAATAGTTTTCGATGCCGCTGCAATAGCCCACTTCGCGCAGCATTTCCATGTCGAAGGTCGTGCGCATGCGGAGGCGCTGGGCTTCCAGCAGCTTGTTTTGGCTTTCCAGCTCGGCCACGCGCGCTTCCATTTCGGCCAGCACCCGTTCGACGGCCGGCGCGATCTTCTCCGCCGGCATCACGAAGTGCTTGGCCGGCGAAATCGTGGTGTGGTCGAACGCCTGCAGGGTCTTGCCCGTCAGCGGATCGATGCGCTTCAGGCTTTCGATGCGGTCGCCGAAAAACTCGATGCGCACGCCGTCTTGGCTGTAGCCCGGAAAAACGTCCAGGACGTCGCCCCGCGCGCGGAACGTGCCCGGCAGCGTGGCCAGGTCGTTGCGGGCGTATTGCACGTCCACCAGCTTGCGCATGATTTCCTCGCGGGGAAATTCGTCGCCGACGCGCAGGGTGACCAGCATGCCGCGGTAGTCTTCGGGCGAACCCAAGCCGTAGATGCACGAAACCGACGCCACGATGATCACGTCTTCGCGGTTGATCAAGGCGTCCGTGGCCGCCAGCCGCAGGCGCTCGATCTCCTCGTTGATGCTGGCGTCCTTCTCGATGTAGGTGTCCGTCTGCGGAATGTACGCCTCGGGCTGGTAGTAGTCGTAATAGCTGACGAAGTACTCGACGGCGTTGCGGGGAAAAAACTCCTTCAGCTCCGCGTAGAGCTGCGCGGCCAGCGTCTTGTTGTGCGAAACGACCAGGGTCGGTCGCCCGAGCTGCGCGACGACGTTGGCCATCGTGAAGGTCTTGCCGGACCCCGTGACGCCCTCCAGCGTGCGGAAGCGCCGGCCGGCGCGGAAGCCGGCCACCAGCGCGGCGATGGCCTCGGGCTGGTCGCCCGTCGGCCGGAAATCCGAAACCAGTTCAAACGCGGCCATGGCCGGTTCCCCGCGGCGGGGCCTAGCCCCAGCGCTCCTTCATGACCGTCTCGCCCAGCGGGCGGCGGGATCGCACGCGCGGACTGGTTTCGACGTCGGGAAACCCCAGCGGCGTCATCCCGACGATTTCGACGCCGTCGGGCAGGCCGAGGATTTCGCGGGCGGCCGCGGGATCGAACGCGCCGATCCAGCAGGTGCCCAGGCCCAGTTCGGCCGCGGCCAGCGTCATGTGGTCCAGCGCCAAGGCGCCGTCCACCATCGCGTAGTTCTTGCCGTCGTAGGAGCGCGTCCAGGCTTCCTTGGGCAGGATGCAGACCGCGATCGCGACCGGCGCCTTCCAGAACCATTCGCGGGCGTAGGCCGCGCCGAGGGCGCGCCGGCCGGTCTCGTTGCGCACGACGATGAACCGCCAGGGCTGCTTGTTGCAGGCCGACGGCGCCAGCCGGCCGGCCTCCAGCACCGTTTGGAGCAGCTCGTCCGGGACTTCGTCGGGCTTGTAGGCCCGCACGCTGCGCCGCTTTTCCGCCAAATCCAGGAAGGCCGTCTTCTGCATGCCGCTACCTCTTCGTCGTGTCGAGCCGCCCGCTGAAATCGCCGGGCTGCAGCGGATCCGTCGAATAGCCGTCGATCCGCACCGTGCACGCATCGCCGGAAATCTCGCCGGACGCGATCAGATGCGCGGCTGGAAAGATCGGCGTGGAACCGACGTTGGCCACGGCGGAAAACAGGCTGCCGTTCAGGGCGCCGCTGAGCACTTCCGCGTTCCAGAGTCCCACGATCCGGGCCGTGCCGTTGGTGACGTAGACGTTCACCAGCCCGGCGTCGCACACGGTTGCGCCGGCCACGCCGTTCGAAACCGCGCTCGGCGCGAAGCAGACGTCGTAGTTGCCGCCGTAGTTGCCGTTCACGTTCGTCGCGCTGCCGCCCCCCCCCCCCCCCCCCCCCCCCCGGGGGGGGGGGGCGCCGGCCCCCCCCCCCCCGCGGGGCCGGGCGCCGCCCGCGCAGTTCC
>CAYTEK010000061.1:16258-16511 GCA_964436715.1 uncultured Verrucomicrobiota bacterium | reverse complement strand
TCGGTGCAGCGGGTGGAGACGAAGCCGGCGCCCGCGGCGGCCTGGAGGACTTCGGCGATCTGCGGAGGGGAAAGGAGGTTCATGGCGCGGCGTTCTCCTTGGCTTCGAGACGGGCGAGGGCCTTGACGACGCCATCGATGATGGCTTCGGGGCGGGGCGGGCAGCCGGGGACGTACATGTCCACGGGCACGCCCTGATCGACGGGGCCGACGAGGGTGTAGGAATCGTAGACGGCGCCGCCGGAGGGGCCGCA
>CAYTEK010000061.1:0-16248 GCA_964436715.1 uncultured Verrucomicrobiota bacterium | reverse complement strand
TGCGGGTGACGGGGCCGCTGATCAGGAGGAGAGCCGCGTGCCGCGGGGAGCCGACGACCTTGATGCCGAAGCGCTCGAGATCGTAGCGCGGCGTCACGCACGCCACGGTTTCGATTTCGCACCCGTTGCAGGACCCCGAATTGAACAGGAAGGCCCAGAGGGATTTGCCGAGGGTTTGGGAGAGCTTCATTTCAAAAGACTTTCAATGTCCAATGTCCAATCATCAATATCCAATGTCCAAGCAGCGGAATTTTCCACTTTCTGACCTCTGCACTCTGACCTCTGCTCTCTCATCACACGACCAAGGCGACGACGAGCATGAGCGCCATGACGGCGAGGAGCCAGACGACGTAATCGGTGGGCACGCCGGTGTGCAGGGGCACGAGGCGCGCGTAATAGCCCTTGAGGGACTCGAGGAAGCCCCAGTAGAGGTTGGAGGCGGGCACGTGGCCGCCGCCGCCGGCGGGCTCTTCGTTGCCGGAAATGAACGGCTTGCGGCCGTCGCCTTCGCGGAAATCCTTGCGGCCGCGGGAACGGATGGCCAGCGCGACGCCCAGCGCGACGACGAGCGCCAGCAGCCAGAGCAGCGGATTCCAGGCGCCCGCGCCGGTTTGCAGGGTTTGGAAGAAATCCATGTCAGCGTCCTCCGAGAATGGCGGCGACGTAACCCGCGCGGTCGATCACGGCATCGACGGCGGGCACGATCAGACGATCGACGAACGGCTGGGGCGCGAGGCCCGCGACGACGACGAACACGGCGAGGAGGGCCATGCCGGCGAGCATGGGGGCGGGGACTTCGCGGACCGCCGCGAATTCGGCGCGGCGCGGGCCGAGGAACATGGCGTGGAAGACCTTCACGAACGAGGCCAGGGTCAGGATGCTGACGAGCATGGCGACGATGGACAGGAACGGGGAGAAGCGGAAGACGGACTCGTAGATCAGCAGCTTGGAGGCGAAGCCGTTGAAGGGCGGGACGCCGGCGATGGCCAGCGCGCCGATCATGAAGAAGACCATCGTCCAGGGCATGTCGTGGCCGAGACCGCCGAGCTTGTTGAGGTTGCGGGTGCCCGCGCGGTAGAAGACGGCGCCGGCGGTGAGGAACAGCAGGCCCTTGTACATCGCGTGGTTGATGACGTGGAACAGGCCGCCGGCCATTGCGGTCTTGCCGTATTGCGCCAGCGCGGCGGCGTCGCCGAGGACGGCGAGGCCCACGCCGACGCCGAGCAGCATGTAGCCGGTCTGCGAGACGGCGTGATAGGCCATGAGGCGCTTCACGTCCTTCTGGTGGATGGCCATGGTGACGCCGACGAACATCGACAGCACGCCGAGGACGATCAGGAACCAGCCGAAGGTCGCCCAGCTGAACTGGACGAGATGGCCGTAGAGGGTGAAGAGAATGCGGAAGAGGCCGTAGAGGCTGGCCTGGCTGGAAACCACGAGGAAGGCGGTGACGGACGACGGGGCGGTGGCGTAGGTGTCGGGCGTCCAGAAATGCATCGGCACGGCGCCGCACTTCATCGCCAGCGGAACAACCAACAACACGAGCGCGACCTGATCGAGCGCGGTGAACTGCAGGCGGTTGGCCAGCGTGGCGAGGTTGAGGGCGTTGTACTGCGCGAAGAGGATGCCGATGGCCGTCAGCACCGCCAGCGCCCCCACGGTGCTGAGGAGCGCGTACTTGAGGCCGGCCTCGACGGCGACGCCGTCGTCCACGCGGTAGGCCACCAAGGCCGCGCCGGCCAGCGAGCTGATTTCGAGGAACACGAAGAAGTTGAACAAGTCGCCCGTGGCGACCATGCCCAGGACGCCCGCGATCAGCAGGAACAGCATGGCATAGAAAGTCTCGAGGCCGGACTGTTTCGATTCGGCGGCCAGCGAGTAGATGACGATGCCCAGGGAAGAGAGCGAGGCGATCACCACCATGAGGGCGCTCAGCGCGTCCACTTGGAACAGGATGCGGATGGGGAACGCGGCATCCGGGGGCAGGGTCTGCTGCGGGATGGCCGCGCCGAAGACGTAGAGCACGGTGCCGGTGGCCAGCACCTTGCCCGCCAGCGCGAGGCCGACGGCGGCGGTGGCCAAGGCGCCCAGGAACACCCAGGCGGAGCGGACCTTGGGGCCCAGGCTTCCGACCAGCGGCATCAGGAAGGCCGCAAAGAGGGGGGTGGCGATCAACAGCGCCGGCAAATGCCGCATGACGAAGGTGTCCATCATCAACCTTTGAGCTTCTTGACTTGGTCGGCGTCCACGGTGCCGTACTTCTTGTAGATCACCATGGCGCACGACAGCATCATGGCCGAGGCGCCCCCGCGGATGACGATCGAGGGCAGCGTGAGCGCCTGCCCGGTCGGCAGGGTCATGTGGGGGGAGGGGGCGTTGGTGAAGATCGGCGCGACGGCGCCCGTGCGGTAGCCGGTGGCGACGAGGAAGAGATTGACCGCCGATTCCATGAGCGACAGGCCCATCAGGATCTTGATGAGGTTCTTCTTGAAGATCATGGCGGCCAGGCCCAGCAGGGTCAGGACGACGACGGTGAAGTAGGGCAGCTTCAGCAGGAGCTCGGTCGTCATGGCTGCTTCTCCTCCTTGATGCCCGAAAGCATGTAGAGCAGGATGATGGTCAAGCCGCCGAGCACCTCGATGCCCACGCCGAGGTTCAGCAGGGGCAGCAGGCCGGCGGTGTTGAGGTCGCCGGGGTTGGGGCCGTAGGCGACGGGGGTGCCGAACAGCTTGCCCGTCAGCGCCATCCAGTTGCCCATGAAGGGGCGGCCGAACAGGATGCCGCTCAGGCCCGCGAAGAGGAACATCATCAGGCCGAGGGCTTCCAGGATCTTCAGCGCGGTCTTGCGGATGCGGCGGGTGACGTCCGCGTAGGCGTGCGCCACGATGAGCAGCGCCGCGCCGGTGGCCATGACCGCTCCGCCTTGGAAGCCGCCGCCGGGGGTCAGGTGGCCGTGGATGACCACGTAGAGGCCGAAGACGAGGCAGAAGGGGTAGAAAACGTCGGCGGTGGTCCGCACGATCTTAGTCATTTTCATATTCCTCCCCCTCCTTCATCTTGCGGAACATCATCCCCACGCCGAGCACGGCGGTGAAGAGGACGGTCGCCTCGCCGAGGGTGTCGAATCCGCGGAAATCGAAGACGATGCTGGTGACGATGTTGTTGGCGCCGGTCTGCTCCTGGCCGTTTTTGATGAAGTAGTCGTCCATGTCGGAGACGGGCGGGGCGCCGAAGGGCAGGTCGGCGACGACGTACGTCAGGCCGCCGAACAGGACCAGCAGGATGGCGCCGTACAGGGCGATTTTCATCATTCCTTCTCCTCGAAGCGCTTGGTGCCGCGGATGGCGATGATGAAGATGGCGGTGGTCAGGCCCGCGCCGATGCCCGCTTCCGCGATGGCGACGTCGGGGGCTTGGAGGACGTAGAACTCGAGGGAGAGCAGCAGGCTGAAGGCCGCAAAGGCGATGGCGGCGGCCAGCAGGTCCTTGAAGGCGACGATCAGCACGCCGGTGACGATCAATCCCAGCAGGATCAGCGCTTGCAACAAAAGGAAGGGTGTCATGGCTGGTTGTGCTCCTCCAAACGGTCCACCACGGCCTGCACGGGCTTGTGGCCGCGGCGGTGGGCGGCGCGCGCGATGGCGTGGGCGGCCGTCGCGTTGGTGACGGCCAGCACCACCACGGCGACGATCGCGTGCAGGGCCAGCGCCGCGTATTGGCCGTCCTGCGTCTGGTAATGGCGGGCGGCGGCATACAGGATGACCGCCAGCGAGGTGAAGATGGAGCCGAAGGTCGTGGCCTTCGTGTCCGCGTGCAGGCGAGTGTAGACGTCGGGGAAGCGCAGGATGCCGACGATGCCCAGCGTGTTGAAGAACAGGCCGATGGCGAGGGCGGTCCAGATGAAGACGTTCAGGATCACAGCTCGCCTCCGAGGTATTTGGCGATGAACAGCGCGCCCACGTAGGACAACAGGGCGTAGACGATGGCCACGTCCACGAAGACCACCTGTTGGAAGGCCGCGCCGAGAACGATCATGGCGGCCACCACCAGGGTGTTGATGGCGTCCAGCGCCACGAGGCGGTCGGCCGAGGTCGGGCCCTTGACCAGCCGGACCATGGCCAGCAGCATCAGGGCGGCCAGCACGGAAGCCGTGAACATCCAGCAGCTCATTCCGCAATCCTCCTCACCTTGGCCG
This sequence comes from uncultured Verrucomicrobiota bacterium, assembly GCA_964436715.1. Lineage (GTDB taxonomy): Bacteria > Verrucomicrobiota > Kiritimatiellia > CAIQIC01 > Lenti-01 > Lenti-01. The sequence continues at coordinate 12,054 of CAYTEK010000061.1, read as the reverse complement.
GGCAATCGAACAGGCCGAAGAGCTCGCTCGCCTCGAGGAATTCGCGGGATTCGACGCCGGCGGGCACGTTGATCATATGCACGTACAAATCGTGGGTGTCCTCATCGATCCCCACGGTCAGCGTGCCGGGGGTCAGAGTGATGGAATTGGCCAGCATCAGCGTGCCCAGATCCGTCTGCATGCCCGACTTGACGCGGACGATGCCGGGGCGGATGCGGCCGGTGACGACGCGGCAGGCCACGTCGACGTTCGCCTTGGCCATTTCCAGGAAGAAGGGGCCCAGGACATAGCCGATGCCCCGCAGCCAGCGGATGGGGTTGAGGACGGCGCGCGGACGGGAGCGGGTGAAATAGCCGCGGGCGGCGAATCCGACCCCCACCGCCACGAGGACGGCGACCAAGAGTTCCTGGGAAGACCATAAGCGCAGGACGGGGCCGGAACCCGCTGTCAACAAGAGGTAAACAGCACCGGAAAAGAATGCGGTCGCGATGAAGGCAAGCATACGTTCCTCGTTGGGCCAGAATTCGGACCGGACCCTAGCATGCGCAAGCGGCGGTTGGCCACCCCAAATCTTCATTTTTTCATATTTGTTTAATGACGCACGCGGCGCCGACCCGATTTTGATTGAAAAAAACCGGGAAATCCGTAAGGTATAACGCTTTCATTCTCAAATGGTGTTCGGATCCCGCCGCGTCGGCGGACCGGTTCATCGCCGCGGCAACGGCGGGCAGGCGGTCTCCGCGACGGACCAATCGAGGTATTCGGCAATGATGGACAATCTGCTTCCTGGGCTGGTGGCTTTTCCGCTGTTGGCGGGCTTGGTGTTGCTGTTCGTTGGAAACGACGCCCTGCGCCGCGTTTTCGTCTACGTCGCCACGGGCGCCATCATGGTCGGTTCCGTGCTGTTGGCCGTGCACCCCGGTCCGGCGACGACGATTTTGGACGGATCGGCCCACGGCATCGGCCAGATCATGTTCGTCGTCGAGGCGCTGATCGCCGTCTATCTGGCCGGGGTGACGCTGAAGCGGCGGAATTGGCTGGCGACCGGCCTCCTGCTGGCCCAGTTCCTCTTGGTGGCGGGCCACGAATGGCGCGAAATGGGCCGGCCGGAAGAGGCGGTCGCCGCGGTGGCGGGCGTTTCGCCGTGGCTGCTGTGCGACCAGCTTTCCGTGGTCATGGTGCTGATCATCGGCATCGTCGGCGGCTTGATCTGCATCTATGCGCCCGACTACATGACGGAATTCCACCGGCAGCACCCCGAATTCCGCGACCGGCGCCGGATGTTCTTCGCCACCTTCTTCGCCTTCCTGGGCGCGATGTACGGCATCGTTTTCGCCAACAACCTGGTTTGGCTCTACTTCTTCTGGGAAATCACCACCCTGAGCTCCTTCCTGCTGATCGGCTACAAGGAGACGGACGAATCCAAGACCAACGCCATGCGCGCGCTGTCGATGAACCTGATGGGCGGCCTCGGCTTCGCGCTCGCGATCGTCCTGCTGGGCCATGCCGGCATCGACAACCTGACGGACCTGCGCGCCCAAGGCGCCGCGTCCCAGCTGGTCGTCGCCGCCGCCGGGCTGCTGGCGTTCGCGGGCATCGCGAAAGCGGCCCAGTTCCCGTTCGCCGGCTGGTTGCGCGGCGCGATGGTGGCGCCGACGCCCGTTTCCGCGCTGCTGCATTCCAGCACGATGGTGAAGGCCGGCGTCTATCTCGTGCTGCGCCTGTCGCCGAATCTGGAGGGCACCAAGGTCGGCATGGCGGTCGCCTTGGTCGGCGCGATCACGTTCGTGGTCGGCGCCCTCGTGGCCATCTGCACGAGCGACGCCAAGCGCGTGCTGGCCTATTCGACCGTCTCGAACCTGGGGTTGATCGTGCTGTGCGGCGGCATCGGCACCCCCGAGGCCGTCTGGGCCGGCTTCCTGCTGATCGTTTTCCACGCGGTGGCCAAGGCGCTGCTGTTCCTCGGCGTCGGCGTCATCGAGCACAAGACGCACAGCCGCGACGTCGAGGACATGGCCGGCCTGGTCCTGCGCATGCCCAAGATGTCGATCGTGATCCAGCTCGGCATCGCCGGCATGTTTCTCGCGCCGTTCGGCATGCTGATCAGCAAGTGGGCGGTGCTGAAGGCCGTCGTCGATGCCCATCCCATGCTCTCGCTCTTTATCGTTTTCGGCAGCGCGGCCACGCTGTTCTTCTGGGTCAAGTGGCTGGGCAAGCTGCTGCAGATCACCGGCCCGATGGACAAGCAGGAAAAGGACGTCGGCCGCGGCGAATGGACGGCGTTGGGCGTTTTGGCGGCGCTGGTCGTGCTGACGTGCGTCAGCTTTCCCTTGATTTCCGGCCAATTCATCGAGCCGTACATCGGCGGCGGCTTCCAGGCCGCGGACAGCGTCCTCGGCCACAGCAACCTGGTCGGCATGGCCCTGATGCTCGGCATGGTGGCGATGTTCCCGCTGAGCTTCTTCAACTACGGCCGCAAGGTGCGGGTGGCCGACGCCTATCTCGCCGGCGCCAACGTGGAATCGGCCGACGGACAGGCCCGTTTCCAGGGCTCGGCCGGCGCCGTGCGCGACATGACGATGCACAACTACTACGTCGACCAGCTGCTGGGGGAGGAGCGGGTCTTCAAGCTCGGCTTCTGGCTGGCGATCGCGATGCTGGCGGGGCTCGCCGCCACGTTCTTCCTGCCGGTGGGCCTGGCGGAAGGCGTCCGGTCGGCCGTGCGGCCCGTGTCCGTTTCGCGGTTGGCAATCCTGGCGCGCCTGGCCGCCTATCTCGCGCTGGCGCCGCTGATCGGCGGCTTGCTGGCCGGCCTCGACCGCAAGCTGACGGCCCGCATGCAGGGCCGCCGCGGCCCGCCGATCCTGCAGCCGTTCTACGACGTGTTCAAGCTGTGGGGCAAGGAGGACCTGGTGGTCCGCCGCTCGCAGAGCTTCTACGTCGTGTTTTTCTTTCTTTTCGCCGTGTTCGCCGGGGCGCTGTTCTTCTGCGATTCGGACCTGCTGCTGACGATCTTCGCGCTGACCTTGGCCGGCATCTTCTTCATCCTCGCGGCCTACAAGGCGAGTTCGCCCTACAGCTTCGTCGGCGCCGAACGCGAACTGCTGCAGATGGCCGCCTACGAACCGATGCTGCTCATGGCGGCGGTCGGCATGTACCTGACGTCCGGCAGCTTCCACGTCGACGACGTCTTCGCCCATCCCGCCAACCCGCTCAAGCTGCTGCCGATCTTCCTCGGCTTCCTCTTCATCCTCGAATTCAAGTTTCGCAAGTCGCCGTTCGACCTGTCCACCTCGCACCATGCGCACCAGGAGCTGGTCAAGGGCATCACGACCGAGTTCTCCGGCAAGATGCTGGCGCTGATCGAAGTCGCCCATTGGTACGAAAACGTGCTGCTCTACGCGTGGGTGGGGCTGTTCTTCGCCTTCAACGTCTGGGTCGGCGTCGCGGCCATGGCGCTGGTCTACCTCTTCATGATCTTCGTCGACAACGTGTTCGCCCGCCTGAAGTGGCAGCTCGCCGTCCGCAGCGCGTGGACCGCGACCCTCGTGCTGTCGGCGGCCAATCTGGTCCTGCTGGCCCTGTGGAAATGAAAGGAGCCGTTCCGTGTCCTTCTTCAAGAAATCCCCGTGGGTGATCCACTACGACGCGTCGAGCTGCAACGGGTGCGACATCGAGGTGCTGGCCTGCCTGATGCCCCACTTCGACGTCGAGCGCCTCGGCATCGTCAACACCGGCAACCCCAAGCACGCCGACGTCTTTCTCGTCACCGGCTCGGTCAACGCCCAGAACGCGGCGGTCGTCCGCAACATCTACGCGCAGATGCCCGATCCCAAGGTGGTCGTCGCCGTCGGCATTTGCGGCTGCTCCGGCGGCATCTTCGCCGACTGCTACAACGTCCAGGGCGGCGTCGCCGCGGTGATCCCCGTCGACGTCTACGTGCCCGGCTGCGCCGCCCGGCCCGAGGCGATCATCGATGGCGTCGTGCGCGCCCTCGACGTGCTGGAAACGAAGCGCCGGTTCCTGCAGGCCGTCGGCGCCGACAGCGGTGTCCTGATCAACCGGGCCAACCTGAAGGACGTGCCGGAAATCCTCGCGCTGCAGAAGATCGCCTATCGCAGCGAAGCCGAACTCTACGGCGACGACAGCGTGCCGGCGCTGCACCAGACCCAGGAGCAGGTCGCCGCCGACTTCGGCCAGATGGTTTTCCTCAAGGCCGTGGCCAACGGCAAGATCATCGGTTCCGTGCGCGGCCGCCTGGACGGCGACGAGGCCCACGTCGGCCGCGTGATCGTCCATCCGTATTATGCGGGCCGCGGCATCGCCACCCGCCTGATCCGCCAGATGGAGGAGGAGATGGGCGACGCGCGCCGGTTCACGGCCTTCACCGGCCACCAGAGCACGCGGAACCTGCACCTGTACGAGAAGCTCGGCTACCGGCGGGTCCGGACCGAGCCGTTTTCCCCGACCGTCCAATGGGTGTATTTGCAGAAGGAGCGCACATGATCGAAACGCAAACCATGATTCCCGTCGCGCCGGAAACGCTGGTGGCGGCGGCGCAGAAGATGCGGGACGAAGGCCATCGCCTGGTCCAGATCGGCGTCACCCGGCTGGGCGCGGAACTCGAACTGAACTACAGCTTCGACCGCGAGCGCCGGTTCGTCAACCTGCGCTTCCGCCTGCCGGTGGCCGGCGCCCGCGTGCCGAGCATCACCGGCGTCTATTGGGCGGCCTTCGCCTACGAGAACGAAATCCACGACCTCTTCGGCATCCAGGTGGACGGCAATGTCCTCGACTTCCAGGGCACCTTCTACCAGACCGCCGTCCAGCATCCCTTCATCCAAGGCGCCGCCCCGGCGCCCGCGCCGGTTCCGCCGGCCCAATCCTGAGGACGCCGCCATGGGCAAACGCACCATCATTCCCTTCGGCCCGCAGCACCCCGTCCTGCCGGAGCCGATCCATCTCGACCTCGTCGTCGAGGACGAAAAAGTCGTCGACGTCGTGCCGTCCATCGGCTTCGTCCACCGCGGCTTGGAAAAGCTGGTGGAAAAGAAGGAATTCACCGAATTCGTCTACGTCGCCGAGCGCATCTGCGGCATCTGCAGCTTCATCCACGGCCAGACCTATTGCCAGGGCATCGAGGAGATCATGGGGCTGGCCGTGCCCCCGCGCGCCAAGTACCTGCGCACGATCTGGGGCGAACTGTCCCGCATCCACAGCCATCTGCTGTGGGCCGGCCTCATGGCGGACGCCTTCGGCTTCGAGGCGCTGTTCATGCACTGCTGGCGCGTCCGCGAGCAGGTGCTCGACGTCATCGAGGCGACCACCGGCGGCCGGGTCATCTTCGGCTCCTGCAAGGTGGGCGGCGTCCGCCGCGACGTGACGCCGGAACAGCTGGACTGGATGCTGAAAAAGCTGGCGGAGGTCGAAAAGGAGATGCGGCTGCTCGTCGACGTCTTCCTCAACGACGATTCCGTCAAGCACCGCCTCTGCGGCGTCGGCGTTCTGTCGCGCGCGGACGCCCAGCTGCTGGGCGCCGCCGGCCCGACCCTGCGCGGCAGCGGGGTGGCCGACGACATGCGCCTGCTGAAGTACGCCGCGTTCGGCGACCTGGACTTCCAGCCCGTCGCCAAGCCGGACGGCGATTCCTACAGCCGCTGCGCGGTGCGCTGCGAGGAATTGTTCCAGTCCGTGGACCTCATCCGCCAGGCGGTGGCCAAGATCCCGGCCGGCGAAATCGCCGTCAAGGTCGTCGGCACCCCCAACGGCGAAGTCTTTGCGCGCACGGAACAGCCCCGCGGCGAACTCGTCAACTACATCAAGGCCGACGGTTCCAAGAACCTGGTGCGCTTCCGCGCCCGCATGCCCACGTTCGCCAACCTGCCGGCGCTGGTCAAGATGCTGGCCGGCTGCGAATTGGCCGACGTGCCGGTGCTGGTTCTCACCATCGACCCCTGCATCAGCTGCATGGAAAGGTAACCGCCATGGCGTTCTTCCAAATGAAAAAAATCATCCTGGCGTGGGCCGTGCGCAAGCCGGTCACGACCCGGTATCCGTTCGCGCCCCGCAAGGCCGTGCCCGGCTCGCGCGGCCGGCTGGACATCCAGATCTCGGCCTGCATCTTCTGCGGCCTCTGCGCCAAGCGTTGCCCGACCGAAGCCCTGAAGGTGGACCGGCCGAACAAACATTGGCACATCGACCGCCTGCGCTGCATCTCCTGCGGCAACTGCGTCGATTTCTGCCCGAAGAAGTGCCTGAAGCTGACGCCGGATCACGGCATCCCCGCCGTGACCCGCGACTGGGAGACATTCTGACATGCATGAAGATCGCCTGATCGACGCCGCGCTCGCCGAGGTGAAGAGCCGGCTGCGCGCCGCCGGCGGCGCGCGGGGGGGCCGCATCGTCCTGGAACTGAGCCCCGATTCCCACATGGACGAAATGTCGGTGGAACTGCATTTCGAAGCGCACCTGGCCGAGGAGCCGGAACTGGCCGGCGCCCGGCTCGAATATCGCCACGTGCCGCCCCGGCTCTATTGCCCGGACTGCCAGGCGGAATTCGAACGCCCGGCCGGCGTTTTCACCTGCCCGCGGTGCGGCCGCGGCGGCCGCCCCTGCGGCCATTCCTCGGGTCTCCGCGTGCTCGAAGTGGAAACGGAACCGTAGGCGCCGCCCGGAGCGGGGCGACGAAAAAGCCGGCGCGGTTTCGCGCCGGCTTTTGCATGGAGCCGTCCTAGTCCCAGAACTGCGGCTGGCCGGTGGCGGAAATCACCGCGTGCCAGAGATCGCTTTCCGTGTCCACCTTCTTGCGGCCGGCGGTGGCCAGCGGAATGGGCACGTGCACGTAGACGCCGTGCCAGTCGCCGATGATCAGGTCGGTCTTGCCGGCCATGGCGGCGTGGACCGCGTTGCGGGCGTAGCCGTCGCACAGCCGCGCGTCCTGCGAGTTGGCGGGCACGGAGCGGATCACGTACGACGGATCGATGTACTTCAGGTTGACCTCGGTGCCCTTTTCCTTGAAGTAGGCGACGATCCGATCGCGCAAGAAAATGCCGACGTCGCCCTTCTTGCGGTTCCCGGACTTGTCGCTGCCGTTTTCCGCTTCGAGCAGATCCTGGCCGGCGCCTTCCGCGACGACGACGACCGCGTGGTGGCGCTCGGACATGCGCCGGTGCAGCGCGGCGAGGAAGCCCTTGGGGCCGTCGAGCCGCAGGGGCACCTCGGGCACCAGCACGAAATTGACTTCTTGCGAGGCCACGGCCGCGCCGGCGGCGATGAAGCCGGAATCGCGGCCCATCAGCTTCACGAGCCCGATGCCGTTGGGCGCGCCCTTGGATTCGCAGTGGGCGCCATCGAGGATCGCGCGCGCCGATTCGATCGCCGTGTAGTAGCCGAACGTCTGGCGCACGAACTGGATGTCGTTGTCGATCGTCTTCGGCACCCCGACGACCGCGATCGGCAGCTGGCGCCGCGCGATTTCCTCCGCGATTTCGTGGGAGCCGCGCTGCGTGCCGTCGCCGCCCACGCACAGCAGGACGTCGATGCCCCGCTGGACGAGGAAATCCACCATTTCGGCCACGGGCTGCTGGCCGCGGGAAGAGGAGAGGATGGTGCCGCCGTCGCGGTGGATGTGGTCGACCATGTCCGGCGTCAGCGCGAGCGGCGGTTCCGCGCGGAAGGTCAGGCCCTGGTAGCCGTGGCGGATGCCGAGGACTTCGCGCACGCCGTAGTTGTGGTGCAGCTCGAGGAGCGCCGACCGGATGACGTTGTTCAGTCCCGGGCAGAGGCCGCCGCAGGTGACGAGGGCCGCCCGCGTCTTGCGCGGGTCGAAGAAGATCTTCTGGCGGGGCCCGGCTTTCTCGAAGAAGGTCTCGTTGTCCGCCGGCGTGCCGGGCGCGATTTCCACCTGGTGGCGGATGCGGGTCTTGTCCGCGATGAAATTGCCGATGCGGTCGCCGCGGATCGCGTTGAGCGCCAGCGGCGAGTCGTGCAGGCAGGGGCCGAGATTGCGGATGGTGGTGTCGACGGCAGGGGCCATGGGCGTGCTCCGGGTTGATTGAACGGGGGGGAGCATACCGCCCGCGCCGCGGAAGGAAAAGCGCGAAAGCGGAACGCTATTTTTCGGGCGCCGCGAGGCGCAGCCGATAGACGATGGTCTTGGCGGCCTGCGCCGGCAGCGTCAGCTCGAACCGCAGCGCGCCGGTGGTTTCCGTGCAGGGCACCGAGGAGCGCACCAGGCTCCATTGCCGGGGCGTGGCCGGTTTTTCCTCCACGCGGATGCGGACCGGCGAGGCCAGGGCGTTGTCCAGCGCGATGCGGCATTCCACTTCCGCGGCGCCTTCCGGCAGGGGTTTTTCCTCGCCCGTCTGGCGGCTGGCCCGCACCGCGTCCACCGGCCCCAGGTCGAGCTGCACGGTGCCCGGAAAGGGCACGTGCGCCACGCGGCCCGACTGGAACGGCGCGCCGCGCGCGGCGCCCAGGAACAAATCGGCGGATCCCGGCGGCAGCGGAAAACCCAGGCCCATCGCCGCGGAATTCGGAATGAGCAGCACCCGCCGCAGCGGCAGTCCGCCCGGCGGCGTCGGCGACGGAATGGCGGCGGAATCGCACACGTGCTCGATCTGCGCCGGCTTGCGGACCACCCGGGCGAACTGGATTTCCGCCTGGCCGTCGGCGGGCACCGCCGCTTCCGTTTGCAGCGGATAGGTCGCGGGCACGAGCGGTTCCGGCGCCGGCGGCGCGCGGAAGAGGTCGGTCAGCGGCGAATCCGGATTCACGGCCAGCAGGCCGAAGGGCTTGGGCGGCGGCTGCAGGGCCGCGTCCGCGCCGACGAGCGAAATCCGCGCGTGCGGATAGCGCGCCGACGTGCCGTTGTGGATCCGCAGGTAGCCCGTCAGGTCCACCTGGACGGCTTCGATGGATTGCGGGCCGATGCCGCGCACCACGACCCGGTAGAACGCCTCCCACCGGAAGTCCGGGAGGCGATAGGTCAGCGAATGGCCCATCGCGTGGGAGAGCGGTTCGGCGAGCTCGATCTCGAGCGCTTGCGGCGTCGGCGCCGCCGGCGCGCGCCGCGGCTGCCAGACCACCGGCGCGGTGGCGTCCGCCGCCGGCGCGGCCGGCGCGAGGTCGCGCCAGCGCCAGGCGCGGATGGGCCAGGGGCGGCGCACGTTCCAGACCTGGAGCGTGTCCAGATCCAACTGCGCCGGGGGATTCGTCCAGACGATGCGGTCGATTTCCTTTGCGCCGGACGGCGGAAAGAACTCGCGCACCCACGCCTCGCCGGTGCCGACGGTCAGCAGCGCCGGTTCGGCTGCCGCCGCCGCCGCGGTGCCCAGGAGCGCGGCCCAAAGCCCGCAGCGCAATTGCCGGAACGCATTCATCGATGGCGGGAAGCATAGGCGCCGGACGGCTCCGCCGCAAGGCGGAATCCCCCATGCGGTTCGGCGCCGCACGGGGGGGCCGAAGAAACGTATGAAACATGAACCGAATCGTGGCCGCGGCTGCTCGAGTTGATCCATTGGTTCCGGGAATTGATTTGCCATGTGTTCTTATATATGCAATATATTTAACAGTTAAGGCGGTTGTCATGATCGGAGGTTGACCTTTCCGTTTTGAAAGCGATCTCCTCGCGAGAGGGGAAAGAATCCGACTTTTTCATTCGCCGGGACTGAACGTACCGGGGAATCACATGCGAAATCCGAGGATGACCCGCAAACCCGCCGTTGGACTCTCCGTCGCCGCCATCGCCATTGCCCTCTGTTGCGCGGCCTGGGCCGCCGATCTGGCCGCCGAACCGAAGCCGGCTGCCGTGGATGCCGAGCGATACGCCGATTTCATGGCGCACGAGGCGCGGGACGTCCGGGATCTTGCCGCGGGCGCGGAGCTCCAGCGGCGCACGTTCGACCGCATCACGCCCGCCGGCGTCGCCTGGTTCCAACCGATGCAGCCCGCCGTGGTGCCGTTCGCCGCCGCGAACTTCGACGCGGCGTTTCTGGAGGATCTCCTCGGCGAAGAACGGAACAGCGTGGCGGTCTATCCGCTCGTGCTGGCGCTGGACCCGCAGACCCGCGCCACGCTCGTCCGCAACGTCGAAGGCAAGCTGCTGGCGACCGTTCCCGCGTCCAAAGACTTCCGCTGGGGGCCGGCGGACGCCGATCCGGCCCGCGTGACCCTCCAAGTGGACCTGCTGCCCGCGGAAGACGTCGAGCCGTACCTGTACGCCGAAGACCGCATCGCCCAATCCCTGGCCGCCGCCGCGGCCAAGACGCGCAAGCCGACGCGGGCGGGAACGGTCGCGGCGCGGAGCCTGTCCGCCGGCGATTTCGGGTTTGCCGGCGTCCAGCATCCGACCAACGGCAACTTCCGGTTGACGGCGACCAACGGAACGGACGCGGCGGAGATCTACTCCTGCACCGTCTGGCACACGTCGGCGGTCGTCGTCGTCACTTGGACCAACGAGGCGTCCAACGTGGTGACGGACACGAACGTCGTTTGGACGCCGGTTTCCCCGGCGTTCGCCGGCATCGAAAGCGCATGGGAACTCGCCGCGACGAACCTGACGTTGACCAACGGCGTGGGTGCCTGGGAGGATGCGAACGTGTCCAGCAACGCCCGCATCCGTTTCTACGCGGCCGCCAAGCGGGTGGATTCCGATGGCGACGGACTGAACGACGGGGCGGAAACCTTCCTGCATCGCACCGATCCGGGCGTGGCCGACACCGACGGCGACGGCATGCCCGACGGCTGGGAGGTGCGCAACGGATTGAATGCCCGTTCCGGCCTCGCGGACACCTTGATCGGCTGGTGGAAGCTGGACGACGGAGAGGGAACCGCCGCCGTCAATTCCGCCCAAGACGCCTACCATGGGGAATTGGTGGGGTTTTCGGGTACGGACGGGGGCTGGACGACGGAAGGGCGGCTGGGCGGGGCGCTGCGCTTCGACGGCCTGGACGACTGGGTGCGGATCGCCCAGGAAGCGATGCTGCCGACGGGCGGGGCGTTCACGATCAGCGCCTGGGTGAAACTGGACGGAACCTGCACCTCGGATTGGCCCGAGGCGGTCGGCGACATGGTGGACGCGACGTGGAACGGCTATTGCCTGGGCGGCGACGCCGACCACGCCGCCTTCGCCATGGTGGGGCCGACCGCCTGGATTCAGGACACGAACTCCATGGCGGACGAATGGACGTGGCTCGCGCTGGAGTTCGACGGCGCGAACATGCGGTTGTATCGCGACGGCGCGGCGCTCGGCGATCCGGTGCCGGCCACGTTCGTGCCGGCCACCAACGGCTACGTGGCCATCGGCAACGGACCGGACGCCGGCACGAGCGAACGCTGGAAAGGGCTGATCGACGACGTCCGCATCTACGGGGCGGCCCTCGGCACCAACGACCTCGCCGACCTGTACGCCGCCCTGGAGGATCCGGACGGCGATGGCTTGAGCAACCGGGAAGAATGCGAACTGGGAACGGACATCCGCGAATCGAACGAAGTCGTCATCGTGTACTTCGTCGATGGCACCAATTCGTCCGCCGGCGGGCAACGCTCGATGGGCGGCGGGGAAACCACCCATTTCGTCACGTGGAACGCCCTCCAGGCCAAGGCCGCTTCCACCGTCCGCTTCAAGGAGGGCTACGCCGAATTCACCAACTCGACCCTCCCGCCGTCCGATCCGCCCAAGTGGTATTTGAGCCAAGAGCAGGATACAAGTGGAACGATTGTTGATCAAACGCTGTCGTGGAAAGGTTACATATTATCGAATGCAAGTTGGCGTCTCATAGAATATGATCCCGCAGGATGGCCTTCTGCGCCAACCAATCACAAATGCACAGGAAATGAAAATGAATACATGTATACCTATGGCAATAGTTACACTCAAATAGTTGAACATAATTATGCTTATGATCAACCAAACACGAATTATCAATATGTGACGACTGAAACCCTAATCCAATATTCGGGCACAACCATAACATATACCACCAATTCGTTTGACACATTGCGGTTCCCCCATTTTCTGGACCATTTGCCGTGAGAGTCATGGCCTGATTTTCC
>CAYTEK010000060.1:0-16659 GCA_964436715.1 uncultured Verrucomicrobiota bacterium | reverse complement strand
GCAAACGAGATGAACGGACGGCTCGGAGAGCCGTCCCCACCTTGAAATCCGGGTCTGGCCTAGAGCTTGAAACCTTCGCCGAAGCCGTAGTGCTCGATGACGAAGTCCATGTCCTTGTCGCCGCGGCCGGAGAGGTTGACCAAGATGCTGCGGGCATGCTTGGGGTTCTCGCGGCTGAGGCGGATGGCGTGGGCGACGGCGTGGCAGCTCTCGAGGGCCGGGATGATGCCTTCGACGCGGGAGAGCATGAAGAAGGCTTCGACGGCCTGGCGGTCGGTGGCGGTGAAGTACTTCACGCGGCCGGTGTCCTTGAGGAAGGCGTGTTCGGGGCCGACGGAGGGGTAATCCAGGCCGGAGGCGATGGAGTAGACGGGATCGGGTTCGCCCTTCTCGTTCTGGAGGAGGTAGGAATTGAAGCCGTGCAGGACGCCTTCCTTGCCGTAGGTCATGGTGGCGGCGTGTTCGCCGACCTTGGTGCCCTTGCCGAGAGGCTCGACGCCGTGGATTTCGCACGGATCGGCCAGGAAGCCGGAGAACAGGCCCATGGCGTTGGAGCCGCCGCCGACGCAGGCGGTGACGATGTCCGGAATATCGCCGGTCATGTCGAAGAACTGCTCGCGGGCCTCGATGCCGACGACGCGCTGGAAATCGCGGACCATCATCGGGAAGGGGTGGGGGCCGACGACGGAGCCGATGCAGTAGAGCTGCGTGACGGGGTCCTGCATGTAGGCGCCGAAGCAGGAATCGACGGCTTCCTTGAGGGTCTTGAGGCCGAAGGAGACGGGGATGACCTTGGCGCCGAGGAGCTTCATGCGGGCGACGTTGGGGGCCTGCTTGGCGATGTCGACTTCGCCCATGTGGATGTCGCACTCGAGGCCGAAGTAGGCGGCGGCGGTGGCGAGGGCCACGCCGTGCTGGCCGGCGCCGGTTTCAGCGATGAGCTTCTTCTTGCCGAGGTACATGGCGAGGAGGCCTTCGCCCATGCAGTGGTTCAGCTTGTGGGCGCCGGTGTGGTTGAGGTCTTCGCGCTTCATGTAGATCTGCGCGGCGCCGAGCTTCTTGGAGAGGCGTTCGGCGTGGTAGACGGGCGTGGGGCGGCCCTGGAAGTGCTTGCGGATGGAGCGCAGTTCAGCGATGAACTTGGCGGAGCGGGAGATGGTGTCGTAGGCGTCGCGGATCTCGGCCATGATTTTTTCGAGCTCGGGCGGAAGATAGGCGCCGCCGTACTTGCCGTAGCGGCCGTTCTGGTCGGGGTGGAGGTTGAAGTAGTTGGAATAATCGGGCACGTTCATGGCGTCTCCTGAGTGGGGTTTGGCACTGTTTCTCTGCGTAGATACACGGGCGCGGGGAAAACGTCAAGCGCGGAGCGGATATGGAGGTCAGAGGTCGGAGTTCAGGGGGCCGGAAAGATCGGAACCGAGACAACAAAAGGATCGAGGCTTTTTCTCCCCGACCTCCGACCTCTGCGCTCCGACCTCTTCTTACGGCCGCACGACGAAGAGCGGCACGACGAGTTCGTCGGCGGAGAGGCCGCCGTGGTTGCCGTACTTGGGCGCCTTGTCGCCGGACAGCGCGGCGGGATAGAGGAAGGCGTGGCCGGGGGCGGCGAAGAGCACGTAGTCGCCGAGGCGGTTTTTCAGGGCGGGATGGGGCTTGCCGGGACCGAGGACGCCGGAGCGCAGCACCTCGGCGTGGGAGACGCAGGCGCAGACGCCCCGCAGCGGCGCGGCGCGGGTCAGGCGCAGGAATTCCGGCACGCGCGCGGGGCGCACGAAGCATTGCGCCATGCGGGAATCGCCGGAGGGCAGCGAAGTGAGCGTATCGTAGAATCCGGGAATTTTCGAGAGGTCAATGCGGACGCGCGTTTGCATGTGGCCGTGGTCGGCGGTGACGAGCAGGAGGGTGTCGGTGCCGGCGAGGGCCTTCTGGGCGCGGGCGAGGAAGGCGTCGATTTCGGCGAGATGGAGCGCGGGAATGCGGCCTTCGGGACCATGGCGGTGGCAATGGGAATCGTAGTGGGGCCAATAGGCGTAGGCGTAGGCGCGGCCGGGCGAACGGGCGAAGGCGCGGAGGTGGCGCAGCAGTCCGTCGAGGTTTTCGAAGGCGCGGCGTTCGGTCCACCATGGCTGGGCCAGGGACGTGCGGCTGGTGGGAATGTGGCCCTGCGAGATGAGCACGCGCCGGCCGCGGATGGTGGCGAGCGGGGCGGGCAGGGCGAGGTATTTTTCCAGATCGAAGTCGTCGGGGGCGATGGGCACGTCCGTGCGGGTGATGAACGGCAGGATGGTACCGTCCAGACCCAGATCGGACAGATGCAGGTGCCAGCCGAGGATGGCGTGTTCGGCGGGCGCGGCGCCGGTGGCGAGGGTGGTGACGACCGCCGCCGTGGTGGCCGGGCAGGCCGTGGTGATGTTCTGCCACGGATGGTTGGCGAAGAATTTGCGCCCCTTGCCGGCCAGCACGAAGCGATGCAACTGTTTGGAGCCGAGACCATCGAGCAGGAGCAGCACCACTTTCCGGTGAGAGCGGAGTTCGGCGAGCGGCAAACCGGCCAGCGGGCGGTGGGGAGAACGGCCACCGCGGGCGCGAATGATGGAGGACATCAAATTGACGACGTTTCGGCCGTTGTAATCGGGGCGGGGCAGATCGCGGAAGCGGAGCGGGTTGGTCATGCGCAGGACGGTAGCGGAAGCTCGGAAAAATGGCAAATCCAAGGCGTCCGCGCCAGGCCGGAAAAACGCTTTAAAAAAACGCTTGCACGAAATTAACGTTTCGGTGTAGCGTTTCGTCAAAGTGCGGGTGCAGGCCCCCGCAAAATTCCGAGGAGAGCGCGATGAAGTCCTTGTCCATGATGCGAAGCGTGTGTTTGGCGAGCGCCCTGGCGGCGCTCTTTATTTTGCCCGCAACGAGCCGGGCGGAGGAATCGGGCATTTCCGAATGGGGCGTGAACGACGCCACCTACGGCCTGAAGACGCGCGAAAGCGAATCGGGCTTCAGCTACACGCCGAGTCCGGCGGATTGGCGCGACGTCAACATCTACCAGCTCTTCACCGATCGTTTCGCGGATTCCGGCACGGACCAGCTCGCGAGCTACAAGGCGTCGTGGAAGTGCGACAGCCAATCCTATCCCTACAACCGCAACTTCCACCACGGCGGCGATTGGAACGGCCTGCGCAACAACATCCCGTACCTGACGGGCATGGGCGTGAAGGCCGTGTGGATTTCCGGCGTGCAGATGAACGACCAGGGCAAGGACACCCGCTACACGCCGTACCACCAGTACCACCCCGAGAACTTCTTCAAGTGCGATCCGGCCATGGGCACCTTCGCGGAATTGAAGCAGCTGATCGATGCGCTGCACGCCGCCGGCATCTACGTCATCCTCGACGTGGCGCCGAACCACATGTGCGACAAGAACGGCCTGAGCGGCGACGCGGACAACTACTACAACGCCGGCGGCGGCACCCTCCAGTGGTGGAATGATTCGAACAAGCATGCGGCGCCGTTCGACAACCTGGCCTACTTCCACAACAACGGGACGATCCAGAACTGGGATACTTCGCCGGAGAACAAGAAGGGGCAGTTCAAGGGCACGGACGCCCTGAACACGGACAATGGCGACAGCGGGGCCAACGCCGCGGTGCAGGACATCCTGGCGAAGGCGTTCAAGAACCTGATCGACGCGACGGACTGCGACGGGTTCCGCGTGGACGCCATCAAACACGTGGACTTCACCTGGATCCGCAACTGGGCGGACGCGATCCGCGACCACGCGGCGTATCGCGGCAAGAACGACTTCATCATGTTCGGCGAGCTGTTCACGTACAGCAGCTCGGCGCTGGCGTCGTTCTGCAGCGACGGCTACGGCTTCAACTCCGCGTTGTTCTTCCCGATCAGCCAGACGATCAAGGGCGTGTTCGGCGACGGCAACTGGACGGGCTACCTGGGCCAGACGATGAACGAGGTGAGCCAGTACGGAGTGGGCGCGAACCGGTTGGTGGCATTCATCGACAACCACGACCTGAACCGCATTTCCCTGCAGATCAGCGGGACGGACACCGGCAACGCGGAGTGGAAGCGGAAGCCTGCGATGTCGTTCCTCTATCTGGGCACGCCGGTGCCCTGCTTGTACTTCGGCACCGAGCACGCGTTCAACCAAGGCGGCCACTACAACGGCAGCAACAAGACTTCCGACAACCCCGACGACGGCGACTGGCAGCGCGAATGCATGTTCGACAAGGGCTTCCAGCCCGGGCCGGCGTCGGGCAACAAGCTGACGGCGACGAACGCGCCGCTCTACCAGCACATCGCGTGGCTGAACCAGATCCGCGACGACTACGTCAGCATCCGCCGCGGCTCCTTCAGCCAGCTGTGCTACTCCGGCGGCCAAGGCCAATACGTCTTCAAGAAGACCTACGGCGAACAGACCGCCGTGGTCTATCTAAACACGTCCGACAGCGGCATCACCACCGATTCGGCCAACGTCGGCTTGCCCAACACGACCTTCTACGACGCGGACAACACCAACAACGTCAAGGTCTCCAACGGCAGCGGCTACCTGCCGGCGGAAACGCTCAGCGGCAAGGGCACCAAGGTCTACGTGAACCAGCTGCCGTCCGGACCGGTGGAGAACCTCTGGTGCAGCGGCACCTACGCGTGGCCGGCGAGCGGCGACGCGACCACGACGAACCTCATCTACGTCAACACCGAAGCCGGGCCCACGAGCCTGGTCACGGCCGTGGACGTGATCTGGTCGTCCGACGGCTCCACCTGGAACGAAACGGCGATGACCGTCAACACGAACTGGGCGAGCACGGACGGCCACTGGTACAACGCGGCGCTCGGGCCGTTCGCCGCCTCCACCAACCTGCAGTACGTCATCCGGGTCGCGAACGGCACGAATCTGCTGTGGGACAACAACAACAACGCCAACTTCAGCGTGTCCATCAAAGCCGCCGCCAGCATCGGCCTGGCCGGCACCTACAACTATCCCACCGTCGCGAAGTCGTCGGAAAACCTCTACGTGAACACGCTGGTGACGGCGGCCACGAACCCGACCCAGGCGGTCGTGACGATCTTCGTCTCCACGGACGGCGGCGTGAACTGGACGAGTTCCGCGATGGACGTCAACACGAACTGGACCGATGCCCGCGGCATTTGGTTCAACGCCGACCTCGGCCAGCCGACGGCGGGCGCCGTTCTCAAGTACTACGTGGCCGCCAGCAACGTGCCGACCGCCGAGGTGGTGGTGGACAACAACGGCGGCAGCTTCTACACGGTCAACGTCGCGGCCGAACAGGCCCAGATGGTGATGGCCGCAGCCACGCCGGACATGGCCGGCGAGGTGTTCGATCTGGTCACGACCGGCGGCGCCGCGATCACGCAAGGCACCAACGGCTTCGGCGACTTCGGCAGCATCTACGTCAACTACGACGCCAACTACCTGTATCTGGGCGCGGCGAGCGTGGCCATGCCGACGGACGTCGACAACAACGCCTACGCGGTCTTCGTCAGCGCCGGCACGAACCAAGGCGCGGACAACGTCTGGTACGTGAACAGCGCGCCGGACGGCTTGGACCGGTTGCACAACGTCGGCTTCGGGCCGGCCGTGCAGTGCGCGATCCTGCTGGGCGACGTCTACGGCGACGCCAACCATACGAACTTCGGCATGTACCACTCCGAAGGCCCGGACTTCGGCCAAGGCGTGTTCGCGATGCCGCACGGGACCTCCGAGGACCCGAAGACCTTCTCCGGCGTGGCCGGCGCCAAGATCGTCCAGTTCGGCGCCTACGGCTACAACCAGCAGCAGGCCTCTTCGTGGAAGGCGGCCATTCCGCTGTCGTTCTTCGGCGCGACCAATGCGCAGGCGCTCGGCAACGTTTACCTGTCGGGCCTGATGATCAGCATCAACACGAACAACGGCGTGAACAGCTATCTGTCGGGCAAGTTCCTGGGCGAAAGCTGCATCTGCCCGAACACCAACGAGCAGCCCGACGTCTACGGCAACTTCGGCACCAGCTACGTGACCCTCACGGGCCTGCGCTGCTCGGTGCCCGTCGCTTCGAACGACACCTTCGGCGTGCCGGAAGACTGGGTGGCGGACTTCGAGGCGGACGCCACGGGCCACGTGTTCACCGCGAACAGCGACTTCGACGAAGACGGCCTCACCGATCGGCAGGAATACTTCGTCGGCACCGACCCGCTCCAGGGCGACGAACTGCACATGGACGGCTTCGGCGAAGGCTGGCTGCGGTTCTACCGCGGCGACGGCAACGCGAAGAACTGCACCTACGTCCTGCAGACGGCCACCAACATGAACGCGGCCGGCACGGGCTGGGTCTGGCGCGATTTCCAGACCACCACGACGGCCAGCAACGCGCTGCCGCTGCCGGCTTCCGGGGCGTCGAACGTCATGCTGCGCATCCGCGTGGCCGTGCCGGGCGTGGACGAGCCGGCGGACAGCGTGAACGTCGGCGCCCTGCCGGCGGGCGGGAACTTCAGCACGGAAACCCTCAACGTGACCCTGAGCGTGAGCGGCTACAACGTGACGGCTTCGACCTATTCCCTCGGGGCGTCGCCGCTCAGCTACTCGAACGGGCAGGTTGTCGTTCTCGGCGAAGGCATGACCAACGGCCAGACCCAGACTCTGACGATGTACGGCGAGACCCTTCACGGGGTCACCACCAACAAGATCTATGTCTTCACGAAGACCGAGGCCGGCCTGCCGATCGCCTGGACCGGGAACGTGGCCAACGATCCGGCGGTCGGCGCGCTGGACGCGGGCGAGGCGCTGACGGTCAGCTTCCAGACCGCGCCGATCGGCGCGGCCGCGAGCGCCGGCATCGTGTACAGCTCGAACGGCGGTTCCAGTTGGAGCAGCGGGGAGCTGGCAAAGGGCGCGCCGACCGCCAGCAACGACGTCTGGTCGGTGAACCTCGGCAGCTTCGCGGCCGGCACGACGATTCAGTACGCGCTGGTGGCCTACGACGACACGGGCAGCAACGTGTGGAACAACAATTCCGGCGCCAACTATTCCATCGCCGTCAACGGCGGCGGGAGCACCAACGGCAACGGCAAGTTCACGCCGTACTCGACGAATCCGACCAAGGGCCTGTACCGCTCCGCCGGCATCGCGGTGGACGGCGCCAACACCGGCGGCGAGTGGACTTCCAACATGCTGATCGCGGTCGAAATGGTCAACGACGACCCCCGCAGCTTGGGAGACAACTGGACGATGCACGAGGCGCCGGCCGACGCCACGCACCTGTGGGCGTGCTGGGACGACACCAAGCTGTACCTAGCCTGGCAGTTCGTGGACGTCACCGACAAGCTGGACCCCGCCAACGCCGGCAGCGCGCTGAGCGGGCGGATTTCCAACAGCCAGGGCATCCTGCAGTTCATCTCCATCGACACGATCGCCGGCGCGGGCGCCGCGAGCAACATGTGGAACAAGCTGGACCGCATGACGGGCACGGATTTGCCGGACTACCAGATCGGCATGCGCTCCGACCTGTATTCGTCCTACATCTCCAGGGCCGTTGGCGGGGTCTTCCCCGTGGACGACGGCGGCGTGAACTATTTCGCGACGACGAACAAGGGCATTGCCATCGCGCGGGCGGCGGGTTGCGCCTCGGCGACGCTGTATGGTCCGTACAGCGACGTCGACAACTACCTGGCGAACACGAACAGCGCGCTGACGGAGTACGTCTCCTCGGGTCACGACACCGCGCGGGACAGCTTCTACGAAATGTCCATTCCGTTCGCGGCGCTGGGCATCGACAAGTCCGCGCTGGAGGCCAACGGCCTCGGCGTCTTCATCAACGTGGGCTCGGCCTCGTCGCTGGACACGTTGCCCAACGATGCGGCCACGCTGAACACCGGCGGCGTCACCGGCAGCAATTCCTCCTGGGAGTGGGAGGACGGCGACCAGTTCACCGCCGGATACGCCCGGGTGGCGAAATAGGCGGAACGCACCAAGGCCGGTCTGGAAAGACCGGCCTTTGCGTTGCGCGGCGGACGAAACGCTTGAACGGTGCGGACACCGGGCGTAGATTGAAAAGGCAGATTGAGCAAGCCAACTCGGCGGGGAAGAGGTTCGACATGAAGGCGAAGACGACGGCGATCTGGGCGGCAGGCGGCATCTTCATCGGCGCGGCGGCGGCGTCGGCCGTGCCGATCCACGTGACGCATCTGTGGCACATGCACCAGCCGATCTACTATCCCTACGAAACGCCCGGCACGATCGATGCCAACGGCCGCTTCAACTTCAGCGTGCAGGGCGTGTGGGACGGCGACCGCGTCCAGTGCTACCAGAACTGGCCGGCCGGCGCGGTGGGCCGCGCATCGGGCCACGGCGCTTCGCAGATGAGCTATTCGGGGTCGCTCGCGGAAAACAACAAGTCGCTCTGGGGCGACTACTCGGGGTGGGGCGGCAACGTCCGCAACGCGCGCAACAACCTCAAGACCAGCTCGGGCAACTCGCGCCTGGACCTCGTCGGCATCGCCTACCACCACAGCCTCATGCCGCTGACCAGCGTGGAATCCATGCGCATGCAGATCAAGCTGCACAAGGAACAGTACAAGGAGGCCTGGGCCACGGGCGGGGCCTATTCCAAGGGCTTCTGGCCGCCGGAATGCGCCTTCGACACTTCCCTGGTGCCCGCGCTGGTCGAGGAAGGCCTCGAATGGGTCAGCGTGGACACCGGCCACCTCTTCCTCACCGCCGAGGATTTCGCGTGGAGCAGCGCAAGCTCCTGCCGGCCCAACAAGGCCGACGTTCGCAACGGCAGCTCGACGAACCTGGCCAGCACCTGGGTCACGCTGCCCAACGTCTGGGCGCCGACGAAAGTGCTCGCGCCCTGGTCCTACCAGCCGCACTACGTGCGCCACGTCGATCCCGCCAGCGGCGTCGTCCGCAAGATCATCGCCGTGCCTGCCGGCCGCTACGAAGGCAACGAAAACGGCCGCGGCGGCTACGGCGCCTTCAAGCCCGAAAACGTCTGGGGCGGCCAGATCGCCGCCAACAACGATCCCAACAAGCCCATGCTCCTGCTGCTCCACAGCGACGGCGACAACTACGGCATGAAGAATTCCGACGCCTGGAACGGCCAGCACCAGGCTTTCGTGGACATGTGCAACGGCAACGCCGACTTCGAATACACCGGCGTGCAGGACTACCTGTCCATGTATCCGCCCACTCCGCACGACGTGCTCCACGTCGAGCCTGGCAGCTGGATCGGCATCGACGGCGGCACGCCGTACTACGAGAAGTGGCTGTCCTACGAAAACCGCGACGGCGTGATGCCCGACATGTGGTCGTGGAGCGTGCTCGTCGCCGCCCAGAACCGCGTCTTCACCGCCGACGACATGGAGAACAGCTATTTGTCCGGCACCCGCGACGTGAACGACGTCGAATGGGGCCTCGGCAACGACACGGCCCGGGCCTGGCACTTCTACCTCAACGGCGAAACGAGCTGCTACTGGTATTGGGACTACGACACGGCCAACCCTTGGGACGGCAATCCCACCCGCGCTTGCAACCTGGCCATCGCCGAGGCCAACAAGGTCATCGCCCGCAATCCATCCGGCGACAACCGCGGCCCGAGCATCTTCCCGCCGCAGCGCACGCCCTACAACCCCGGCGGCAAGATGTGGAGCGAGACGTCGATCGCGCCGTCGGATTTCGTGGTGTGGTCGTTCTTGGTCGATTTGAGCGGCGTGCTGAGCGCCAATCTCAAGTGGCGCGGGGACCTTGACGGCCTGTGGCCCATCAGCTCGACCGAAAACGAAGTTTTCGCCCAAGGTGCCGGCGTGACCGCCTGGCAGACGGTGGACATGACGAGCGATTACTGGCCCGCCAACAAGGGTTCGAATGTCCCCGATCCCGTCAATCGCGCCATGCGCTATCGCGGCACGATTGCCGGCCAGACCAATTGCCTGATCGACTATTTCGTCGAGGCCGTGGACAACAACGGCAAGACCAACCGCTCGAACATCCTCCACGTGTGGGTGGGCGAGCAGACCGGCGGCACCGGCGGCACGAACGTGCCGCCGCCGAACGTCTGGCTGCGCGGCACGCACACCTGGCCCGCCGCCGCCGACGTCACGGACGACGATCCGATCTATTTCAACGTCGAGGCGGGCCCCTCCGGCACCGTCACGAGCGTGACGCTGGGCTACTATCTGAACGGAAACGGGTGGATTCGCACCAATATGACGGTCAACACCGCCTGGGGCTCCGTCGGCGGCCGGTGGTACAACCTCCAGCTCGGGCCGTTCGCGGCCGGCGACGTGTTGAATTACTACGTCGAGGCCACCGACGGGACGACCACCAACTGGGACAACAACGGCGGCGCGAACTACCATATCGAGGTGGCGGCCGGCGGCGGCGAATCCGACGTGCTCTGGATCGGCAACGTCGACCAAGCGCCCGCCAACGGCGCCATCGGCGCGACCAACGTCATCGAAATCGCCTGCGAAAGCTGGCCCATCGGTGCGTCCACGAACGTCGCGCTGGTCTTCAGCGCCGACGGCGGCACGACTTGGGGCACGACGAGTTTCGCCAAGATCGGCGAGACCAACAACAACGACCGCTGGAGCGTGGCCCTCGGTCCCTATGCCGACGGCACCACGGTCAAGTATTGCGTCTCCGGCACGCTGCCCAACGGCACGACGGTCTGGGACAACAACGGCGGGCAGGATTACACCGCCATCGTCGGCGAAGGGGGCGGCCTGCGGATGGTGCCCGCCACGCCCGACATGGCCAGCGAAATGTTCGATCTGGACGTTTCGGGCGGGGCCGCGACGACCGCGGGGGCCGGCGGATTCGGCGACTTCGGCCGCATCTACGTCAACTACGACGAAACGAACCTCTACGTGGGCGGCACGGACGTGGCGCTGCCGACGGACGTCGACAACAATGCCTACGTCGTGTTCGTGAGCGGCGGGACGAACGCCGGGGCGCCGAACGTGTGGTGGGTCAACGGCCTTCCGGAGGGGGTGGATCGGCTGCACAACGTCGGGTTCGATCCGGCGGTGCACGTGGCGATCCTGCTGGGCGACGTGTACGGCGACGGCATCCACACGAACTTCGGCCTGTACCACGCGGAAGGACCGGATTTCGGACAAGGGGTGTTCGCCACACCTTTCGGCACCGAGGCCGAGCCCGACGCGTTTTCGGGCGTGGACGGCGCGCAGTTGATCCAGTTTGCTCCCTACGGTTACAACAGCCAGCAAGCCGCCTCGTGGAAATGCGCCATCCCGCTGGCCACCTTCGGCGTGGCGGACGCCTCGGCCCTCACCAATCTGTACCTGTCCGGCGTGATGGTCAGCATCAACACGAACAACGGCAACAACAGCTATCTGTCCGGCAAATATCTGGGAGCGTCCATCGAGTTCCCGAATCCGGAGGAGCAGCCGGACGAGTACGGCAACATCGCCACCAGCTACGTCTATCTGTATGGGCTGCCTGTCGTGTGGCCGGCGGCCTCCGACGAAACCCACGGCGTGCCGAATTCGTGGATCGACGAGCGCTTGCCGGGCTGGACCTTCACGGCCGTCAGCAACAAGGACGGCGATGAACGCACGGACCGCGACGAGTATTTCCTGGGCACGGACCCCGATGCGGACGACGAACTGCGCATCGAGGATTGGATCGGCCCGCGCGTGCGCTTGCACAAGGTGGGCGGCCAGAAATGCGACTACGTTCTGGAAACCGCCGAGCAGCTCGACGTCGCCAAGAGCAACTGGAACTGGACGACGCGCAGCACGTTTCCCAGCACCAACGGCGAGATCACGCTGCCGGCCTTCACCGCCTCGAACCTGATGCTGCGCGTCAAGATCGTCGTGCCGCAGGAGTAGGATCCGCGCGGACGACGCGCCAAGGGCTCCGCAGATGCGGAGCCCTTTTTGCTTTTCGGCGCCAGCCGCAGGAAATGCGCGCGGTCAGGTCGGCGCCGCTTCCGGTTCCAAGGCGCGCGCGGCTTCGAGGATTTCGTCGCGCCGGCCTTGGCCGGCGAGCAGCGACTTGAACTTCGGATCGCGCAGGGCGAAGGAAATGCGCGAGAGCAGATGGAGATGGACGCGGACGTTGGGGGAGAGAGGCGTGAAGAGCACCTGCACGGGTTTGCCGTCCAAGGCGTCGAAGGCGACGGGCGCTTCCAAAAAACACAGGCAAATCATGGGCGTGGCGATTTCCAGCACGGCCGGATTCCGCACGTGGGGCAGGGCGATCCCGTCGCCGACGCCGGTGGATTGCAGTTGTTCGCGGGCAAGCAAGGCTTGCAGCAGGAAATCGCGGTTCACCTGATCGGGCAACTTGAGCAGGCCCACCAAGGCTTTCAGGACTTCCGGCTTGTTGGTTCCGCCGACGCGATAGTGGATGCCCCCTTCCTGCAGGGCTTGCGCAAACGAAGGCAACGGCAGGTCTTCCGGTTCCTGCGCGGGTTCCGCCGGAGAAAAATTGATGCGCTTCGAGGTTGCCCAATCGAACAGCATGGCCCGATTGATCCGATATTGTCCGGCGACCCGATAGGCGGGGAGCCCTCCGGATTGAATCCAGCGATAGACCGTTTTTTCCGCAACGTTCAGAGCGTTGGCCGCATCCTTGACTGTCATTTGCATCGTTTGTTCTCCCGCTCAGGATTACATGGAAACTTTAGACCGCTTGTCCAAAAAAGTCAATCGGCGGGGAGAAAACGGATGATGATGGCGGAGAAGCGAATGAGAAAGAAGAAGAAGAAAAGTCACTACCTGCATGGGGCGATGGGTGGACCTTGCGCTTGATGTGGAACGGATGTTCACATATTGTGATGACATGCCTTTCATTCGGACAGCGCCCGATCTTCAGGACAAATTGCGGATTTTGTCGGCCGACGCCCAGTACGACCTGTCCTGCGCCTGCTCGTGCGGCACGGGCGACAGTCGCCGCCGCGGGTTGGACGACCGCTGGCTCTATCCGATCACGCTCCAGGACGGCGGTCGCAGCCTGCTGTTCAAGACGCTGGTGTCCAACGCCTGCGCGAACGACTGCAAGTACTGCCCCTTGCGCGCGGGCCACGATGCGACGCCGCGCTGTTCGCTCTCGCCCGAGGAAATCGTGCAGGCTTTCCTGCCGTATTGGCGCGCCGGCCTCGTGGTCGGACTGTTTTTGACCAGTGGCGTTTGCGGAAATCCGGACGCCGCCATGGCGCGCATGCTCGCCACGGCGGAAATCCTGCGTCGTCGCGAACAGTTTCGCGGCATCTTGCACCTCAAGATCATTCCCGGCGCGTCGGAAGCCGCCATCGACCGGGCGTTGGCGCTGGCTTCGGGCGTGTCGCTGAACATCGAAACGGCCGGCGCCGAACACTTTGCCAAGCTCACCGCGCGCAAGGACTATCTGCATTCCATCGTCGCGCCGCTCAAGCGCATCGCCGCCCTGACCGCTCCCGGCGCGCCGCATGAACGCGTCAAGACCAGCACGCAATTCGTCGTCGGCGCTTCGGACGAAACGGATCGGGAAGTCGTGCGCTACATGGACGGTCTGTACGGCCGGCTGGGACTGCATG
The DNA here is from genome assembly GCA_964436715.1 of uncultured Verrucomicrobiota bacterium. GTDB lineage: Bacteria > Verrucomicrobiota > Kiritimatiellia > CAIQIC01 > Lenti-01 > Lenti-01. The sequence goes on along the minus strand of CAYTEK010000060.1, from coordinate 3,112 downwards.
GCATCTATTTCAGCGCCTACCAGCGGGGCTTGGGCGATCCGGCCTTGCCGGGCGAGCGCAGCGCGGTCTCCAACGCCGACCTGCTGATGCGCGAACATCGGCTCTACCAGACGGATTTCCTGATGCGCAAATACGGCTTCCAAGCCGACGAAATCGGCTTCGACGACGCCGACAACCTGCCGCTGGACGTCGATCCCAAGGAGTTCTGGGCCCGGCGGCATCCCGAGCGCTTTCCGGTGGACGTGAATCGGGCGGACAAGGCGGAACTCCTGCGGGTGCCCGGTTTGGGCCCCGTGGCGGTGCGGCGCATTCTGAATGCCCGCAAGAACGGTGGGCGCGTGCGCAGCTTCGAAAGCCTTGGCCTGCGCGGCGCGCAAGCCCGCAAGGCGGTCGCCTGGACCACGCTGGAACCCGCGGTTTCCGATGCGGTTAGGCGCGGCTTGTGCCCGCCGCCGCGCGTCGCCAGCGCCACCGGCGACCTGTTCGCCCGCTAGCGGGCTCAGGCGGCGCCTAACCGCATCCGGAATTCGCGCTACGGCTGGACGAGCGCGCGCACGGCTTCGGCGAGCGGACACGACGCGAGGGGCCCGGCGGTGTCGGCCAGCCGGATGCGCAGGACGTTTTCCAGCACGGTGCCCGGTTCCAAGGCGACTTCGGGACTGAGAGTCTCGATTTCGGAATAGCCCAGGCCTTCGTTGGAATAGACTTCGACGACCGCGCCGCCGTCGGGATAGTCGCCGGTCGCCGCGTTGGCGACGGTTTCGAAGACGACGTTCGTGCCGCGGACGGCGGCGATCCAGCCTTGGGGCGAGTCCGATCCCAACTTGGTTTCGGCGCCGGGCGCAACGCGATAGACGGCGGCGCCGGCGCAACGCGTCAACTGCTTGCGGGACGGCTTGCGCCCCATGAGGGCCGCGAGGCCGCCGCGGAACTTGGATTTCTTCTCGATGGGCAGGACGATCTGCTCGGCTTGCGCGATTTGGCTGACGTTCCAAAGCACGACGGGGATTGCGGACGGCGCGGTGCGCTCGATGCGCTGGCGCACGTCGAGTTCGGCGGCGCCGGGCGCAAGTCGGAACAGACGCGTGACTTCGACGTTCAGCGGCTCGCCGTAGCGGCGGATGAATTGCGCGCACGCGGCGCCGTCCGCATCGGTCCACGCCGAACAGTCCCAGGCCCCGTCGGCGAGCGCCGCGGGCGGCGGCCAGTTCCCGCCATCGGCCGAAAACGCGGCCCAGCGCGCCTGCGAAACGGGCCAGAACCAGTCGCCGCCGACGTTGAAGAACGTTTCGTCCGCCGCCGGCGTCTGGCCTTGGCGCGTCGCGTCGAGCCGCAGCAGGCTGTCGCCGGAGAGCGGGGCGAAATGGACCAAGCGGCCGATGGCGGGCACGAGAACGGCTTCGACGCGGTCGTTTTGAAGCCGATAGGCGTTGGTCCAACCGCCAAATTCGGAGGTTCCGATGGGCGCGACGGGCGGCGCGGGATCGGCGCAGGCCACGGCGGCGGCCAGGCACAACCCGGCCCAAAGCGTGCGGAGAGAAGTCGTCATGGCGCGAGAATATCCGGAGGCGATTCGGAAATCCAGCGCTACTTGGCCGGAGCGGTGTTGCTCGGCGGCGGGGGCGGCGGCGCGCGCCGGGCGCGCCGCAGGGCGCGGTCCTCTTCGCGCTTGCGGTCGAGCTCGGTCAAAAGCGCCCGGTGCGCGGTCGCCTGTTCGGGGGTGAGGTATTGCTCGACTTGCGCGGACATTTCCTGCCGCAGGGATTCGAACGCGGCGCGGTTCTGGTCGCGCAGGCTTTGGAGGCGCCCGTCGTAGGCCTGGAGAACGGCGCGGACACGTTGCTGCTGTTCGGCGTCGAGTTTCAGGCGGTCGGTCAGCACGTCGGCGACGTGTTCCGGCATGTTGCCCGGGATCTGGGAGTAATGTTGGATGCGCGCGCGGATGATGGCGCTGTTGCCGTAGAAGCCGATGCACACGCCGACCAGCAAGGCGGCCAGCAGGAGGAGGGTCAATTTGGTTTTGCGCATGTCCGTTCCTTTCAAAGGCTGGAGTCGTCGTCGTTCGCGGGCACGACGCCCAGGAAACTTTGGGCGAATTCTTCGGGCGGGACGCTCTGGGTCCAGGCCGCGCGGATGTGCTGGTCGGCCACCGTGACGGAGCGGCCGACGACGAAGCCCGCGGCGAATATGGCCAAAATGGCGGCGGCAGTGCAGGCCCAGGCGGGAATCGGGCCGGCCAAGCCGGGCGGAATGCGCGCCAAGGGCCGCGCGGCGGCTTCCCGGCGCACGGCCTCCATGATGGACGCCACGTCGAGACGCAGCTCCGCGGGCCGATAGCTCGTGCGGAGCTGGTCCCACAGTTCCTGGTTTTTCGCGTTCACGTTCATCCATCCTTTCCCGGCCGGGTTTCTTCGAGAATCCGCTTGAGGCGACGGCGCGCCCGGAAGGCGCGGACCTTGACAGCGGACAGACCGCAGCCCAGCCGGCGGGCGGCGTCTTCCATGGAGCGTTCTTCGAGTTCGACGAGGGTGATGACCGCGCGGTCGTCCGGCGACAGCCGCACCAAGGCGGCGTCGAGCCATTCGCGGGCGGCATCGCGGGCATCCTGATCCTTGCGGCGTTCCGCGAGGATTTCCTGCTGGGACGTTTCGACGCGGCGCAGGCCCGCTTCGTCCAGATCGGAAAACGCCTGATCGCGGCGGCGATACTTCCGGCGCCAGAAATCCATGGCCGCGTGGCGGGCGATGCGCAGGATCCAGATGCGGAACGGCGCTTCGCGGCGGTAGGACGGCAACGAACGGAACGCGCGCAGGAAAACGTCCTGCGCGACTTCCGGCACGTCCTGCGCCGGCAGGCGGCGCGCCAGATCGGCGGCGATCAGGCCCTGGCAGGCGTTCACGACCGCGGCGAAGGCTTCGACGTCGCCGTCCAGCACGCGCCGGATCGCGGCGAGCACGAAGGCGTCGCCGTCGTCGCGGTTGTCGGATGCGCTCATGTGCAGGCCTTGCGAGAGCCGGAAGACGGTTCCAGCTCTCGCGGCTACCATTTCATAGAACGGGCAGGGGTTCAAGGCTCCTTAAAAGTGGAACACCAGGCTGACGCCGGGCGTGAA
>CAYTEK010000059.1:7538-16800 GCA_964436715.1 uncultured Verrucomicrobiota bacterium | reverse complement strand
CGACGTTGGCCGGATCCTGTTTCGCGCGCTGGAGCCAATTCAGTTGCAGGAAAAAGCCGCCCACCACGACCAAGACCATCAAGCCGACGTAGATGCTCTTGCCCTTGGGTTGCGGTCCCTTGAACGCGCTGCGCGTCAGCGGCGCGGATTCCGGCAGGCCACCGCGACGCGCGCCCGTCCGGCGCAGTCGGATCGGAGGCGTAGGAATTGGAGGGGGAACGAACGGCACAACATCTCCTCGACGGCTGCGGCTTGATCGTCGCCGATTTCCATCATCAACCGTCCTTCCGATTTAAGCACGTGCGCGGCGGCGGACACAAGCCGCGAAATCGTCCGCAAGCCGTCCGGGCCGCCGTCGAGCGCCAGGCGCGGTTCGTAGTCCCGCACGGTGCGATCGAGCCGCTCGCATTCGGCGGTGGCCACGTACGGCGGATTCGAAACCACCAGATCCACGCTGTCCGCCGCCACCCCTTCCAGCAGGTCGGACTGCCGGAATTCCACGGCGGCGCCGAGGAGGCGGGCGTTTTCCCGCGCCAGGTCGAGCGCGGCGGGGCTGACGTCGGTGGCCACGACGCGCGCGCCCGGCGCGCGCACGGCCAGCGCGCAGGCGATGCACCCGCTGCCGGTGCAGACGTCCACGACGACCGGCGCCGGCTTCCCGCGCAGGAATTCCTCGGCGCAGGCGACGAGCGTTTCCGTCTCGGGCCGCGGAATCAGCGCCCGGGGGTCGCAACGCAGGCGCAGCCCCATGAATTCGGTTTCGCCGACGACGTATTGCACGGGTTCGTCGGTCGCCAGCCGCTCCACCGCGGCGGCGAAACGCGCCGCGACGTCCGGCGCCGGAATTTCGTCGAGGTGGCGCAGCGCGGCGAGCAGGTTGCCGCCCAGCAGGTGCGCGACGACCCAGCGAAGCTTGTGGTCGGCCTCGGCGATGCCGGCCGCGGCGAGACGGCGACGCGCGGCGGCCAGCAGCGCCTTCCACTGGGGGGCGCCGGCGGCCATCGTCAGGTCCGGGCGCCGCCCATTTGCTCGGCCAGGCGCAGTTCGACGTCGCGCGCCTGCAGGGCGCCGATGACGTCGTCGAGCTTGCCTTCCATGATCTGGTCGAGGGAATAGAGCGTGAGGTTGATGCGGTGGTCCGTCAGGCGGTTCTGGGGAAAATTGTAGGTGCGGATGCGTTCGCTGCGGTCGCCGGAACCGATCTGCGTCTTGCGTTCGCTGGCGAGCTTGTCGTGGTCCTGCTGGCGCTTGAGGTCGAGCAGGCGCGCGGCCAGCACGCGCATCGCCTTGTCGCGATTCCGGTTCTGGCTGCGCTCGTCCTGGCAGGCCACCACGAGGCCCGTGGGCAGGTGCGTGAGGCGCACGGCGGATTCGGTCTTGTTGACCTTCTGGCCGCCGGGACCCGACGCGCAGAAGAGATCGATGCGCAGATCCTCGGGCTTGATCTCGACTTCGCTGATTTCCTCGACTTCGGGCAGCACGGCCACGGTGGCGGCCGACGTGTGGATGCGCCCCTGCGCTTCGGTTTCCGGCACGCGCTGCACGCGATGGCCGCCGCTTTCGTAGCGCAGGGTCTTGTAGACGTCCGTGCCTTCGACGGAAAAAATGATTTCCTTGAAGCCGCCGAGATCGGACGCCGACGCGTCGATGACGCCCGTCTTCCAACCGCGCGCGTCGGCGAACTTGGAATACATGCGGAACAGGTCGCCGGCGAACAGCGCGGCTTCCTCCCCGCCGGTGCCGGCGCGGATTTCCAGGATGGTGTTGCGGCTGTCGTCGGGATCCGGCGGCAGCATCAGCGTCATGAGCGTGCGTTCGGCGGCGGGGAGCGCGGCTTCCAGCTCCGCCTTCTCCGCGCGCGCGATTTCGGCCAGTTCCGGATCGCCCGCGCCGTCGGCGAGCAGTTCGGCGTTGCCGGCGAGCTGCTGTCGCAGGCGCCGCAGATCCTCGGCCGCCCGCGTCAGGTCGCGCAGGCGCTGATGTTCGCGCACCATCTCCTTGAACGTGCGCGGATTCGACGCCGCGCCGGGCACGGACATGGCCTGCTCGAGCTCTTCGGCGCGGGCGGCGACCTGCTTGAAATAGGCGGAATCCAGTTCCATGGCGAACGCTCCGGCCGGGGCCGGTACGCAAAACGGGCCGGACGCTCCCGCGCGGGGAATGCTCCGGCCCGTCCCGAGAACGCGCTACTTCTTGGCGGCGGTCTTGCGGGCGTAGCGCTTGTTGAAGCGATCCACGCGCCCTTCGGTGTCGATGAACTTCGCCTGGCCCGTGAAATAGGGGTGGCAGGCGGCGCAGGTGTTGACGCTCATGCTCTTCACCGTCGAACGGGTCTTGAGCACGTGGCCGCACGCGCAGGAAATCGTCGCTTCGTCGTACTTGGGATGGATGTCTTTTTTCATGTCCGATCTGGGGTTCCGGGTTCGCGCATCCGGATTTTGCCGGATGCAAAAATCGCGCGGAACCTACCACCCGTCCCCGCCCTTGGCAAGAGTCAATTTCAACCCCAACTCGGCGATGGCGTTCGCCCCGCGCCTATGTTAGTTTGATCAATGGCACGTCCAATGAAACGCCGTTCCGCCATCCGCTGGGCCTGGCTCCCCGGTCTGCTCCTCCTGGGACTGGCCATGGGCCTGTGGAGCCATCGGCCAGCCCCCCCGCCGCCGAAACCGGAATGGACGGCGGACGAAGCCAACCGCCGCGCGGCGCCCGCTCTCGCGGAAATCCGCCGCCACTTGACGCCCCCCGCCGCCCCGGCGCCGGACGCCGCCGCCGGCCCGGCCCTCCGCCTGCGCGCGGAAATCATCCGCCCCGGCATGGATTTCGGACCGCCGGTCCACGCCCGCCCCTCGGCGCGCGGCTATCCGTGGCTGGTGCTCTTCGACGGCCCCATCCAGCCGGATTGGAAAGCCGCCGTGGCCGCCGCCGGCGCGACGATCCGCGCCTATTTGCCAGACGACGCACTGCTGGTCGAAGCCCCCGCGGCGGCGCGCGCCGCCTTGCGCGACCTGCCGCATGCGGCGTGGCCCGGCGAATAGCGCCCCGCGCACAAGATCCAGCCCCTGCTCGCCGGCTTGGCGCGCCAACATCCCGAACTGCCCGTCCCCGTCACGGTCCAGACCTTCGCGCCCGAGGACGTCGCCGCGCTGGCCGCGCAACTGCGCGCGGCGGGCGCGGACAGCCTGAGCGCGTCGCCGGGCAAGCGCTGGGGGCTCCTGCGCGCCGTGCTGCCGGCGCGCGCGGCCGTCGAACTGGCCGCCCAACCCGAAGTGCAGTGGATCGAGCATCGCGAAACGCCGCGCTTCCTCAACGATCGCGCCCGCGCCGCCGACCGCCTCGACGTCGATCCCGCGCGCGACGCGCTCGGACTGGACGGCACCGGCCAAATCGTCGGAATCGCCGACACGGGGCTCGACACCGGCGACGTCGGCACCTTGCACCCCGACTTCGCCGGACGCCTCATCCAGGTGTTCGACACCGGCCGCCTGACGAACTGGAGCGACACCTATTACCACGGCACGCACGTCGCGGGCTCCGTGCTCGGCACCGGCGCGGCCTCGGGCGGCCAATTCCGCGGCGCGGCGCCGGGCGCGCGCCTGGTGTTCCAGTCCATCATGACCGCCGCTTCGACGCTCAACCTGCCCGACGACCTCAACGACTTCTACCAGCCGCCCTACGCCGTCGGCGCGCGGGTGCATTCCGACAGCTGGGGCAGCGCGGTCGCCGGGGAATACACCAGCGATTCGATGACCTCCGACGAATTCGTCTGGGACCACCCCGACCTGCTCATCGCCTATGCCGCCGGCAACGACGGCGCCGACGGCGATCGCGACGGCGTCGTGGACCGGCGCTCGCTCGACGCGCCCGCGTCGGCCAAGAACGTGCTGGCCGTCGGCGCCAGCGAAAGCGGCCGGCCGACCGGCGGCGGCGGCCTGACGTCCCGCACCTACGGCAGCGCCTGGCCGACGGATTTCCCCGCGCTGCCGATCGCCGCCGATCTGATCTCGTCCAGTCCCAGCAACGGTCCGCAAGGCCTGGCGGCCTTTTCGTCCCGCGGCCCGACCGCAGACGGACGCACCAAACCCGACGTCGTCGCGCCCGGCACCGACGTCGTTTCCGTGCGCTCGCGCGCCTCGTCCGACGACGGCTGGGGCGTGCTGGCGGAAAACACCAACTACTGCTTCATGGGCGGCACCAGCATGGCCACGCCCCTCGCCGCCGGTTGCGCCGCGCTCGTGCGGCAATATCTCTCCGACGTCCGCGGCCTGACCAATCCCTCCGCCGCGCTGATCAAGGCCGCGCTCGCCGGCGGCGCGCGCTCGCTGGCTCCGGGCCAATACGGCACCAACGCATTTCGGGAAATATCGGCGCCGCCGCGGCCCAACGTCGCCGAGGGCTGGGGCCAGATCGACGTCGCCGGCACGGTGCTGCCCGCGGCGGGCCAGCAGGTCGTGCCGTTGGAAGGCCCCGGCGCCCTCGCGACCGGCACCAGCAATGCCTTGCCCTTCCTCGTCCGCAGCAACGCGCCGCTGACCGCGGTGCTGGCCTACAGCGACTACCCGTCCGCGCTGGCCGCGGCGGCCAATCTGGTCAACGACCTCGATCTGGAACTTCGCGATCCATCCGGCGCCGTTCATCGGCCCAACGGCCTCGCCGGGCCGGACGGCCTCAACAACCTCGAAGGCCTCGACGTCGCCGCGCCGGCGACCGGCCGCTGGACGCTCGTCGTTTCGGGCCGCAACGTGCCAGAGGGACCGCAGCCCTACGCGCTCTATTTGCGCGGCGCGATCGATCTGCCCGCGACCATCGCGCACGAACCGCTGGCCACCACCTGGATCACCGACGCCGATTACCAAGTCGCCGCCGACGTCGTCTCGGCCGGCGACCTGGACCCCGCCACCGTCGTCCTCCACTGGAATACGTCCGGCCCGACCGGCGCCTTCGCCTCGATCGCCATGGTGCCCGGCGACGGCGACCGCTTCGAGGGCGACCTCCCGGCGCAGCCCGTCGGCACGCGCGTGTATTACTACCTTTCCGCCGGCCCGGCGGGCTTGGAAACGACGCATCCCGCCGGCGCGCCGGCCGCGGTGCACGCCTTCGACGTGACGCCGCCGCTGGCGCTGGCCGTCAGCGGCCTGCCGTCCAACCTGTTCGCGGTGGAGCCGGCCTACGGCCTGCACGTGCTGGCTTCCAACTCCGCCGTCCATGCGGAGGCCCCCTTCCCCGTCGCCGGCACCAACGGCGTGCGCACGGCATGCATTGGCTGGCAAGGCGCCGGTTCCGTGCCCGCTTCGGGCGCGACGAACGTCTGCGACTTCACGCTCGCCGGCCCGTCCATCATCACGTGGCTGTGGCAGGAACAGGTCGCCTTGACGCACGAATCCGCGCCCACCGGCGCCCTCGCCGCCGCCACCTGGCACGCGCGGCATGCGTTCGCGTCCAGTCTCGTCGCGCCCGAAAGCCACGTCTCCAATGCCGTGGCGCTGACTTTCGCCGGCTGGCTCGTCGATGGCGCGCGCTGGCCCACCAACGGCGGTCCGTCGCGGCGCCAGATCGACGGCATTCCGATGCCGGCGCCGCGAACCGCCACGGCCGTCTACCTCGCCACCACGCAGGACGAGGACGCCAACGGCCTGCCCGATTGGTTCGAATGGCGCTATTTCAACGGGCTCGGCCAAGTTCGCTACGCCGACCCCGACGGCGACGGCTGCGAAAACGAACTGGAAGCCGCCGACCACACCGATCCGCTCGACGACGAATCGATCCCGACGCCTCCCGTCATCCAGCACGATCCGCTGGCTTCGCCGGCCGCGACGCCCGCCCCTTGGACCGTGGCCGCCGCGATCACCGACAATTACGAAGTCGCCTCCGCCGCGTTGCACTGGCAGCGCAACGGCGGCCTCTTGCGCTCCGCGGCCATGACCAACGCCGGCGGCGCGACGTTCTCCGCGCAAATTCCCTCGCCCGCGCGCGACGGCGACCAAATCGCCTATTTCCTCACCGCCGCCGACGCCGCCGGCTTCTCCGCGCAAACCGCGACCTGGACCGTGCGCGTGTCCTACGCGCGGATCGCGATTGCGCCGGCCGCCCTCGCCGCTTCGCTCCCGGCCGCCGCGCAAACCAACGTGGACCTCGGCATCCGCAACTTCGGCAGCCAGCCGCTCGACGTGACGCTGGAATTCGCGCCCATCGGCTTCGCCGACGACGTCGAATCCGGCACCAACGGCTGGACGCGCCCCGACGGCAATCTCGATTGGCACGTCAGTTCGCAGAATGCCCATTCGCCGGCGAACGCCTGGTATTGCGGGCAGGAAACGACGCGCACCTACCGCAATGCGACCCACGCGGCGCTCGTCACGCCGCCCATCCAGCTCGCCGCGGAGGCGCCGCGGCTCGATTTCCGCCATCGCGCGCGCTTCGAATACGACGGCGATTGGTTCCCCGACGGCAAGCACTACTGGGATTCCGGCGTCCTCGAAATCTCGGCCAACGACGGCGCCACGTGGAGCGCACTCGTGCCGGAGGGCGGCTATCCGGGCCTGGTCACGTCCAATCCGGCCGCGCCGTTCGCCCCCGACACGCCGTGCTTCGCGGACACCGCGGATTGGGATCCCGTCGGCGTCGATCTGGCCGCCTACGCCGGCCAGGAAGTGCAGATCCGTTTCCGCTTCGGCGCCGACGCGTACGTCGTCGCCGAAGGCTGGCGCCTGGACGACGTCGTCGTTTCGCCGCGCACGGAATATGCGGATTGGCTGGCCTGCGCCTGGACGAACCTGGTCTATCCGGCCGGTTGGTCCAACGCCGTCGCGCTGACGCTCGACACGACCCCGCTGCCGCCGATGGCATCCGGCCATCTCGCGCTCCTCGTGCACCACAACGACCCCGAGCAGGAATCTCCGCTCGTCGTGCCGATCGCCCTGCACAACGTCACGCGCCGCGTGCGCGTCACCACCGAGGGCCCCGGCGAAGTCGCGCCATGGGGTGAAACTCTCGTGGAAGAAGGTCAGCCCTTCCGGGTCGATTTTGAAGCCCATTCAGGAGCCTTCATCGCCGATATTTGCTCCAATTCGGTTTCCATCCCTTTCATCAATGGTTTTTTCACCAATTTCATAATTTTATGGCCCCCATTAAGCAGCAATCTTGATATCCACGCCGTCTTTGCACCGATTCTTGAAGAAGGACTTGTTCCACCTGAGTGGCTATCTCTATATGGATTGACCAACCGCCACTGGATGGCCGAGGCCAGCCTCGACCAAGACGGCGACGGCCTGCTGACCTGGCAGGAATACGAAATCGGCTCCAGCCCGGCCAATGCCGCCGACGCGCCGCTGGTGGTCGATTTCCAGACCCGGCAGCCGGGCAGCAACGCCTGGCGCATCGTCTGGCACGCCTTCACAAACCGCGCGACGACCTATTCCATCCTCGCCAGCACCAATCCCGCGTGGGGCGGCTACGTCGTCTTCACCAACGTCGTCGCTGCTCCGCCCGTGATGACCTCGCCCCCCTTGCCGCCCAACCACCGCTATTTCGGCCTGCGCAAAGACTGACGCCGGCATTGACCCGCTTCCGCGATTCGCTAGAGTGAGTTGTTTCGATCGCCCATGAAATCGTTCCGCGCCATCCTGACCGTTTGCGCTTGGAGCTGGGCCGCCGCCGGCGCGGCCGCGCCGGAATACTGGCCCATCGATCTGGGCAGCTTGGGCGGCACCCAAACCGTGGCGACCGGCATCAACGATCTGGGCCAGGTCGTCGGTTGGTCGCAGGATGCCGCCGGCCACACGCAGGCCTTCGTCTGGGCCTACGGCACGATGACCGGCCTCGGCTTTCTCCCGGGCGGCACCTCCAGCGTGGCCAACGCCATCAACAACCGCGGCGACGTCACCGGCTATGCCGAGATTTCCGCCACCAACGTCCACGCCTTTTTGTTCTCCAGCAACAACCTGGCCGATCTCGGCACGCTGGGCGGACCCAACAGCTGGGGCCGCGCCATCAACGATCAAATCGAAATCGGCGGTTCTTCCCAGTTGGTCACGAACTATCCCATGAGTTCGCCGGAAGCCTTCTTTTGGCGCACCAACCACTTCATCCACGTTCCCCCCATCATGACGAATTGGTACTCGTGCGAGGTTTTCGGCATGAACCAAGCTGGCGTCATCTGCGGCAACACCTTTCTGTGGGCAACGGATTCCTGCTGGTGGGGCTTCGTTTGGTGGGATGCCAACACCAACGGCGTCCACGACGTCGGGGAAATGAAGCTGCTGGGCAACCTCGGCACCATCTACACCTGGGGTTCGTACAGCTGCGCCTACGACGTCAACGACATCGGCCAGGCGGTCGGTTGGACCGGCGTCACCAACACCGTGTATCCGCGCCATGCCTTCCTCGTCACGTCCTCCAACGGCGTCTGGAAAATTTCCTCAGGGCCCGACGACCATCCCGATCCCTCCAATCCCCTCATGCAGGATCTGGGCACGCTCGACGGGTTCACCAACAATTCCTACGCCAACGGCATCAACAACCGGTCTTGGGTCGTGGGCTATTCCACCACGTCGTCCGGCACCAACCAGGCCTTTCTCTGGCGCAACGGCTCCATGTCCAATCTCAATGCGCTGATTCCGCCGGAAGCCGGCTGGGTGCTCACCGACGCCGTCGGCATCAACGAATTCAACGAAATCGTCGGCAACGGCCGCTACAACGGCCAGCCGCGCGCGTTCATCCTGCGCGCGTCGCCGGGGCTGGCGCTGCTGGGCACCAACGGCGTCTCCATCGCGGATTCCGAAGCGCCCAGCCGCGCAAAAGGCTCCGATTTCGGCGGCGTGCCCTGGGGCCAGGCGGCCACCAACGTGTTCACGCTGCGCAACCTCGGCGCTTCCAACCTGACGATCTTCGGCTGGACCACCAACGGCCCGAACGCCGCGCACTTCCAAATTTCCGGCATCCCGTCCGCCATCGCCGTGGGCGGCGCATCCAATTTCACGGTCGTCTTCGCGCCGCCGACCGGCGGCGTCTACCACGCGACGCTGACCATCGCCAGCGATTCCATTGCGCCTTTGACCAACGTGCTGTTCGCGGGCACCGGCGACCTCACGCCGCAAACCATCGACTTCCCGGCCCTCGCCGATCAATGGATCACCAACTCCGTCGGCTTGTCCGCCTCCGCCAGCTCGGGATTGAGCGTCGAATTTTTCGTCGCCTCCGGCCCCGCGCAGCTCGCCGACGGCACCAACCTGACCTTCGTCGGCACCGGCCAAGTCGCCGTCGT
>CAYTEK010000059.1:0-7438 GCA_964436715.1 uncultured Verrucomicrobiota bacterium | reverse complement strand
CGACGGCCAAGGCGCGGCGCCCACCCACGCGGGCACCTACGCCGTCACGGGCACCGTCGTCGAGGCCAATTGGGAGGGCGCCACCAACGGCACGCTCGTCGTCGCGCCGGCCGACCAAACCATCGATTTCCCCGTCCTCGGCGACCAATGGATCACCAATTCCGTCGGCTTGTCCGCCTCCGCCGATTCGGGGTTGGACATCCTCTTTTCCATCGCCTCCGGCCCGGCGCAGCTCGCCGACGGCACCAACCTGACTTTCACCGGCACCGGCCAAGTCGCCGTCGTGGCTTCCCAAACCGGCGATTCCAATTGGAATGCGGCGCCGGACGTCACCAACGTTTTCTTGGTTTCCAAAATGCCGGCGGCCGTCTTCCTGCACGACCTCGCGCAGACTTACGACGGCACCGCGCGTGCCGCGTCCGCCACCACCGACCCCGCCGGCCTCGCCGTCGAAATCACCTACGACGGCCAAGGCGCGGCACCCACCAACGCGGGCACCTACGCCGTCACGGGCACCGTCGTCGAGGCCAATTGGGAGGGCGCCACCAACGGCACGCTCGTCGTCGCGCCGGCCGACCAAACCATCGATTTCCCCGCCATCGGCGACCAGTTCATCACCAACGTGTTCCCGCTCGCGGCGACGGCCGAATCCGGCCTGCCCGTCGAGTATGCGGTTCTCTACGGCCCCGCCCGGCTCGTGGACGGCGCCTTGGTTTTCGACAGCACCGGCCAAGTCGCCGTCGTCGCTTCGCAGGCCGGCAACTCCAATTGGCACCCGGCGCCGGACGTCACCAACGTCTTCGGCGTCTGGGGCCTGTACGTGCTGTCCGTCGTTTCCGCGCAAGGCACCCCGAATCCGCCGGCGGGCATCTGCACCAACCTGCTCAACACCGTCCTGACCCCTTCGATTTTCGTGCCCGCGCCCGACGGCGGCACGCAATACGTCTGCGTCGGCTGGACGCTGACCGGCCACGAGCCCGGCGGCGGCGGCGGCACGAATTTCGAAATGACGGTCACCAACGACGCCATCCTGACTTGGCGGTGGGCCACCAACTACTGGCTCGAAACCAGCGCCGAGGCGCATGGCTCGGTCGCGCCCGACAGTTCGTGGCAACCGGCCGGCCTGCCGGCCTTGATCGTCGCCACGCCCGCGGCGTACTATCACTTCGCGCATTGGACCAACAGCGCCTCGGGCACCAACAATCCCTTTGCCCTGATCATGGACGTGCCCAAGTCCGCGCGCGCCGTATTCGCCGAAAACCTCGCGGATCACGACGTGCCCGAATGGTGGCTCGCCGACCACGGCTGGACCAACGACTTCGATGCCGCCGCGCAGCTCGACTTCGAGCCCGACGGCTTCGCCACGTGGCAGGAATACGTCGCCGACACCGACCCGCGCGACACAAATTCCTTCCTGCGCATCACCAACGTCGTCGCCGGCGAAACCGATCCCGTCGTCTTCTGGCCGGCCTCCACCGGCCGCGCCTACCAGGTCCATTTCTGCGACGGCATGGCCGAAAGCCTGTGGATCACGCAGCAGCTTGCCCGCGGGATCGGCGTCTGGACGGACACCAATCTGCCGCCCGCGCGGCGCCTGTACCGCGTCGCGCCGCTGCGTCCCTGAAATCGCACTCCGCGCGGCCGTTCAGTCGTTTTGCTGCACCACTGTCAGAATCCGCGGTTTCGCCGGATCCATTTCGAGCCGACAAATCGCCACCGCTCCTGAATCGGCCCCCCACGGCGTTTCCGCGGACGGGAACAATTCGGTTGTCCGCTCCGCCTCGGCCGGCTGGATTTCGAAGGCGAGCGGTGCGCCGTCGCACCGGATCGCGCCTGGCGCGAAGCCGGGCGGACAGTGGATGCGCACCGCCAAGCGGCGACGCGGCGGAAGCCATCCGGCGACCTGGAGGGGCGCGATTTCCAAGACGATTTCGGCCCCTTGCCGCCGCAGCGCGAACCGCGTCCGCGCGAACTCCCCCCGCTCGTGCGCGACGGACAGGCCGTCGTCTTCGTAGAGTTCCCGCGTTTGCTCCTGGTCGCCCGTCGGCGCGAAGGCGTCCACCGTCAGTTCCGGCCAAATCGCCGCGCCGGTGGCTTCCCGCTGCGGCGCGCTCAGCACCACGCCCCCGCGGCGGACGAACAGCGGCATTTCGCGCAAGGCGCAGCGGACGCCGATCGTCGCCGGCCCGCGCTGGATCCGGCCCGTCCACAAATCTTGCCACTCGCCCGGCGGAAGCCAGACCGCGCGTTCGGCCTCCGCCCCGCCGCGCGCCGGGGCGCAGATCGGCGCCACGAGCAGGTCGTCGCCCAGCAGGTATTGCGAAGCGTCCGCCGCTTCGGGAAACTCCGGCCATTCCAAATCGCATCGCCGCAGCAGCGGCGTGCCCGACCGGTGCGCTTCGGCGGCCGCCGCGTACAGCATCGGCAGCAGGCGGTAGCGCAGGCGAACATAATCGCCCACGATGCGCTCGATCTCCGCGCCGTATTCCCACGGATAGCGGTGCACGTTCGTCGTGCAGTGGATGCGCGCCACGGGCGACAGCGCCCCGTACTGCATGAACCGCACGTAAAGCTCCGGTTCGGTCTGCCCGTGGTGCCCGCCGAGATCCTCGTGCACGTACGGCAGCAGCGCCGCGATGCCGGCGTCCACGCCGTTGGCCACGCCCAGCCGCAGATAGTTCCACTCGGCGCACGTGTCGCCCGTCCACCACACCGGAAATCGGTGCGCCGCCGGGTGCGACGGCGCGTCCCGCCGCCCGTTGTTGATCCCGTCCACGTTGGACATGATCAGCGGCCGCCGTTCCGGCCGGAAATCCCGCGTCACGTCGCGGTAGAGCCGCATGCCCCAGACTTCCTTGTCCAGGCCCGGCGCCGGCGCCTGTAGGTGCGTGTGCCAATTGCGGTCGAACCACCACAGGTCCACGCCCTTTTCCAGCAGCGAAACCAAGCCGTTTCGCCGGAAGCGCAGTTCTTCCGGAGCAAGCGCGGCCGGCCCTTGCGGCTCCGGATGGTCGTTGAGCATCACGCGCACGTGGCGCGCATGCGCCTGCTCCACGAACCGCGCCATGTCCGGAAACAGCTTTTCATTGATCGCGTAGCCGCACGAGGCGCCCACCCGCCAGTCGGTGTCCGCCACGAACACGTCGAGCGGGATGTGCGCGCGGCGAAAGCGGTCGATCACGGCCAGCGCAGTCCGCTCGTCGTAGGCATAGTAGCGGCTGTACCACAGCCCCAGCGCGTAGAGCGGCACCAGCGGCACGGCGCCTGTCAGACGCAGGAAGTCGGCCCGGAACCGCGCATAGCCGGAGGACCGCGGAAAGAACACGTAGGCGTCCGGCGCGTCGTTGGCCAAATCCCAACCCGAGGTCGCGTTTTCCGCGCCTTCCGGCGGAGGCAGCGCGCCCCAGGCCGGTGGCACCACCCGCGGCGCGTCGCCCAGCACCCAGACCGCCGGCAGCGCCGACGGCGCCGGCAGGTCCTTCTTCGCGAGCAGCGCGTTCGACAGCACGCACAGCGTCGCGCCCGCCGCGTTTTCCACGCGCACGCCGGCGAGTCCCGCCGCGCCGTCCGGCACGACCACGCGGTAGCTCGCCGTGGCCACGACGGTTTCCCCGGCGCCGCGCGTTTCCCGCGCCGCCACGGCTTCCCCGCCGCCGCGCGCCGCCACCGTGAAGGTTTCGCGATCCTCGAATCCCTTTGGCCCGCGCGTCTCGATGCGCACCAGATGGGATCCCAGCGGCTGCACGCGCACCGCGCCGATCTCGAACGAAGCCTGTCCGGAACTTTTCATGATTTGCTCCCTGGCGGAAGGCGGAACGCCCTCCGATCTTTCATGGAATGCCATTCTGCGCCTGTGCCGTGCATTTTTCTTTTCATCCCGGAAATATGAGTTATCGTTTTTTGGCATGAACGACGTGCCTTCCCCCTTTTTCCGGCGCCCCGGATTCGATGGCGTGGCGGTGCCGTTGGCCGACAAGCGCTGGTATCTGCGCAACTGGCACGCGCACGACACGCTGGAAATCAACCTGGTCCTGCGCGGTTCGGGACAGGTGCTGCTGGAGCACCGGCGCTATCCCTTGCTGCCGGGCCACGTCATCTGGCTGTGGCCCGGCCAGCGCCACGTGCCGGCGGATTGGTCGGCGGACATGCGGCGCTGGATGGTCGAGTGGAAACCGGACTACCTGCCCCGCCTGCGCCGCGCTCGGCGCGGCGACGCGCCCGCCCCGGCCGATCCCGCGGCGGCCTTTTGCCGCCGGCTCGCCGCGCCCGCCCTGCGGCGGCTCGACGGCCTGCTGGCGGCCGTCGCCGCGCAAGACCGCGCCGACGCCTTCAATCGCGGCCTGGACTTCGCGCTGTTTGCGCTGTGGGACGAATTCCGCGCGGCGGAACCCGTCGCCGACTGCGGGCCGTTCCATCCCAAGCTGGCCGCCGTCCTTGCGCTGCTGGCCGATCCCGACCAGGACCTGACCCAAGCCGAATTGGCCCGCCGCGCGAAGCTCTCACCCTATTATCTCAGCGATCTCTTCCGCCGGGAGACGGGCCTGTCGATTCCCGATTACCGCAACCGCCTGCGCCTGCAGGAGTTCTTCCGCCGCTTCCACGCCCGGCCCGAAATCCGCATTCTCCAGCACGCGCTGGATTCCGGCTTCGGCAGCTACGCGCAGTTTTTCCGCGTGTTTTCCGACGCGCTCGGCGTGGCGCCGCGCGTCTGGCTGCGGCAGAGCGCGCCCGCTGGCCAAACCACCGGCGGCGCCTGACCGGCCGCCGGCGCAAAAAAAACCGCCCGGGCCTTGCGGCCGGGCGGCGCCACCGGATCGAACCGGCTTACTTGACGTAGGTCTTGATCAGATTCGGCTTGGCGATCAGCAGGCGAATCCGCGCGTGGTCCATCTGCAGGACCTTCTTCTCATCGACGCCCAGCGCGACCAGGCGGCGGCGGTGTTCCAGCAGGCGGCGGTTCTTGGCCGCGCCGCTCTTGCGGGGACGGGTCGTATCGTTGTTTCTCGCATTGCGGGACATGGTGCTCTCCTTGCTCTTCCAAATGGATGCGGTTGGCGACCCCAACGGGAATCGAACCCGTGTTACCAGGATGAAAACCTGGTGTCCTAGCCCTCTAGACGATGGGGTCGTCGGCCGTTCGTCCATGCAAAAGTCGGCGCACAATAGCCTACCCCGCGGTGCCGGCGCAACAGGAATCTTTGGGTTTCGCAACCGCCCCGTCTTTTGCCTTTGCACGCCGCGGGGTTTTTCGTAGGATGAAGATGCACCGGTGCATATGAAAACCGTCGTTTTGCTGGGCATCTCCAATTTGTTCATGACGCTCGCGTGGTATGGACACCTGAAATACCTCCGGGGCGCGAAGTGTACACTCTTAGCCGTCATCCTCATCAGCTGGGGCATCGCGTTCTTCGAATATTGCTTCCAGGTGCCGGCCAACCGCATCGGCTACGCCACCTTCTCCGCCACCCAGCTCAAGATCATCCAGGAAGTCATCTCCCTCGTCGTCTTCTCCCTCTTCGCCATCGCCGTCCTCGGCGAAAAGCTCCGCTGGAACCACGGCGTTTCGTTCCTGCTGCTGCTCGGCGCGGTCTATTTCGCGTTCCTCAACAAAACCGGAGGCGCGTGACGTGAGCCGCGCCTTGTGCCGCTGGTTGTGGGTCTTGGTCGCCGGCCTGCTGGCCGTTGCGCCGGCGCGCGCGCCGGCTGCGGCGCGCGAACCGCTCCTGCTCGGCGACGACGAGCGCCTCCTCGTCTTTGCGCCGCATCCCGACGACGAAACGCTCGCCGCCGGCGGCCTGATCCAGGAAGCCCTCGCCCTCGACTTGCCCGTCCGCGTCTGCTTCTTCACCATGGGCGACAACAACGAAATCGCCTCGCTCTTCACGCGCCGCCATCCCGTCCTCATGCCGGGTCCGGCGCGGTCCGCCGGCCTGCGCCGCCAGAACGAGGCGCTGGCCGCCGCGGCTTCGCTGGGGCTTGCCAGCAACGACGTCGTGTTCCTCGGCTATCCCGATTCCGGCACGCTCGACGTCTGGAACCACCACTGGCGCGCCTTGCCGCCGTACCGCTCGCCGCTCACCAAGGCCAACGGCGTGCCCTACGACGCCGCGCTCACGCCCGGCTCCGCCTACGCCGGCGAGGACATCCTCGACGATCTCGACGAAGTCCTCCGCGATTTCCGCCCCACCCACGTGTTCGTGCCGCATCCCGCCGACCACAACGTGGACCACCGCGCCATGAACCTGTTCGTGCGCGTCGCCCTCTGGAACCTCGCCGCCGACGGCGGCGGCGCGCCCGCGGTGCTCGCCTATCCCGCCCACTTCGTCCAATGGCCCGTCCCGCGCGGCTTCCGGCCCGACGTCCCCGCCGAGCCGCCGACCTTCCTCGCCGCCGAAGCCTGGCAGGAATACGCGCTGGCGCCCTTCCAGGCGTCCAACAAGCTGGCCGCCTTGCGCCGCCACCATTCCCAGTTCCTCCGCGCCGCGCCCTACTTCGAATCGTTCGCGCGCAAGACCGAACTGTTCGCGCCCCTCGCCGACCTGGCGTTCCCCGGCGGCGTCGGCGCCGCCGACCTGCCCGAACGCGACGACACCCAGTTCCGCCCCGACGGCGACCTGCTGCGCGACGTCGCCCAGAGCGACAGCTATTGGAACGACGTCGCCGGCCAATACGACTCCGAAGCCAAGGAACTCGCCGATCTCGACAACGATTTCCTCCAGCGCGCCTGCGCGGGCGACGGCGTCGCGCTGACCGTGACCTGCCGGTTCCGCCGCCCCGTGGCCCCCGCGGCCACGCTGTCCATCCGCCTGTTCGGCCACCGCGCCGACGCGCCGTTCGGCGACCTGCCCAAGATCGAAATCGAAATCGGCCCGCAAGACCATCTCGTCGTGTGCGACCTCAACCGCAAGCTGCCGTCGGATTCCATCCAACTCATCCCCGGCGGCGCCGCCGAACGCACCGTGCGCGTGCCCTACGCCCTGCTCGGCCAGCCGGAAAAGATTCTCGTCGGCGCCCATCTCGTCAAGGGCACGCTGCCCATCGACGAAACGCCGTGGGTCGCGCTCGATCTCGCCGGCGCCCCGCTGCCCGACGCCCCCGCGCCCGCCCCGGCGCCGGATTTTCCCCTCGCCGCCGCGACGCCCGCCGCCGAACCGCCGGCCCCGGCGCCGGAACCGCCGGCGCAAGCCGACCCGCCCGCATCCGCGCCGGTCGTGGCACCGCCCGCCGCCGAATCGCGGGCGCCCGCGCCGAACGGCGCCTTCGGCCTCCCGCCGCCGCCGCCCACGCTCGCGCCGCGCGTCCATCTGCCCCGCCGTTCCATTCCGGAAAAGACCGAAGCCAACGAGCCGGTCGTCTGGTGACCCCGGAGGCGGCCATGCCGAATCCGCCGTTCCCGCCGCGCGTTTTCCTCCACGTCGACATGGATCCGATCTACGCC
>CAYTEK010000058.1:0-16921 GCA_964436715.1 uncultured Verrucomicrobiota bacterium | reverse complement strand
CACCGTGACGGCCATGCCGCCGAACACCACCACCATCTACCCCCACCAGATCACCGGCCTGAATTACAGCGACGAGGTCACGATCTCCTTCACCAACAAGGCTTCCAGCAACAAGCGCTTCACGATCGACAACGTCGCGATCCTGACCCTGGGGACCGCAACGAACGAGATCATGACGGTCGAAGTCGTGGACGAAGACGCGACGGGCCCGGCACACAGCGGGTTCAACGTGGACGAGGCCATCTTCACGACCAACCAGTTCCTGCCTGGCGGCCTGACGGTGACCGGCCTGGTGATGGATGCGTCCAGCGGCGTGTTCGCGGCCAGCAACACGTGGACCCTCTACAGCAACTCGATCCCGATCGCCACCGGCTCGTTCACCATGGATCCGGCCACGGACGGAGCCGGCATCAGCAACGTCGCCGCCGGACTGTCGACCACGATCCCCGGCAACCTCCTCAACTGGGTGCCCAACGGGCAATTCTCCCTGGAGGTCGTCAGCACCGACTACGACGGCGACCGGCCGGCCGACTGGACGCAGACCACCACGGAATACACGTTCGGCATCGCCGAATACGTACCGGTGCCCAGCAACTTCCTGGCCTGGGCCGACGGCCCCGAAATGGTCGTGATGCGCTGGGACCTGAACGATGCGTCCGGCGGCCTGCTCTTGTGGTCCACCAATCCGATCGTCTCCGGCCCGGTCAAGGGCACGACGTATGCGGTCAACGATGCGATCGATACCGCGCGCGTGGCCTACAACGGATCCGCGGAAGCGCTGGAAATCGTCGTGCCGGTTCATTCCACCAATTACTTCCGCCTGTACGGCGCCGCGGGCACGACCTATTCCGCCTCGTACGCGGAGCCGGCGACCAATCCGGCCGTGACGATAAGCTATGAACGCGGCGAAATCTGCGACCAGTTCGCCTATACCAACGGCTTCACGCTGGCCCAGCAGGACGGCCTGGCCACGGGGCAGGGGTGGAGCGGAGCTTGGCAGGGCGCCGACCGCTCGTTCCTGAACATCGACGATACGAACCTGCTGAGCGGCGCCATCGGCTTCCCGACGCCCTACGCCAACAAGCTGCAGTGGATCTACAACAGCGCCACGCCCGTGACCGGCCAGATCTACCGCGCCTTGGCCGCTCCGCGCAGCGGCCGCACGTTCGTGGCCTTCATGATGAACTACAAGACGGCCGATCTGAACGGCGCCAACAAGTTCATCGGCGTTTCGTTCATGAGCGGCGCGAGTTGCGAAACCGAGGAAGTCTTCTTCGGCAAGCCGGCGGGTGCCGGCAACATGGCCGGCATCTACGAACCGGATACGGCCCACGAGGAAGCATCGGCCACCTATACGATCACGGCCGACCATTTCGCGGACTACATGATCGTCGGCGAATGGGATGCCACGAACCATACGGCCCGGATGTGGGCGTTCCACCGCGACGGCGGCGACATTCCCGAGATCTACAGCAACGCCACGCCGATCGCGGTTTACAGCAACGACGCCATCAGCGTCGGCACCATCACCGGCATCCGGCTCGCCGCGGGCATCTCCGCTGAAAGCACAAACTCGCTCGACCACGTGTATTTCGATGAAGTCCGCGTGGGCGCCACCTGGGACGAAGTGCTCAACTTCACCTATCCGAGCGTCAACAACTACTGGCTGGCGGGCCACACGAACCTGGTCAGCGACGGCCAGCTGTTCGAGCCGACGAATAGCTATCCGGTCACGTTCGCGGTATACCACCGCCGGGGCATTTCGGAAACGCGGTTCACCCTGCTGGATTTGGAAACGACCAATTGGCTGTACAATCCGGTGATCTTCGCCGGGCTGTCGAACACCTTGCCCAGCGGCCAGCAGGTTTTCACCAACATCGTCACCGAACGCCTGCCGACCAACGAAGTGGAATTGGCGATCTACACCTCCCGCGTCTGGGCGGTGTCCACCAGCGGCAAGGAAACCAACACCATCGTGCTGTCCGAACAGGCGGGCGCGAACGATCTGTTCTTCGGCGAGTTCGGCGAAGGCGAAGGCTACGACAAGTACGTGGAAATCTACAACGGCACCGGCAGCGCGATCGATCTGAGCCAGTACTTGCTGGCTGCGCAGATGTACGGGGACGG
This sequence comes from uncultured Verrucomicrobiota bacterium, assembly GCA_964436715.1. Lineage (GTDB taxonomy): Bacteria > Verrucomicrobiota > Kiritimatiellia > CAIQIC01 > Lenti-01 > Lenti-01. The sequence goes on along the minus strand of CAYTEK010000058.1, from coordinate 14,794 downwards.
TGAATATCCGGATTACGGCGATCCATGGGAGCGCTTCTGCCTGCTGTCGCCGACGACCCGATATCTGGAACACGGACAGACCATTGTGATCGTCAACGGCGGCGGACCGTCGGGCCAGAAAGCGGATCCTGCCATGACCAACGCACTGACCGTGAACGGGGTGGATTACCTGCTGAGCTCCAACGATGTGCTGAACGTCAGCGGCAACGACCCCGTGGGCTTGTTCCGCGTGGGCGAGACCAACGACTGGATCGACATGTGCGGCATTGCTCCCGATGCCGGCACGGGCGCGCGCTACATCATGCGCCGGCTCGAAGACGCCGAAGTGCCGATGCCCTATCCGGCCCATATCCGAACCAACGATTGGGACTACCGCGCCTGGGCGATTCCGAGCAGCGATCGCGGCGTGGGCTACACCAACTTCCTGGCGACGGCGGGTGTCTATGACCGCAACGTGGGCTTGGGTGGGTTCATCACCTTCCGCGCCTACGACGACGACGTCGATCTGCCGACGGTTGGCACCAACGGCGCCCTGATGGTCGGCGCGGCGGAGCCCTATACCGAACTGACGTTGCAAGCCGGCGAACATGAAGGGGTCTTCTGCGCGTGGAGCTTCACGAACCTGACCGTCGAGGAAGCGGCCTTGCCCTGGAGCGGCAGCCTGCTGACCAACGCCGCCATCACGTGGACGCCCGCCTATACCGACGAAATGATCGTCGTCAGCACCGGCGGCACCGGCGAGAACGACGTGTTCGACGGCTACGGCCAAGCCAACAAGGGCGAGCTGTACATGCGCAACGTCGGCGGGACGCATTGGAACTTCGGACCAACCAACGTGCCGTGGATCCAGTACGAGCTGCCGTTGATGGCGGCCGAGGGCATCGTGCTCTCCTGGGCGGAAGCGGGCGGAGCCTACAGCTTCACCAACGTTTCCTTGCAATGGTCCGCCACCGGCGAAGAAGGCAGCTTCGCCACCAATGCGGCTTGGCGGCCTTGGACCATGACCGACATGAGCAGCGGGGAATGGCGCACGCGCTTCGTCGAACTGTCCAACGCGGTGCCCGCCGGCATTTCCCGGGTCTATTTGCGCTTCGTGCTGGGCCCCGGCCACGGGGGCGCCGCCGGCAACACGAACGGCGCGTTCCGCATGGACAACATCCAGTTGACAGGGCGGCCCTACGAATACCAGGTGACGGACGGCCAGATCGCGGAATCCGGTTATGAATTGCGCATGCAAGGCAACGTATACGACGCCAGCGGCATCCAGGCCGACCAGTCCGTCATGGCGATCGGGAGCAAGGCCGGCACGCGCAACGCCGGCAAGAGCACCGGCGATGGCCGGAGCGAAGATTCCACCCTCTGGTGGGATGTCGCCGGACTGACGCCAGGGGAATTGACCGATTGGGTTTTGACGTCGGATACCGGTTCGGGCATTCCGATGTCGCTGGAAGTTCCCGATGCCGACACGGATCGAGCGAACGACGTCTCGACGTTCTCCGGCAGTCTCGGGCGCCTGCGCGTAGCGGACGACGACCGGGAGCGGCCGCGCCTGTCGCTGGACACCATGCGGCCGCGCACAGGCGTGCTGGCCCAGTGGCTCTTCACGAGCACCAATTCGCTCCTGCCGACCCGGGCGGACGGCAGCGTTGAAACCGGCCCCATCCGCGCGGAAACGCTCAACGGCGCCATCAGCACACCACGGTTCGTCGCCTATGCCCCGACCGGCGGCATGTGGGCGGTGCGCCAGAGCGGTTGGCACTACCAGACGAAGTTCTGGGCGGTGGAAATGACGCCGGAAACCGACATGGGCGTCACGAACCTGCACTTCCAGACATGGATCAACAAGACCAACGGCCCGACCCATTGCTACATCCGCCATTTCATCAACGGCGTAAGCAATGCTTCGTACGGGCCCATCAACTTCAACGGCGGGCTGCCGCCCGCCACCGACGCCTGGTATTCCTGCTCCTACAGCTGGCCGACCAATGCGCCGTTGATCCTGACCAACGGCGCCTTGAACCAGATCCGCATCCATTGCATGGGTGGCGCCAGCAATTCCATCGGAACCTACATGGCGATCTACGACCTGACCCTGCTCCAAGGCGCCGTGGGCACCAACGGCATTACCGAAGTCACGGACCAGGAATTCGCCACCGGCTCGTTCAAGCTCCAAGGCTCCACGTGGGACGACGACAGCGGCCTTTGCGCCACCAACACGGCGGATGCGACCCGGCGGCCCCGGTTCTCGATGAGCACGCCCGCCGGCGCCATGTTCGTCACGAACCAGCCGTTCACCTTCACCAACGCCTACTCCGACGGCGGAATCACGAACGAAGACGCGGGCGGATTCAGCGCCGATTTGCCGCAACCGACCTATACGAATCTCATGCTGGGCGAATATCTGGGCTCCGCCAGCGTGTGGGACTACGACCACGATCGCACCAGCGACGATTTGCAGATGCGCGGCGATCTGGCCATGTACGTGGTGGACAACGACGTCGGGGTTCCGACGGCCGTCGGCACCGTGAAGGTGAACGGCATGCCGGGCGGCACCGTGACCCGCGATACCGCCCCCTGGACCAATCAGCCTGAATTCATCGTCACCTTCGACACGGTGTCGGTGGACCAAGATCCGGGCGGGGCCTATTCGGCCAAGCAGCGGATGCTCTCCGGCATCGGCGAGTATCGCGTCACGACCACCGATATTTCCGGCTTGACCGCCAGCAACCGCGCGGCCTACGGCACGCCGTACGCCGTGGCGGCCACCAATGGCGCTTTGGCCAACTACGGGTTCGAGATGTCGGGCGTGGGCTGGACCACCAGCGGCGACTGCTTCTTCCACTTCCAGGGCAGGTTGGGCGACACCAACCGACCCTACGAGGGGACCAACTGCATGAAGACCGCCAACGGCGGAACGGCTTCCCAGACGATCGAGTTCATCAATTTGGCTTCCAACGCACCGCTCGTGGGCGTGAGCGGCCGGTATCGGTGCGACACGGCGGAAGGAGCCATCTTCCGGATCGAGGCGTTTGCCGCCAGCAATCTGCTGACAGCGGTATCTTCGAACAACTTGGCGTTGGGCACGGCGGCCAACTGGACGCAATTCAGCATTGCTCCGGCGGCGATCGGCGACGGCACGGTGGAAGTGCTGAAGATTTCCCTGATCGACGGCGGCGGCAACACGACCTATTGGGACGATATCCGCCTGTCCGTCGGCATCGGCACCAACCTGCCTTCGATGCGGTTCGTCGCCACGGCGGCCAACCAGGGCATCTCCACCCCCAACTACCTGTTCGCGGTCGATGCCGACAACAACCGGGCCGGCGACCGCATGGGCGGAACGCCTGCCGCATTCTACACGGCCTACGACATCACGCCGCCGACCCATGTGGGCAATTTGACGGCGTCCACGGAGGAGGTCGATGATCCGACGACGCAGTTCGATCTGACCTGGATTTCGGCCGGCGTCGGTCCCGACGATCCGGGGCATGCCAATTATCCGGCGTGGGGCGGCAGCAGCCGCGACCTGCTCTCGCCGTGGCGGTCCTACAAGATCTACTACAGCACGTGGATTCCGCCGGATGGCGCGCCGGCCGACTACGTCTACACCAACTTCGTCGAAAACGGCACCTACCGGTCTTGGTCCAACAAGACGTGGGAGTCCACGATCGACGATCCGGGCGCCGGCTCCTTCCAGCCCAACTACAACGCGCTGACGAACATGGGCCGCAGCACCATCCGCCTGTACGATCTGGACTTCGACCAGGACTATGCGGTCGTGATCGTGGGCGTGGACCGGGCCGGCAACGAAGGACCGGCGGGCAACCTGAGCTGGGCCACCAACAACACGATCAAGTTCTCCCTGACCCGCGGCTGGTCCATGGCCAAGACCAACCTGCCGCCGGACTTCCAGAGCCTGCCGTTCCTGACCAACACGGCCGCGAAGCGGGCGGCGGCGCTGGCTTGGACCGCTTCGGGTCCGACCAATCCGAACGCCGGTGCGCGCGTGACGAATCTCTACACGCAGGTGAAGAAGGAATACGACCTGATTTATTGGGATTCCGCGACGTTCCGCGAAAGCAGCAACAACGTGTGGCATCTGGTCGGCACCAACAGCGTCATGACCAACTGGTTCGTGGACGACGGCGCCCAACTGCGGACGCGCGGCACCATCCGGTTCTACCGCGCGTCGTACAAGGATCGCTGGCGCCACACGCGCACGGACGGCACCAACGTCGTGCCGCAGCGGCCGCTGGCCAGCGAAGAAGTCTACGCCCTCCACAACGTGGTCTTGTCGGGCGGCCAGAACTTCGTGGCGCTGCACGGCAAGCCGTATGCCAACACCTTCGAGGCGGTGTTCGGCAGTCTGGAGGCGTTCCCCGGCGGCAGTTCGGCCAGTCCGGCTACGGGCGCCACCGTCGTGGAGTTCTTCGGCGCCGGCACCAACGCGCTGACGTCGCAACAGTACTTCCTGAACGAATACGGCCGCTGGATGACGGTCGAAACCGGCACCAACACCAGCATCGACGTGACGACGAATCAGATGGGCGACGACTTCTTCAGCCGCGGCTTCGCCATCAACCTGCCGAGCAACTTGGTGGAACTGGGCTATGCGACCACGACCGCGGTGGATTATTCGCACCTGACCGACAGCGGCACGCCGGTGCAAGTGGATGCCATGGTTTGGACGCCTATCGCCCAGGTGCCGACCAACAACGTCGGCTTCAGCCAACGGATCTACACCGGCGATCGCAGCGTTCGCACCAATCAGGTGCGGGTGTACAACGTCGCGGCGCTGCGGCTGCCGGTGGCGACGCATCCCAGCCAGCTGAATCTGACCGACTGCGGATTCACGGGCGGCGCGCCGGGCGCCAGCGATGAAATCTACACGATGAACACGGCGACGAAGGACCTCATGGGCGGCCATTCCATCTATTGCGACGCCAATGGCGTCTGGCGATTCATGCCGAGCATTGCCGGCACGCCGGGCGATCTGGTTCCGCCCGGATTCTTCAAGCCCAACGACGTGCTCGTGATCGTTTCGCGTAACGAGGCCGCGGGCGGCTACTGGACTTGGAATTACCATCCCGCCCAGTTCTACACGCTGCCGACCCGGTGGATGGGCTGGACGGACCTCCCTTCGGGCGGGGCGCTCGATGCCGAACCGACGGTCAATTCCTCGGCGCTCTCGTTCACGAACGTCAGCGCCACCCAGATCGCGGCCAACTGGACGGTCGGAAACGGCGCGCGCCGGATCGTGGTGGTTCGAGCGGGAACCAGCACGACCTGGACGCCGACCGACGGAATCGCGCCTGCCGGGGTGAATGCGGACTTCCCGACCGCCGTGGACAAGGGCGGCGGAAACAAAATCTGCTTCGACGGCACCGGCGGCAGCTTCACGCTGCTGGGCCTCAATTCAAACCAGAGCTATGCCTTTGCCGTGTACGAATACAACGGCACCGGCACGGCGGTGAACTATCTCACCAGCGGGCCGCTGAACGGCGTCCAAACCACCTACTGATCTTCCGGCGTCGGCCGGTCTGCCGGCATAACGGCATGGAAATGCGCGCGGGCGCCGCGGCGGCGCCCGCCGGGGTTTCAAGCCGTTCTATTCGCGGATCCACTCTGGAGCGAGCGTGGCGGCGAAAGCCGTGGAAACCGTGGCTTCGATCAGCAGGTGCTTGCCGCTGATCTTTTGGGAATGGACTTTGCCATTGGCATGGAGGGCGGCGAGCCAGCGGCCTTCGGCCGCGGGTATCTTCAGGCGCAAATGGGCGACGCGATCCCGCAGCAGGTCGGCGATGGTTTGGCAGAGGTGCCCCGTGCCGTCGCCGGTGGCGGCGGAAATGGCCACGGAATGGCGAAAGCGATCTGCGAGCCGGATGGCTTGGTTGTGGCCGCGTTCGAGGTCCGTCTTGTTGAAGACGGCGAGCACCGGTTTGTCTTGCGCACCCAGTTCGCGCAGAACGGATTCGACGGCGTCGATCTGCTCGTCCACGCGCGGCTGGGAGGCGTCGATGACGTGGAGCAGCAGGTCGGCTTCGTTCACTTCCTCGAGCGTGGCCTTGAAGGCTTCCACGAGATGGTGCGGCAGCTTGCGGATGAAGCCGACCGTGTCGGTCAACAGACAAGGCTGATGGTTGGGAAGCTGCAGCTGGCGGGTGGTGGGGTCCAGCGTGGCGAACAGTTGGTCGTCGGCCAAAACGCCGGCATTCGTGAGACGATTGAGCAGGGTGGATTTGCCGGCGTTGGTGTAGCCGACGAGGGTCAACAAGGCCCAGCCGTGCCGGCGCCGCCCCCGTCGCAATTCGGCGCGGCGCTGGCGCACGAACTGAAGCTGTTCGCGGATGCGGCCGATCCGCTGTTCGATCCGCCGCCGGTCCAATTCGAGCTGCTTTTCACCTGGCCCCTTGAGGCCGATGCCGCCTTTCTGCCGCTCCAGATGGGTCCAGAGGCCGCGCAGGCGCGGAATCAGATAGTGCAACTGGGCCAGCTCGATCTGCAAGCGGCCTTCCTGCGTCAGGGCGCGCTGGGCGAAGATGTCGAGGAGGAGCTGGGGGCGGTCCACGAGGCGCACGCCGAAGACGTCTTCGAGGGCTCGACCTTGGGCCGGGGTCAGGTCGGCGTCGAAGATGGCCAACCGGGCCCCGGCGGCCTGGATGTCTGCAGCGATCTGGAGCGCCTTGCCGCGCCCGATGTAGGTGGACGGTTGAATGGCGCGCAGGCGGCAGTGGGTTTCGCCGCAAACTTCGGCGCGGGCCGTGTCGGCCAACGCGCGCAGTTCGCGCAGGGAATCTTCGACTTCGGCCTTGGGCTGGTCGCCCAGCGTCGTGGCCACGAGCCAGGCCCGTTCGGGGACGTCGGATTGGGTGGCGTGCATCATCGTCATCGGAGACGACCGGATAGCGGCGATTTCATTCGTTGGGCCTGATTTGTTCCGCCAGCCAGTTCACGTCCCAGTCGGAAAAATACCAGCGTTCCCGGAGCGGAGTTTGCCAAGCGGGGGGGGGGGGCGTGCAGAGCAGGCCGACGTAGGCGGCGAAATCGGGCGGGCCCAACCGCCGGCGAATGGCGCGCGCCAGCGCTTCGGCCTGCCAATAGAAGGCGGCGCTGCGCGCGGACGTGCGGGGATAGTCGGCCAGCGCGGTCAACTCGTCGAGGCCGAAGGCGTTTTGTGCCAGCTTGGGAGGTGCGGGCCGCGCCACGTTCTCCTTGTGGACGCGGGCGCAAACCTCGGCGGCTTCGGCGCCCGCCAACTGGGCGAGCCCTTCGTCCAGCCACAAAGGCGGGCGGACGGCGTGCCGCTTGTAGACGAGCCAGTGGGCCAGTTCATGGCCGAGCCGAAAGGCCAGTTTCAGCGGATCGGACCCTGCGCGCAGCGCGATTTCATCGCCATGCTGCACGGCAAACGCTTCGACCTGAAACAGGGCCTTGAGGCGTTTGTAAAAGGGGGGCGTCTCTTCCAGGCGGATGGAAAGCCGCAGCGTCTCGGCCGGCTCGCCGACGATCTCCATGGCGGCTTTCATGGCGATGGGCAGGACGGTGGCGACCAGCTCCGGAACGGCGTCTTGCCGCGTGGAGATCTCGCAGGCGATTCGGCCGTCGGCGAAGGACAGATTCGTTGTGGCTCCCGGCGCGCGGACGGCGCAGAGCCAGACCACCGTCCAGACGACCGCGGGATTCCACAAGAATCGGCTCATGCGTTCAAGAATGGAGCGGGAGACGGGGATCGAACCCGCGACGTTCAGCTTGGGAAGCTGACATTCTACCGCTGAATTACTCCCGCAGCCAGAATGGTCCTGTTTCTACCTTAGCCGCCGCGTGGTTGTCGATAGCGATTTTGCGCGGCGTGCGCGAACCGGCGGCGAATCCGGCGATCAGGGACCGCCGGGCTTGCCGATGGATATCACGGTGAATACGCCGACATTGGTCTGGGCGATGACGACGGTGTTGTTGGAAAGGACGACGTCGTAATCGGAACTCGGCAGCAACGACCAGTTCCAGCCGCCGTTGGAGATGGCGTTGGCGGACCAGACGTTGTTCTCGATGCCGTCCATGCTGGCAAGGGTGGCCACCAGCCCGTTGGCGGTGGTCGCGAAGGAATCCGTGCGCAACACCACGTTCGAGGATGAGGCGCGCGTCACGGCGATTTCGGCGGAATAGGTCAGCACGGGCAAAGGCGCGCCGGTGACGGAAAGCGGACCGATGAAGAACGTGTGGTCGCCGCTGCCGGCGTTGTAGTTCCAGAACCGGACGTAGGCCACGGCGTATTCGGAGGCGTCGGCGAACGTGCCTTCGAACGCTTGGCCGTTGATCGTCAGGCGGTAGGCGAGGGCCGAGAGCAATTCGAAGGTGCAGACCTTGGCGTCCGTGCTCCACGGAATGCCGGTGTTGTGCACTTCCGAGTCGTTGTAGACGTAGTTGGTGGTGCCGCCTTCGAAATAGGTTTCCGCCAACCGCTGTTCGAAGCGGTTGTGGAAAGCGACGCCGACCGAGCCGGGGCTGTCGATGCCGCCGTTCTCGAAAACGAAGGACACCTTGTCGCCGGGCTGCAGGGACGCGGCGAAGGGGCGAATGGCTTGGATGAATCCGCCGCCGCTGGCCTGCAGGGCCCAGGCATAGGAATTAGAAGCGAAGCTGCAATTCGCGTTGGAAACGGCCAACAAGGCCGTGGCGCCGGTGCTGAGGCTCCAGGCGTCGAAATGGGCGCCGCCGTTTTGGCCGTCGAGCCAGCTCAGGGATTCCACGTACGCGGCGTTGGTGGGCGAGTCCGCGGCGCCGTCGTTGGGATTGACGGCGGAATTGGTTCCGGACACCCGGATCAGATTGACGCCCGCCGCCAGCGGCACCGCGGCGAGGCTCCAATTGGTCGCATAGGCGAACGTGCCCGAACCGCCGCTGAGCGTGTTGGTCCAGCGCAGGTGGCCGGCCAGCAGGCTGGCGTTGCCTTGCAGCGCGACGTTGGCGACGGCGGCGGCCACGTTGGTGACGGGGGCGGGATTGGTGATGGCGATGTAGGGCGTCTCCGTGTTGATGCAGGAACTGACGATGGCGCTCCAATTCGCTTGGTCGTTGTTGTCCCAGATGCCGGAAGAGTTGTGGAAGACGTAATCCAGTTCCCAAGTGTCGTCGGGAATGGCGTACCAGCCGCTCCACACGTCGCCGGTTTCGTTGGTCAGGGCGATGTCTTGGATGTTTTGCCAGCCGTTGCGGCCGATGAAGAGATAGATGGGCGGGGTTCCGTTGGTGAGCGGTCCGGCGTTGATTTCATAGGTGATTTTCACCGGCACGCAGCCTTGCGGAAATGTCGGATTGATGGATGTATCGGCGGGTTGTCCGCCGCAGCCGGTGACGGCCACGCTCCAGTTGTCGCCGCCGTTGTTGTCCCAGATCGAACCGCCGTCGTTGAAGGAGAAATCCAGTTCGTAGGTGTCTTCCGGGATCGAGTAGGCCAAGGTCCATTCGTCGCCGGAGGCCGTCATGGGGACGTTGGTCGGATCTTGCCAGTCGTTGCGGCCGACGTAGGCATAAACGCTCGTCGCGGCGGCCAGCACGTCGTCGCCGGGCGCATAGGTCACGGTGACGGTCGAGCATCCATCCGGCGCCGCCGGATCGAATGCGGCGGAAGAGGCGGCGGGCGTCGGCGTCTTGGAATAGATTTGCACGGAATACGCGCCCAGATCGAGCGAGGCGTTGGCGCTGCCGTCCGCGACGACGGTGTCGCCGACGGCGGGTCCGACGTTGCCGAAAGCGGAGTCGTAGGATTGCAGGTCGGAATTGTAGAGGCAGTGCCACGTGCCGGCAGAGGGGAAGGCCATGGCATAGCCGGTGCGCGCGGTGGCGGAACAGTTGATGGCGACGAGAACGTCGTCCGTCTGGCCGCCCAGGTCCCAGCGGATCATGCCGACGACCTTGGCGGTGTTGTTCACGTGGTGCACGTTGACGTTGTTGGCGTTCTTGAGCCCTTCGGTGTTGCCGTAGGCGTTTCGGCGCAGGTGGATCAAGTCCGCGTAGGCGCGCACGATGCCGGCGTTCTGGTTGGTGAGCGACCAGCGCAGGGCCTGGTTGTTGGAGAACGTGTACCATTCGTGCATTTCGGAGCCGTTGAAGATCATGGGAATGCCCGGACTGACCAGCGCGATGGCGTTGGCGAGCAGCGCGCGTTTCTTGGCCCAATAGCCTTCCGGACTGCCCGAATCGATGTCGTAGGGCAGGCGATGCTTGCTGTTGAGGTCGCCGCAGGAATCGTGGCTCTCGACGTAGACGACCCGGTCGTAGCCGGTGTTGCCCAGATGCGCCGCCAGCGTGTTCATGTTGCGGTCGGAGTCGCTGGCGGCGGTTCCAATGTAACGGATATCGCTCAAGAAATCGTGGTCCCACTGGGCTTCGAAGCCAACGTCGGTGTCGAAGGCGTGGTCTTCGGCGATGCGGAAGACGTTGGGATGATAGGTGCTGAGCCAGTTGTTGACCTGCCAGAGCATGTCGCTGCCGGACGAGTTCCACGTGCCGCCGCACGTGCGGATGTTGTAGACCGAATCCCACCGGAATCCGTCGACGTGGTAGTTTTCGACGAACATTTGGATTTGGGCCAGGATGTAATCCCGCACTTCGCTGCGCCCATAATCCGGCCGCGTGGCGCCCCAGTCGGTGTTGGCTTTCCAATCGTTGTAGAAGTAGATGCCGCCATAGCCGCCCGTGGACCAGCCGTCGTATTGCCACATTTCGAGGTCGGAGGGACCGTAATGGTTGTGGACGACGTCGACCAGCACGGCGATGCCGTTTTCGTGGCAGGTCTTGATGAATCGCTTGAGGGCGTCGGGACCGCCGTGGGAGGATTCGACGGCAAAGGGGTCGGACGGATTGTAGCCCCACGAACGGTCGCTGGGAAACTCGTTGACGGGCATGAGTTCCACCGCGGATACGCCCAGCGCCTTCAGGTAGGCGATCTTGTCGGCGCATTCATCGAAGGTGGAGGGCAGCCAGTCCTCGGCATTGTAGGAACCGGCGTGCAACTCGTAGATCACGAGATCGTTCCGCCAAATGGCGCTGAAGTTCGTCGAACTGCCCCAATCGAACGCCGCTTGGTCGTAGACGATGGAATTGCCGGCGGAATTGACGACGCGGGTGCCGCGCGGATCCTTTTTGTACGTGCCGTTGACCACGAACTTGTATTCCTGGCTGGCGCGGGCACCGGCGACGTCCGCGGACCAATACCCGTTCCAAGTTCCGCCCGGGGTGTCCTTGGACAGCGTGGTGGAGCCCCAGCCGTTGAACGTGCCTTTGATGGTGACGGTGGTGGCATTCGGCGCCCACGTGCGGAAAGTCACGCCGGTTCCGCTCGCATCGGCGTAGGGAATCGCTCCTACGCCGCTGCGCGAAGACTGCGCCAGCGCGCTTTCGACGAGAAGCAAACCGACGGAAAACGCGAGGAAAGCGCGGCGGATTTTCATGGATCAATCCTAACGGATTTAAAGCGTTTCCGCAACGGAAAAATCGTTTGACGAATCCGAAAACCGGAGGGTCAAGGCTTCCATTCGGCCGGCAACGGGACGGGCACGTAGGGGAAGGGATCCAAGGCTTCCTCGACGTAATCCGCGAGTTGGCTGGCCGGAGTGGCTTCCTCGGGCTTGGCGGCCGGCGCGATTTCCTTGGCGGGCGCCGCCTTGGTCAGGGAAATCACGTTGGGCGGCGGCGTTTTGGAGAAAATCAACAGCGAATGGCGGCGCATGTCGAGCGGCAAGGGGGTGTGACCGGCGGGCAGCGCAAAGCCGATGCCGGATTTGGGGCCGATGTTGTCGAAGTCCTTGGCATAGGCCGCCAGGCCGGAATTGTAATGGCAATACCAAGCGCCGGAAGCCGGGAAACGAACGCCGTATTGCTTGAGCGGCGCCCCGGCGAAATTGGCCACCACGACCGTCGCGCGGTCGCGGGGGGCGCCGGCCTGCAGGCGGGCGTAGGCGATCACCTTGGCGTGGTCGTCGCAGTGGAGCACTTCCAAGCCGGTGCCTTTCAATCCGGGCGTGTAGCCCTTCGTGTTTCGACGCAAATGGATCAGATCGGCGTTGGCGCGCACGATGCCGGCATGGGTGCTCTGCGCCCGCGCCCAAGGCAGAAGCGTGTTGTCGCTGAAATCGTCCACCTCGTGCATTTCGAAGCCTTGCAGCATCATGGGATAGCCCGGCACGGTCATGACGATGCCCTGCGCCAACAGAGCCAAGGCTCGCGCCCGGGGGCTGTCGGGCGTGGCCGGTTCGATGTAGGCGGGCAAACGATGGTGCTGGTTGAGATCGCCGGCGGAATCGTGGCATTCGGCGAAATTGACCCAGTGGAGGCCATCGAGCCGCGCGAGTTCGGCGGCAAACATTTCCATGTTTCGCTGCGCGTCGTTGCCGCGCACCAGGGCGGAGAGCGTGGCTTGGAACGCGGAGTTCCATTGGGCATCGAAGCCGACGCCGCCGCCATCGAAGGCGTGGTCTTCGGCGATGCGCAGCGCTTCGGGCCGGTTTTTGCGCATCCAATCGTTGGCTTCGGCCAGCACGCGATCGCCGTCGGGATTGGACCGCTCGCCGTTCAGGTAGTAGCGGATGTTGTGCACGGAGTCCCATCGGAAGCCGTCCAATCGGTATTCCAGCAAGAAAGTCTTGATCGCATCGACGATGAAGGCGCGGACTTCCGGTTTGCTGTAGTCCGGGCGCGGCCCCCATTCGGTGTAGCCGTGTTCTTCGTCGCGATAGAAATAGATGCCGCCGTCGGTGACGATGCCGGGTTGGTCGAATTGCCACCCCGCGATGTTTTCGGGACCGTAATGGTTGTGGACGACGTCGAGCACGACGGCGATTCCGTTGGTGTGGCAGGTCTTGATGAAATTCTTGAAGGCGTCGGCGCCGCCGTAGGACGATTCCGTCGCGAACAGATCGCTGGGATTGTAGCCCCACGAGCGTTCGCCGTGGAACTCGTTCGCCGGCATGAGTTGGATGCAATTGATGCCCAAGGCCTTCAGGTAGGGCAGGCGCTTGGCCGCGCGCTCGAAAAGCGAGCCGTTGCCGGGGATGCCGCCGGCGAAAGTGCCCATATGCATCTCATACATCACCAAATCTTCTTTCGGGGGCATCTTCCAGCCGTCGGCCGGTCCCCAGGCGAACGCGCGCGGATCGACCACGTAGGATTTGTTTTCCACGGTGTTGGCGGCGCGTCCGCGCGGATCGCGCCGCAGCAGGTCGCCGACGACGAATCGATACGCGTCGCCGGGCCGCGCGCGCCGGCTGTCGAGCACCCAGATGCCGGCGCGGTTGGCTTCCTTTTGCATGGGCTCTTCTTTCCAGCCGTTGAAGTCGCCGCTCACGGCGACCTTGGCGGCGTTGGGAGCCCACGTGCGGAACACGACGTGGCGCGCCGCGCCTTCGCCCAAGACGGTGGCGCCCATGGGGGCGGGATCCGCCGGAACCATGGCGGCGGGGGCTTGCGCCCGCGCCGCGCCCGCCGCGCCGAACAGGATCAGCAACGCGATGCGAAGGCAAAGACTGGGCGGAACGGCACTCATGCTTGCCCGTCCAGAATAGCGGAGCGCCGCAGGCCTCGCAAGGAGGGAAAACGCGCCAATCGAAAGGACGTTGTCGCCGTTGCCGCCGACCCCCATTTTGTGGGTTGACATGCCGGCGGCCAGCGGATAGTCATGCGGGTCCATGCCGCTCTTCCGGCTCGACGTTGGCGAAACCGGATCGCGGCGGTCGGTCGCGGTGGACGCCCTGCCGGCAAGAACGACGAACAACGGCGGATGAAAGGACGAAGACGGATGAGAAAGCTTTGGATGGCAATCGGAATGGCGGCCTTGTTGGGGCCGGCGGCGCACGCGGCGTCGGAAGTCAACGGCGTGATATCGGTCGAGGCCGAAAACCACACCTCGCAATCGGGCTTTCAGCGATTGGCCAATTCCGGCGCGTCGGGTTCGGCCGTGATGCGGGTGGTCGGCGGCAGCGACAGCAAGCTGAATTTCCAGATCGACGTCGCCCAGGGCGGCACGTGGTACGTTTGGATCCGGACCTACGCCACGTCCGTCGAAAACAACGGCCTCAAGCTCGGGTTGGATGGCCGCGGGCTCGGCGACGTCTATCTCCGCAAGAGCGGCTGGAGCTGGGCGCCCGAGTGGCGGAGCGGGGAAAGCCATCATGGGCCGATCACCATATCGTTGACGGCGGGCCGGCACGTTTTGTGGATCCAGAAGCGCAAGAGCGAAAATCCGTTGATCGACAAAGTCGTGTTGACCAAGTCGTCGTCGGCGCCTTCGGGCTATGGCCCCGGCGGCACGGGCACGTCGACGAACACGCCCGCTCCGCCGACGCCTTCCGCGTCGCTGTCCATCGGCCCCGACGTTCTCGTGGCGCCCTTCGACGGCGCCAGCCGCCGGCCCATTCTGGTCACCACCGCCACGACCGGCCTGACGTGGACGGCCTCCACCACGGCCAGTTGGATCACGGTGACCTCCGGACGCGGCACCGGCAACGGGACCGTGGATTTCAACGTGGCTTCCAATTCGGGCGCGTTCCGTTCGGGCATGATCCGCGTTTCCGACGGCACCTTCGCCCGCACGTGCGCCGTTTATCAGTTGTCCGGAACGAATTTCCCGGCCATTCCAAGCGATTTCGACGGCGACGGCGCGGCGGATGCGGCCACGTTTGCCCCGACGGACGGCAAGTGGAATTGCCTGTACAGCGGCGGCGGCAGCGACGTCTTCGCCTATGGCTGGTCGACGGTGAGCCCCGTGCCGGCCGATTACGACGGCGATGGCAAGGTCGAT
>CAYTEK010000057.1:0-16954 GCA_964436715.1 uncultured Verrucomicrobiota bacterium | reverse complement strand
CCTGCGCGATCTGGTCGTACACGATCTGCATTTCGTGGGAATTGCCCACGATGTTCGCCGGCCGGAACCGTTCCTTGAGTTCCGCCTTGAGCCGCGCGTTTTCCTCCGCGAGCCGGCCCTGGTCTTCCTGCACGGCGCGGCGCAGCTTGACCGCCTGCGCGATCATCGAGGCGATGATCGTCAGCAGCCGCACGTCCTGCTGCAAATCCGCGGCGGGATCGAACGCCCGGTCGGCGCTGAGCGTGCCGACCACTTCCTTCTCCACCTTGATCGGCACGCAGATGAACGACGCGTCGGACCGCTTGCCGCGCTGCGTCTTGTCCAGGAAGAGCGGCGATTCGCTCGTCCGCGGAATCACGATCGGCACGCCGTCCTGCGCCACCTTGCCCGTGACGCCTTCGCCCAGCCGGTAGCGGCCGCGCCGCGCCTGCTGCGCCGACAGACCGTGCGAGGCTTCGATCAGGATCTCGCCCGTCGGGCGATGCAGCAGCGTCAGCGTCGCGTATTCCATGCCCAGGTGCGCCGACAGCGCTTCGAGCAGGGGAGCGGCCACTTCGGGCAAATCCCGGGGGGGGTCCAGCAGGCGACTGATCTCGCCCCGCAGGTCGAGTTCCCGGGGGGGCCGGTCGGCGGGGGCGTTGACCGCCGCCGTCGGCCGTTCGGATGGGGCGACGTTTGCCGACATGGGCACCTACTTGATGAACAGCATTTCCTGATAGGTCGGCAGCGGCCAGAGATCGTCGGCCACGATGCCTTCGAGCTGGTCGGCCACTTCGCGCACGGCATCCATGGCCGGCACGATCTTCTCGCGGCAGTACCGCGCGTGTTCGGCGACGTCGCCGTTGCCTTCGTGGGCGATGGCCGCGCGCAGGCCTTCGTTGCGGACTTGCAGATCCGCCACCAGCCCGCACAATTCGTCCAGCACCGTCGTGCAGTGCTTCTTGCCCATGTCCTTCAGCGCCAGCGACGCCTCCGCCAAGCGGCTCTGGTATTCCACCGCCGCGGGAAAAATCATCGTCTTGGCGATCTCGAAGGCCAAGCGCGCCTCGATCATCACGTCCTTGACGTACTTCTCGAGGTAGATTTCGTTGCGGCTGTGGAATTCGCGGTTCGACAGCACGTTGAACCGCGCCAGCACCTCGTCGTTCGCCTTCGATTCCGCGGCGGGAATCGCCTCGGCGGTGTTGCGGGCGTTGGGCAGGCCGCGCTTGGCGGCTTCCTTCTGCCAGGCTTCGGTGTAGCCGTCGCCGTTGAAGATGATCCGGCCGTGCTCCTTCATGATCTTCTGGATCGTCTTCTGCACCGCGGCGCCGAGCGCTTCGGGCGTCTTCGCCTTCGCCGCTTCCAGTTCGGTCGCGACGTAGTCGATCGAATCGGCGATGATCGTGTTCAGGATCACCAGCGGGCCGGCCACGGACTGGCTGGAACCGACGGCGCGGAACTCGAACTTGTTGCCCGTGAAGGCGAAGGGGCTGGTGCGGTTGCGGTCGCCGGCATCCTTGGGCAGCGGCGGCAGCGTGTCCACGCCCACGGTCAGGAAGCCCGGCTTCTTGGACTTGCCCGCGACGCCCTTGGCGAGACTCTCGAAGACCTCCGTGAGCTGGTCGCCCAGGAAGATGGAGATGATCGCCGGCGGCGCTTCGTTCGCGCCGAGGCGGTGGTCGTTGCCCGCGTGAGCGACGGAGGCGCGCAGCAGCGTCGCGTGCTTGTCCACGGCGCGGATGACGGCCGCGCAGAACGCGAGGAACTGCATGTTGTCGTGGGGCGTGTCGCCGGGTTCCAGCAGGTTGGCGCGCTTGGTGCCCAGCGACCAGTTCAGGTGCTTGCCGGAGCCGTTGATGCCGGCGAAGGGCTTTTCGTGCAGCAAGCAGGCCATGCCGTACTTCTGCGCGACGCGCTGCAGGACCGGCATCGTCAGGTACTGGTGGTCCGCCGCCACGTTGGCGCTCTCGTAGACCGGCGCCAGTTCGTACTGGCCGGGGGCCACTTCGTTGTGCCTCGGCTTGACCGGCACGCCGAGCTTGTACAGCTCGCGCTCGACTTCGAGCATGAACGCCAGCACGCGCTCGGGAATCGCCCCGAAGTACTGGTCTTCCATTTCCTGCCCCTTCGGCGGCTTCGCGCCGAACAGCGTGCGGCCCGCGCTGATCAGGTCCGGCCGCGCGAAGAAAAAGTTGCGGTCCACCAGGAAGTATTCCTGCTCGCAGCCCGCCGTCGCGAACACCCGGTCCGGATCCTTCTGCCCGAAGATCCGCAGCAGCCGCTGCGCCTGCGCGTTCAGCACCTGCATCGAGCGCAGCAGGGGCGTCTTCTTGTCGAGCGCCTCGCCCGTCCACGAGCAGAACGCCGTCGGAATGCACAGCGTGGTGCCGTTGGGGTTTTCCAGGATGTAGGCCGGGCTGGTGACGTCCCACGCCGTGTAGCCGCGCGCCTCGAACGTGGCGCGGATGCCGCCGGAGGGAAAGCTCGACGCGTCCGGTTCGCCCTTGATGAGCTGCTTCGCCGAAAATTCCGCGATCGCGCCGCCCTTGCCGTCGGGTTCGAGGAAGCTGTCGTGCTTCTCCGCCGTCAGGCCGGTCAGCGGATAGAACACGTGCGCGTAGTGCGTCGCGCCCTTCTCGATCGCCCAGTCGCGCATCGCCACCGCCACCTCGTCGGCGACCGACACGTCCAGCTTCTCGCCCTTGTCGATCGTCCGCCGCAGCGCCTGGTAGGTCGCCTTCGGCAGCCGCGCCTGCATCGTCCGGTCGTCGAACACGTTCGAACCGAAAATCTCGCTCGCCGGCGTCTTGGAAAAATCCAGCGCCTGGGCCGTCGCCCGGTAGTTCGTCACCGCGGCGATCGCGTTCAATCTCGCATTGCTCATCGTCAGTTCCTTTTTGCTTGGCTCGTTTCGAAATCGGACCCTTTTGTCGCCCTTGTCCGCCCAACATCCACGATTGTGTCGGTGCTTCCTATTAGCAACCCGCATGCCAAAGGACACTTCGTCTGCGGGCGCGAACGCCGCAACCCATTCCGCCGCACGGCGAAAAATATTAAGCGTTGATCCGCGCGATCATCGAAATACTACAAATCTGTATCTGTGTAAACATCTAAATGACATAAATGTATTCCTTGGAATTCGACAAAACAAGAATTGCATGCCGAGGTTTTTGCCGCCCGCGCCGGCGACGCCACCCTTCCCCGCGCATGGGTTCTGGTTGATTTTTCGCCCGGCGGCCGGCTATGATGCTCCGCCTAAATTCAACAGGAACCCCGCAGAGACAAGGAAGCATCCCATGAGCAGAGCATACAACTTCAACGCCGGCCCCGCCGCCCTCCCCCTCGAAGTCCTCGAGATCGCCCAGAAGGAACTCGTCGATTTCAACGGCACGGGCATGTCCATCATGGAACACAGCCATCGCGGCAAAGCCTACGACGCCGTCCACGCCGAAGCCGTCGCCAACATGGGCAAGCTCCTCGGCATCACCGACGACTACCAAGTTCTCTTCCTCCAGGGCGGCGCCAGCCTCCAGTTCGCGCAGGTGCCCATGAACCTCCTGCTCCCCGGCCAGACCGCCGACTACGTCAACTCCGGCGCCTGGGCTGGCAAGGCCATCAAGGAAGCCAAGAAGATCGGCGCCGTCAACGTCGTCGCCGACACCTCCAAGGACATCCCCACCAACATGCCGGACTACGCCGCCCTGAACTACACCAAGGGCGCGGCCTACGTCCACGTGACGTCCAACGAAACCATCGCCGGCACGCAGATCCAGCAGTTCCCGAAGACCGAGGCGCCCCGCGTCTGCGACATGTCCAGCGACATCCTCTCCCGCGCCTTCGATCTCAAGCAGTTCGGCCTCATCTACGCCGGCGCGCAGAAAAACCTCGGCCCTTCCGGCGTCACCCTCGTCGTGATCCGCAAGGACCTGATCGAGCGCGCCCCGGCCACCCTGCCGACCATGCTGCAATACCGCACGCAGGCGAAGGAAAACTCCCTCTACAACACTCCGCCGACCTTCGGCATCTACATCCTGATGCTCGTCACCCGCTGGCTCCTCGCCAAGGGCGGCGCCGCCGGCATGGAGAAGATCAACCGCGCCAAGGCCGACAAGCTCTACGCCGCCATCGACAACTCCGGCGGCTACTACCGCGGCGGCTCCGTCAAGGGCTTCCGTTCCATCATGAACGTCACCTGGCGCCTGCCCAGCGAGGAACTCGAAGCGAAGTTCATCAAGGAAGCCACCGCGCTGAAGATGATCGGCCTCAAGGGCCACCGCGACGTCGGCGGCTGCCGCGCCAGCATCTACAACGCCGTCGGCCTGGACGCCATCGACGCCCAGACGTCCTTCATGAAGGACTTCCAGGCCCAGAACGGCTGATTCGGCGCCACCGAACGCCACGCGCGCCGCGGAAACCGCGGCGCGCTTTTTTTCGGCCAACGCCTCCCCATGCGGTCCGGCGCCGCTTGCGCCGGAAACCCCGGTTTTCCACGGAGTGGAAAAAGTTTCGGCGATTTTTCCACGGAGTGGAAAAACTTTGGCCGGGTTTTCCACACAGTGGAAAACTTTTTTCCACGGCATGGAAAAACAACGGGCGGCGGCGGAAGCGCGCGAAAGAAGGGCCGGCGAAGTGGTGTGCCTGGCGGGGGTCGAACCCACAACCTTTAGCTCCGGAGGCTAACGCTCTGTCCAATTGAGCTACAGGCACGGCCGGAATCAACCGCGCAGACACTACGGCGCGCCGTCGCGCCCGGCAAGTGAAAAACGCCGCGGCGGCGCGGTTCGACGACGCCGCGCCCGGTCTCCGGCGTTGATTTCCGCGCTTGTTTTCGCCATTGTTCCGCGGTGGCCATCGTCCGGAAATTCCAGGGTTGGGACCGGCTCGCGCTGCCGACCGCCGTCGAGATCCTGGCGCGCGATTGGCTCGCCGGAGGCGGCCAGGGCCCGCTCGATCTGCGCGGCAGCCATGTCGTCGTGCCGACCCGCCACGCCGGCCGCCGCCTGCGCGCCGAACTCGCCCGCCTCGCGGCGGAACACGGCACCGCGGTGCTCGTCGGCGCCATCGTCACGCCCGAACACCTCGTGCCGCCGCCCGCCGACGCCGCGCCGGAAGCGCTGGCGCTGACCTTGCTGGCGCAGCGCCTGCTCGCCGGACGCGACCGCCTCCGCGCGCTCTTTCCCGGCGCCAGCCCGGAGTGGGATTTTGCCTTCGCCCTCGGCCTCGCCGCACAACTTCAGGACGTCCGCCGGCAACTCGCCGAGGCGGATCTTTCCGCCGCCGAACTGCTGCCGCGCGTGCCCGACGAGGAAAAAGACCGCTGGGCCGACGTCGCCCAACTGGAAAAGGAACTGCTGCAGGACCTGCGCCGCCGCGGCCGGACGGATCCGTCCCAGGGCCGGCGCGCCGCCGCGCGCCCGGCGCCGGCCGCGGCGCCCGGCGCGCGCGTGATTTCCCTGTTCGTGCCGGATTTTTCCGCGCTGGCCAAACGCGCGCTCGCCACCTGGTCCGCCGCCGGCGGCGACGTCGAACTCCACGTGCTGGCGCCCGCATCCGAAGCGGAGCGGTTCGACGCCTGGGGCCGGCCGGTTCCGGACCGCTGGGAGAACGAACCGCTGCCGCTGGACGAAAGCCAGATCCACGTCTTCGAGCAGGCGCCCGACGAAACGGAAACGCTGGCGCAGCTTCTGCTCGCCGCGGACCGGGAAGGCCGCGCGCTGGCCGTCTGCATGCCCGACGCCGACAACGCGCGCGCCCTCGCCCGCCGGCTGCAGGCGGAAAACCGGCCGCTCTACCTGCCCAACGGCGTGCCGCTGGCCGCCACCGCGCCGGGCCGGCTGCTGGCGGCCTGGCTCGCGCTGCTGCGCCGGCGGGATTACGCCGCGACCGCCGCCTTCCTGCGCCACCCCGACGCGCAGGATTGGCTGCGCCGGCGCCTGGACCTCGCCGATCCGGCCGCGTGGCTCGTTCCGCTCGACGAGTGCCAGGCGCGCCATCTGCCCACGACCTTCGACGACCTGCTCCGCTTCGCGCGCCGCCATGAACGCCATGCCGACCTCGCGCGCGCCTTGGCGGAACTGCAAACCCATTTTGAGGATTCCCTGCCGACGTTCCTCGCCGAGCTCCACGATGGCCGCCGCCTCGCGCCCGACGCGCCGCCCGATCCGCTGTTCGCCGAAGCGGCGCGCGGCCTCGCGGATCTGCTCCAAACCGCCGAACGCGCCGCGCAGGAAGCGCAGCTCGGGCCGAACGACGCGCGCGATCTTTTGCTGGCGGAACTGGCGCGCGCACAGGTGTTTCCGCGGCCCGCGGCCGCCGTCGTGCGCGAAACCACCGGCTGGTTGGAAGCGCAGTGGGAAACCGGTCCGGCGCTCGTGCTGGCGGACATGCGCGAAGGCATCGTGCCCGAAACGCGCGTCGGCGACGCCTTTCTGCCCGACGCCCTCCGCGCGCGCGCCGGCATCGCCGGCAACCGCGAAGCGTTCGCGCGCGATCTGTTCCTGGCGCGCGCGCTGCTCGCTTCGCGCCCGGCGGCGGGCGTCCGCTTCCTCTACAGCCGCCGCGCCGCCAACCAAGATCCGCAGTTGCCTTCGCGCCTGCTGTTCGCCTGTCCCGACGACGAATTGCCGGCGCGGGTCGCCTGCCTCTTCGAGCGCCCCGCGGCCCGCAGCGCCGCCTCCGCCGCGCCGGCGCCGGCCGTTTGGCGCCTCCGGCCGCCGCCCGCCGACCCCGCGCGCCTTCCCCAAAAACTGTCCGTCACGGCATTCAAGGCCTATCTGGATTGCCCCTTCCGCTTCTATTTGGCCCGCGTCCTCGGCATGGAACCCGCGGACGACGGCGCACGCGAAATCGATCCGGCGGGATTCGGCACGCTCGCCCACGAAGCGCTGGCGACGCTCGCCGCCGCGCCCGAACTCGCCGACGAAGCGCAGCTCGCGGTGCGACTGCTGGCCGAACTGGATCGGCGGGCGCAAAACCGCTTCGGCGCGCGTCCGCCGTTCGCCGTGGTCGTGCAGCTCGACTCCCTGCGCCAGCGGCTGGTCGCCGCCGCGCGGGTCCACGCCGAGTCCGTGCGCGCGGGTTGGCGCATCGTCGCCGTCGAAGAACCGTTCGCCGTGCCTTTCCACGGCCTGCAGCTCGTCGGCCGCATCGACCGCATCGACCGGCACGCCGACGGCCGCCTCCGCATCCTCGACTACAAGACCGCCGACGGCGGCCAGCGGCCCCTCGAAACCCATTACCAGCCGCGCTTGAAAAAATGGATCGATCTGCAGCTGCCGCTCTATCGCCACGTCCACGAGCAGCTCCATCCCGACGCCGGGCCCGTCGCCGTCGGCTATTTCAACCTGCCCAAGGCCGTCGCCGAAACCGCGATCGCCGAAATGGATTTCGCCGCCAAGTCGGGCGAAGACCTCTATGCCGCCGCGCTGGCGCGGGCGCGCGAGGTCGTCGCCGCCATCCAAGCCGGCGTTTTTTGGCCGCCCGCCGAAAAGCGCGCGGACCGCGACGTCTTCGCGCTGCTGTTCGGCGCGGACCCGCCGCTCATCGAGGAGCTGCGTGCCCCATGAACGCGCCCTGTTCCATCCGCAGCGCGGCCTTGGCCGCTTCGGCCGGCACCGGCAAGACGTTCGCCCTCAGCAGCCGCTATCTCGCGCTGCTGGCGGCCGGCGCCGAACCGGCTTCCATCGCGGCGCTCACCTTCACCCGCAAGGCCGCGGGCGAAATCCTCGCGCGCATCCTCGGCCGGCTGGCCGCCGGCGCGCGCTCCGACCGCGCCTTCCGCGCCTTGAGCGCGGAACTCGCCGCCGCCGGCCTGCCGGGCTTCGCCGACCGCGCGGCCGCGCAGGCCGCGCTGCGCCGGATGATCCGCGACTTGCCGCGCCTGCGCATCGGCACGCTCGATTCCTTCTTCCTCCAGGTGCTCCGCCAGTTCCGCCTCGAATGCGGCATCGGCGCCGATCTCGCCATCGCGCCCGAACAGGACGATCCCGAAAACGATCTCGTGCTCCAGCGGCTGCTCGATCCCCGGACCTTGCCCGCCGACGAACAGCGCGGCCTGCTGGAAACCTTCAAGCTCGCCACCTTCGGCGAAGAAAAGAAAAGCGTCTACGCCGCCATCCAACGCCTGATCGAAAACCAAAGCGAATTGTACCAGCGCGCGCCGGACGAAAGCGTCTGGGGCTCGCCCGCCCGCATCTGGCCGGACGGCTCGGCGCCGGCGGCGGCGCCTGCACCGGATTGGTCCGCCGTCGAAGCGGCGCTCGCCGCACAGGCGGCGACGCTCCGCACCGATGCCCAGCGCAAGGCGTGGGCCCAGTTCGGCGAATCCCTGCTGGCCGTCCGCGGCGGCGGCGACTTCGAATTCGGCGCAACCTTGGGCGACCGGCTCTACGCCGCTTTCGCCGCGCCCGGCGGGCGGCGCGAGTCCGTGGCGTTTGGCCGCGGCGAAATCGCGCTGCTGCCCGCGACGCAGGCCGCGCTGGCCGCCACGTTCGCCCACGTGCGCCACGCGCTCGTCTTCCGCCACGCCGCCCGCACCCGCGGCCTCTGCCATCTGCTGGCGGCATACGTCCGCGAACGCCGCGCCCACGTCGCCCGCACGGGCCAGTTGGCGTTCGCCGACGTCGCCCAGCTGCTCGCGCCCGCCTCCGGCCGCACCCCGGCCCATTTGCGGCGCCAGCTGGACGGCCGCCTCGACGCGCGTTTCCGCCATTGGCTGCTCGACGAATTCCAGGATACGTCCCTCGTCCAATGGGCCGTGCTCGAAAACCTGCTCGACGAAGTCCTCCAGAATCCCGACGGCGACCGCACGCTGTTCTACGTCGGCGACGTCAAGCAAGCCATCTACGAATGGCGCAGCGGCGATCCGCGCCTGTTCCGGCGCATTCTCGAAAAATACAACCGGCCCGGCCGGCCGCCCGCCCTCGACGTCGCCCCGCCGCTCGTGAAATCGTGGCGCTCCAGCCCCGTCGTCCTCGACGCGGTCAACCGCGTCTTCGGCGATTTGCCGAACTTGCCGCTGCCCGACGCCGACAAGTTCGGCGACGATTGGCGCGCCATCGCCGCGCGCTGGGCGGCCGATTGGATGCCGCACGCGGCGGCCGACAAGAACCGGGACCTGTCCGGCCACGTCGCGCTCCACGTTTTGCCGCGCCCTCCGGCCGACGACGACCGGCCAACTATTGAGCGCGCCGCCGACCTGGTGGCGGAATGGCGGGACGCCGTGCCGGATTTCGAGCGGCTGTCCGTCGCCGTGCTCGCGCGCGGCAACGACGAAGGAATCGCCCTGCTGAACGCCCTCGTCGCGCGCGGCGTGCCGGCCGTCTGGGCCGGGAATTCCCCGCTGCTCGACAACGTCGTGGTGCCGGCCGTCCTGTCCTTCGCCAAGCTGATCGAGCATCCCGGCGACGTCCTCGCCCGGCGCCACGTCGAGATGTCGCCGCTCGCCGCGCTCGCGCGCGACCCCGACGCCCTCGTCGCGTGGGGCCGGCTCGTTCGCGAGCAGGGCTACGCCGGATTTGCCGCCCGGATCGCCGGCGCGCTCGACTTCGCCGGAGCGCCGCGCGAGCAAAGCCGCTTGCGCGCCTTGACGGCGCTCGCCGCCGAATTCGATCGCGCGCCGGACGGCAACGCCCTGCGGTTCGCCGCCTTCGTGCAGGCCCAGCAGATTCCCGCCGAGCAGACCGGCGCCAACGTCCAGATCCTCACGATGCACAAGGCGAAGGGGCTCGAATACGACGTGGTCGTCCTGCCCGCCCTCGGCACCAAGGGCATCACCGCCAAGGGCAAGCCGCCGCTGCTGGTCCGCGAACGCGACGGCGTCGAACCCATTCCGCCCGTGGAATGGATCCTGTCCGCGCCGGAAAAGGAAGTCATCCAGGCCGATCCCGTGCTCGCCGCGCAGCTCGCCGCCGACCGCCAAAACAAGGCGCTGGAAGAACTGCGCCTGCTCTACGTCGCCATGACGCGCGCCAAGCGCGCCCTGCACGCGATCACCGTCGCGCCCGCCCCGGGCGGCCAATCCCTGCGCCTCGACCAGGTGCTCCAGAACGCGCTCGCGCCCGGCGCCGCCCCCGATCCCCTCCGGCCGGCGTGGGAAGCCGGCGATCCCGCATGGTGGCGCGACCGGCCCGCCGCAGAACGGCCCGCCGCCGCGCCGGGCGCGGCGCTCGCACTGGCGCAGCTGCCGCGCGCCGCGGCCGCGCGGCCCTTGGAAGCGCGCATCGCTTCGCACGAAGCGCGCGGCGGCGCGGGTCCGGCCGGCGGGTTCTTCCGGCCCGAAAGCGCCGCCGCCCGCGACTTCGGCACGCGCCTGCACGCCCTCTGCGAGCAGATCGAATGGCTGGCGCCCGGCGAAATTCCGGCGCTGCCCGGCGCCGCGCCCGCCGACCGCGCCCAACTCGTTGAATTCCTCGGTCGCCCCGCGCTGCACCGTTTGTTCGAACGGCCGGACGGCCGCGTGGAACTGCTCCGCGAGCAGGCGTTCGAAGTCGTCCTCGACGGCCAGTGGCTTTCCGGCAAGATCGATCGCCTGGAGCTCGAACGGGACGCGGACGGCCGCCCCATCCGCGCCCGCGTGTTCGATTTCAAGACCGACCAGACGCCGAACGTCGAACGCCATCGGCCGCAGATGGACGATTATCGCCGGGCGGTCGCGCGGCTGTTCGCCCTCGCTCCCGCGCAGGTGGCGGGCACCCTGCTGTTCCTCCGCGCCGGCGAAGCCCGCGAGTGCTGAGCCGCCGTCAGCGGTTCTTGTACAGCAGCAACGCGCCCAGCAATTGGCTGCCGAGCACCGGAATCCACGGAATCAGGTCCGGCCGCCATTCGGGCCGATCCACCATCGCGTCCGCCACGATGATGAACAGATAGAAGACGAACAGCAGCACCAGCGCCAGGCCGATGCCGATGGACGACTCCCGGCGATGCGAGCGGATGCCCAGCGGAATGCCCAGCAAGGTGAAGCCGAAGCACGACAGCGCCAGCGCCAGCCGCTTGTTCGCGTCCACCGCCATCTTGGCCCGCATCCGCGGCACGTTCTTTTCCTGGATGTCCGGAAACGTCTGGCGCACGTCGCGAATGCCGACCAGCAGCTCCGGAAACGTCATCGACGCCGGCTTCTTGTTGACGCGGCCCTTCTTCAGCATTTGCCGCAGGTCCAAGGTGACGGGATAGCTGTCCGCGCTGAGGGTGCGCGCCTTCTCCAGGTCCCCGGGATGCGCCTTGTCGTATTCCGTCAGCCGCACCTGCGCCAGGCGGATTTCCATGACGCGCGTGGCGGGATCGTAATCCACCGTGCCCGTCTGGGCGCGCACCTCGGCCCGCGCGCCTTTTTCGTCGAACTGGTAGAGGATGATGTCTTCGAGCTGCCGGTCGGCTTTCTTGCCGACGTAGACCTTCACGCCGGGAAAATCGTTCACGAAACGGCCTTCGTCCAGCAGCGCCAGCGGATCCTCCTCGCCCAGGTCGCGCAGCATCTGGCGCCGCATCCAATGGCTGCGCGGCGCCACTTCCGCGTTGATGAAGAGGCAGACGACCGACAGCAGCACCGAGCAGAACACGATCGGCGCCGCCACCTGCCAGAGATTCACCCCGCACGATTTCAGCGCCGTGATCTCGCCGTCGGCCGACAACCGGCCGAAATGCAGCAGCACGGTCGTCAGCACGCTCACCGGAATCACGAACGAGAGCGTGAAGGGAATGTTGAGCGCGAAGATCTTCAGGATCAGCGGGCCCGAAATGCCGCGCGCCATGTAGTCGATGGCCTGCACCACCGCGCCGACGTACATGACGAACGTCAGCACGATCAAAGTGAGGAAGAAGCTCTTGAGAAAATCCCCGAGCAGATAGCGGTTGAACACCCGGATCATGCGCCGGCGTTCCTCCGGCGGCGCGCGGCTTCGACGGTGTTCCGCAACAACATGGTGATGGTCAACGGGCCCACGCCGCCCGGAACCGGCGTGATGGCGGCGGCCTTGGCCGCCACCGCCTCGAAATCCACGTCGCCCACCAGCCGATGGCCGGCGGCCTTGGACGCATCCGGCACGCGGTTCACGCCCACGTCGATCACGACCGCGCCGGGCTTCACCATGTCGGCCGTCAAGGTGTGCGGCCGGCCGGCGGCGACCACCACGACGTCCGCTGCGCGCGTGTGGCGCGCCAGGTCCTTCGTCCGCGTATGGCACAGCGTGACCGTGGCATCCACTCCCTTCTGCGACATCAGGATGGAAAGCGGCCGCCCCACCAGTTGGCTGCGGCCGACGATGGCGACCGCGGCGCCGGAGAGCGGCACGCCGGCGCGCCGCAGGATTTCCAGCACGCCGTTCGGGGTGCACGGCACGAACGCCGGCAGGCCGAGCACCATGCGCCCGACGTTGGTGGGATGGAACCCGTCCACGTCCTTGGCCGGATCGATGGCCTCGATGATTTCCCGCTCGCTGGAGGAATCCGGCAGCGGCAGCTGCACCAAGATGCCGTCGATGGCGTCGTCCGCGTTCAGCGCGCGGACCGTCGCCAAAATTTCTTCCCGGGTCGCGGTCGCCGGCAAATCGAGCTGGCGCGAGTAGATGCCCGCCGCGGCGCAGGCCTTGCCCTTGCCGGTCACGTACGAACGCGAGGCCGGATCGTCGCCCACCAGCACCACGGCCAGCCCGGGGACGCGCCCGGTGGCCGCCTTCAGCGCCGCCACGTCGGCGGCGATTTCCGCGCGCAGATCCGCGGCGAGGCTTTTTCCGTCCAGCAGGCGAGCGACCATGGGCGATTTCCTTTCGATCTTCCTAGAACCGATAGCGCAGCGTCGCCTGGCCCGACACGCCGTCGAACCAATCGACGCGCGCGCCGAACGCCAGGTTGGCCAGCAGCCACATTTCGCCGCCGCCCACGACGCCGAAGGATTCCTTTTCGGAGAAATCCTGCTCGACGCCCGCGCAGGTCCAGGTGCCGTCCAGCGCGGAAACCGCCGGTCCGACGTAGGCGTGCAGGCTTTGGAATTCGTGGGCATCGACGTTGCGGGCCCGGCGGGCGAAAGACAGGTGGTAGTCGAGCGGCAGCATGACGAGCCCCTCGTCCCACTCGAGTTCGCCGGCGCCGTCGTCCGCGCTGGTGCGGTGGGAATATTCCCCCGCCAGCTGCAGCGTGACGCGCCACGCGGAATTTTCCACGCCTTCGTAGATCTGCCAAACGTTCACGCGCGCGCCGACCAGGCCGCCCGCGCCGCCGGAGCCCTTCGCCGCCATGGTTTTTTCCAGTTCCGCCTCGGCCGCGCCCACGTGGCCGTAGAGCAGCAGCCACGGCCACGGCGCCACGCCCACCATGCCTTCCACGACGTCGGCCTTCAGGTCCATTTCCGCGCCGGCGAGTTCCACCGGGCGCGACAGGCGTTCGTAGCCGAGGCCGACCTGCCACGGCACGGGATCGCGCCAGGTCAGCAGGGCGCCTTCGGCGCTCGAATCTTCCGTGACGTTGTCCTGCGCCCAGGCGGCGGACGCGGCCAGCGCCGCCAGCAACGTTCCCAATGCGATGGTTTTCATGCCGTTTTCCTCAGGGGGCGTCCGTCGGATTTCCGGGCGCGGCGCCGGCCTCCGCCGGCGCTTCTTCGTCCTCGGGTTCCACCGGCGTCGCGCTCATCACCACGTCGTCGTCGTCCAGATCGATCAGCTTCACGCCCTGCGCCGAACGGCCCGTGACGCGCACGCCGTCGACCGGCATGCGGATCATCGTGCCCTTCTTCGTCACGATCATGATGGCGTCCGCGTCGCGCACGCTCAGGGCCGTCACCAGGTCGCCCGTCTTGGCGGTCAGGTCGTTGGCGATCAGGCCCTTGCCGCCGCGTTTCTGCACGCGGTATTCGGAGAACGGCGTGCGCTTGCCGTAGCCGTTCTCGGTCACCGTCAGCAGCATCGCCTCCGCGTGCGCGACCTCGATGCCTTCGACGACGTCGCCGGCCGCGAGCGAGATGCCGCGCACGCCGCCGGTGGCGCGGCCCATGGGCCGCGCGTCCGTCTCGCGGAAGCGGATGCCCATGCCCTTGCGCGTCACCAGCACGAGATCGTCCTGGCCGCTCGTCAGTTCGACGCCGATGAGCCGGTCGCCCGCCTCGACGTTGATGGCGATGATGCCCGAGGCCCGCACGTTCTGGTAGGCGGCCAGCGCCGTTTTCTTGACGGTGCCTTGTTCCGTCGCGAAGAACAGATGCTTGTCCGCGTCGAAGCCGCGCACGGGGATGATCGCCGCGATCTTCTCGGAGCCCTGCACGTCCAGCAGGTTGACCAGCGCCTTGCCGCGGGAATCGCGGGCGCCTTCGGGAATCTCGTAGGCCATCTTGAGGTACATCCGGCCCTGCTCGGTGAAGAACAGCATCCAATCGTGCGCGGAGCAGTTGAAGACGTGCTCGACGTAGTCCTCGTCCTTCGTGTCCATGCCCACCACGCCCTTGCCGCCGCGCTTCTGCTCGCGGTAGACGCTCGTGGGCGTGCGCTTGACGTAGCCCGCGTGCGACAGGGAAATCACGCAATCCTCGTCCGCCACCAGGTCCTTGACGTCGAGGTCGCCCTCGTCGGCGACGATTTCGGTGCGGCGCGCGTCGGCGTATTCCTTGCGGATCGCCAGCAGATCGTCCTTCATCACGCCGTAGAGCTTGGCGTCGTCGGCCAGCAGCGCCTGCAGGTAGGCGATGCGCTCCTGCAGGGCCCGGTATTCGGCCTCGATCTTGTCGCGCTCCAGCCCGGTCAGCTGGTACAGGCGCATGTCGAGGATCGCGTTGGCCTGGATTTCGGAGAAGCCGAAGCGGCCCATCAACTGGACCTTCGCCACGTCGCGGTTGTTCGCGGCGCGGATGATGCGGACCACCTCGTCGAGGTTGTCCAACGCCTTCAGCAGGCCTTCCAGGACGTGCGCCCGGGCCTGTGCCTCGCGCAGTTCGAACTTCGTCCGCCGGGTCAGCACCTCGAAGCGGTGGTCGATGAAGCACTTCAGCAGGTCCTTGAGGTTCATCACCCGCGGCCGGCCGTGGTCGATCGCCAGCAGGATCGCCCCGAAGGTGCCGCCGAGCTGCGTCTGCTTGAAGAGGTTGTTCAGCACCACCTGGCCGATCGCCCCGCGCTTGAGCTCGACCACCACGCGGATGCCGTCCTTGTCGGATTCGTCGCGCAGGTCGCTGATGTCCTCGATCTTCTTCTCGTGCACCAGTTCGGCGATCTTCTCGATGAGCGCCGCCTTGTTCACCGCATAGGGGATTTCGGTGACGATGATCCGTTCGCGGTCGTTCTTCCACGGCTCCACCGCGGCCTTGCCGCGCAGCCGCAGGTGGCCGCGGCCGGTTTCGTACATCTCCCGGATCGGCGCCAGGCCGCACAGGGTGCCGCCGGTCGGGAAGTCCGGCCCCTTCACGAACTGCATCAGGTCCGCCACCGTCGCGTCGGGATGGTCGATCAGGTGGATCGTGCCATCGACGATTTCGCCGAGGTGGTGCGGCGGAATGTTGGTCGCCATGCCGACGGCGATGCCCGTGGAGCCGTTGACCAGCAGGTTCGGGATGCGCGCCGGCAGCACCGTCGGTTCGTCGAGGGATTCGTCGAAATTCTTCTGCATTTCGACGGTGTCCTTGTCGATGTCCGCCAGCAAGTCCTCCGCCAGCCGGTCCAGCTTGCACTCGGTGTAGCGGTAGGCCGCGGCGGGGTCGCCGTCGATGCTGCCGAAGTTGCCCTGGCCCCGGACGAGCATGTAGCGCATGGAGAAATCCTGCGCCATGCGCACCAGCGTGTCGTAGACCGCGGCGTCGCCGTGGGGATGGTAGTTGCCGATGACTTCGCCGACGACCTTCGCGCACTTCACGAACGCCTTCGCGTGCGTCCAGCCGCGTTCGCGCATGGCGAAGAGGATGCGCCGGTTGCCCGGCTTGAGGCCGTCGCGCGCGTCCGGCAGGGCGCGGCCGACGATCACCGACATCGAGTAGTCGATGTAGGCCTTCTGCATCTCCTCTTCGATGTTGATGCGCTCGATGCGGTCCGGCGCGTTCTGCGGCGCGGCCGCCGCGGGGAGGTTTTCGCCGGCGGTTCCGCCGGCCTCGGGATTCAGTTCGTCGCTCATGCTTCCGTCTTCCGCTCTCGGGGATCCGTCAAACGTCCAAATTGCGCACGTTCAGCGCGTTTTCCTCGATGAAGGCGCGGCGGGGTTCGACCTCGTCGCCCATGAGGATGGTGAAGGTCTGGTCGGCGCGCACGGCGTCGTCGAGCTGCACCTGCAGCAGCTTGCGCTTGGTGGGTTCCAGCGTGGTTTCCCACAGCTGCGCGGGATTCATTTCGCCCAAGCCTTTGTAGCGCTGGATGCTCAGGCCGCGGCGACCGACTTCGCGCACGAGGTTCAGCAGGTCGCCCAGCGCGCGGAGCGGCACCTTCTTGCCGTCCACCTCGGCCTCGTAGATCGGCGCGCCGTTGCGCCGCAGGGTTTCGATGCCGAAGCCGCGCGCCTTGAGCTGCGCGAACTGCTTCACGAGCCCCGGCGCCAGATGCAGCTCGTCCCACTTGAACTGGGCCGGATCCAGCGGCCCCATGCGCGCTTCGGCGTCTTCGCGGATCCGGCGCATCTCCTCGTCGGAAAACGCCAGGTGGATTTCCTGGTTTTCGACGTCGCCGCCGGGCGGGATCACCCGCACGCGGTACAGCGGCAGGCGGTTCTGGACCGCGTCGTACCGCTTGACGTATTCTTCGAAATCGACGCTCTTGCGCGCCAGGGCTTCGGCCACGTGCTCGATTTCCTCGAGGATCTTGAGCACCTCGGCCATCCGGCCGTCTTCCAGCGCCGGCGAGCCGTCGAGGTTCAGCATGCGCACGTCCTCGATGCCCAGTTCGATCAGCACGCGCGTCAGGTGCCGGTCGTTGTCGATGTAGCGCTCCTGCTTCTTGCGCTTGATCTTGTAGAGCGGCGGCTGCGCGATGTAGACGTAGCCCTTTTCGATCAGCTGCGGCATCTGCCGGTAGAA
>CAYTEK010000056.1:5301-17120 GCA_964436715.1 uncultured Verrucomicrobiota bacterium | reverse complement strand
GATGCCCATCGGCACTTCGATGAGGCCGGAATTGTTGATCTTGCCCGTCAGCGCGAAGACCTTGGTGCCCGCGCTCTTCGGCGTGCCGATCTTCGCGAACCAGTCGCCGCCCTTGAGGATGATGACCGGGACGTTCGCGTAGGTTTCGACGTTGTTGATGACGGTGGGCTTCTGCCACAGGCCCGACACGGCGGGAAACGGCGGCCGCGGGATCGGCATGCCGCGCTTGCCCATGGTGGAAGCCAGCAGGGCGGTTTCCTCGCCGCAGACGAACGCGCCGGCGCCCAGCCGCAGCTCCACGTCGAAGTCGAAGCCGCTGCCGAGGATGTCCTTGCCCAGCAGGCCGTATTCGCGGGCCTGCTTGAGCGCGGTTTCCAGATGTTCGATCGCCAGCGGGTATTCCGCGCGGATGTAGATCACGCCCTTGTTCGCGCCGATGGTGCGGCCCGCGATGGCCATGGCCTCCAGGACCGAATGCGGATCGCCTTCGATCGTGGACCGGTCCATGTAGGCGCCCGGATCGCCTTCGTCCGCGTTGCAGACGACGTATTTCTCGGCGCTCGGGGCGTCCTTGGAGAATTTCCATTTCATCCAGGTCGGGAAGCCGGCGCCGCCGCGGCCCCGCAGGCCGGACTTGCGCAGTTCGTCCACCACCTGGTCC
Organism: uncultured Verrucomicrobiota bacterium; assembly: GCA_964436715.1. GTDB lineage: Bacteria > Verrucomicrobiota > Kiritimatiellia > CAIQIC01 > Lenti-01 > Lenti-01. The sequence goes on along the minus strand of CAYTEK010000056.1, from coordinate 16,459 downwards.
GGTGTCATTTCCGTCAGCACCTTGGCCAAGGCGGCGTAGCCGTCGCGGGCGATGTATTCGTCGATCTTCTCGGGATCGATGATGCCGCAGTTGCGCAGCACGATGCGGAATTGCTTCTGGTAGAACGACACGTCTTCGAGCCGCGTGTTCAGGTGGCTCTGGCTCTGGTCGTAGAGCAGCCGCTTGACCGGCCGGCCCTTGATCACGTGCTCGGCCACGATTTCCTTGGCGTCCGCCGGCTGCACGCACACGTAGAAGGTCTCGTCGGGCAGGACCTTCACGATGGGGCCTTTTTCGCAGAAGCCGAAGCAGCCCGTGCGGACGACCTGCGCGTCGGCCTGGGCGCCCTGTTCGGTGATTTCCTTTTTCAGCGCCTCGTACAGTTCGCCGCCGTGGCTCGCCACGCAACCGGTGCCGCCGCACGTCAGCAGATAGGTCTTGATCGCCATCGCCGTTTCCTCCCGCTTATTTCCGGACGATGTCCGCCGCCGGCTTGTCGAACACGTGGTCGTTGACCAGCAGTTTGCGGACAACGTGCTGGTTGACGATCTTGCGCGCCGTCTCCGCGTCCACCTTGCCGTAGACCACGGTCGGCATGCCGGGCACCACGACCTCCACGGTCGGTTCGCTGTGGCAGAGGCCCATGCAGCCCGTCTGGCGGACCGCCACGTCGGGCAGGCCGGCCTTGTCCAGTTCGTCCACGAGCACGTCGAAGGTCTTCTTCGCCTCGGCGGCGATGCCGCACGTGCCCATGCCGACGATGATCTGCACGTCCTTGTGGGCGCCGTCGCGCGGGTTCATCTCCGCGTGCTTCGCTTCGCGCAGCTTCTTCAAATCAGCCAACGTCAATTTCGCCATGTTGCACCTCGTTGCGGATCTCCGCCTCGTTGGCGGAGAAAAATTTTTTCATCAAGGCCAGCGCGCCGGCCTGTTCCAGATCGCCCAGGGCGGCCGCCAGTTCCGAGCGCCGCACGGCGTAGGACCGATCGTCCTCCGCGCGCCGCACCGCCAGGTCGGCCGCGCCGGGAAACGCCATCAGCTCCGTCAGCGTCGCGGGCACATCGCCGAGCGGCGGCGCGTCCACGTTCGCCAGGTCGAAGGCGCAGGCCACCGTCGTGCCGCGGCCCGGCGCCGACTCGAGCGCGAACGAACCGCCGCACTGCTCCGCGGCCTGCTTCACGAAGGGCAGGCCCAGGCCCACCCGGCGGTCCGGATGCTTCGCGCCGTCGCTCCAGAACGGATCCAGCGCCTTGCGCCGCACGTCCGCATCCATGCCGCGGCCGTCGTCGCGCACCGTCACCTCCAGCCGCGCGCCGCGCCGGAACCAATCCAGCCGGATTTCGGCCGCGTCCGCGGCGCAGGCGTTCTGGACGATTTCCGCGACCGCGTCGCAGACGGTGGATTGCATGGCGCGCGCTCCGCACTCCGGCGCCCTAGGCTTGCGCCTTGTACTGCGCCACGATGCCGGCGACGTCTTCCTTCTTCAGGTTGCCGTGCATCGCGCCGTTCACCGACATCACCGGCGCCAGGCCGCAGCAGCCCAGGCAGCGCACGGCCTCCACCGAGAACTGGCCGTCGGGCGTCACCACGTTCAGGCCGACGCCGAGGATGTTTTCCAGTTCCTGGATCAGGTCGTTGCCGCCCTTCAGGTAGCACGCCGTGCCCAGGCACACCGCGATGCGGTTCTTGCCCGGCTTCTTGAGCTTGAAGAAATGGTAGAAGGTCAGCACGCCGTAGACCTGGGCCAGCGGAATCTTCAGCAGGTCCGCCACCTGGAAGGCCACGGAACGCGGCACGTAGCCGAAGTGTTCCTGCACCCGGTGCAGCACCATGATCAGGTTGCCGGGCTGCTTCTTCCAGTGCTGGATGAATTTTTCCAGCTCCGGCGTCAAGCGCTCCTGGACGTCTGCGTTTTGCTCTGCGTTCACCGTCGATTCCTCCAAAAAATCCGCGACACGATAGTAGAACCGTTCTACGGACACAAGAAAAATCTGACACGACAGGCTCTTGACTTGCGCCATTCGTCATGTATATTCGCAAACCGTCACATTATATAAATTGTTTGGAGCATTATCGTGAAGAAACAAGATCTAATCGTGCAGAAAGAACTGATTCAGCGTCTTGTCCGTTACAAAAACATTTTGCTGAAATTCAAGTCCATGGGTTTGTCCCGGGCGTTTTCGGAAAATCTGGGCGATGCGGCGGGGGTGTCCTCCTCCTTGGTCCGCAAGGACTTTTCGCTGGCGAACCTGGCCGTGGGCAACAAGCGCGGGGGCTATCCCATCGACGTGCTGCTGCAGCGGCTGGACGCGCTGCTGGGCACGCAGATGCTGCAGCGCATCATCATCGTCGGCTGCGGCAAGATCGGCACGGCGCTGATGCACTACAAGGGGTTCGCCAACGAGAACGTCGAGGTCGTCGCGGGGTTCGACAACAATCCGTCGCGCATCAATCCCGCCGCGGCGCCGAGACCCATCCTGCCCGGGAGCCAGTTGGCGGCGTTCGTGAAGGAGCAGGACGTGCAGGTCGCGGTGCTGGCCGTGCCCGAGAACGCGGCGGCGGGGATCCTCGACCAGCTCGCGGCGGCCGGGGTGCGGGGCGTGCTGAATTTCTCGCCGGTCCAGCTCAAGGCCGGCACGGCGCTCTTCGTGCAGAACATCAACATCGCGTTCGAAATCGAGAACCTGTTCTACTACGTGCGCTTCAACCAGCGCCAAAAGAACTCCGCCGCTTCCGCCTGAGGACCGCCATGCACCTGACTTCGCTGTTCGCCGCCGTCCACGCCCAGATCCTCTGGCCCGGTCCCGCCCCCGCCGCCGCGGAGGCGCTCCACGTCGTGGTCGCGGACCTGATGAGCGACGTGCTCACGAGGGATCTGGAGCGGCCGCTGCTGCTGACGTCGCTCGCCACGGAACAGGCCGTGCGCACGGCGCACGTCGTCGGCGCGGCGGGGGTGCTCGTCGCGAACGGCAAGACGCCGCCGGAAGAAATGGTCGCGCTCGCCCGCAAGCTGGACGTGCCCCTCGCCCGCACGGCGCTCGCCACGTTCGACGCCGCCGTCGCCCTCGGCCGCGCGCTGGGCCGCTGACGCGCCCGGCGGAATCCGGCGCAAAACGAAAAAAGCTGTCCGCCGCGCGAAAAGCCGCAAGCGGCGCCGGGTGCCGCGCGAGCCGTCAGGCGTCGGGCGACAATTCCCGCGCGGCGGAACAGGCTTCGCACTCGCCGACGATCATCATTTCGACGCGGCGGACGCAACCCTTGACGCATTTCCGGGCCAATTCCGGCAGCTGGTGGCAGGTGTCCTGGGTGTCCACGTCGTCGATCCGGCCGCACTGTTCGCACAGGAAGTGCGCGTGGGCCTCCACGTTGCCGTCGTAGCGGGCGTGGCCTTTCCAGGTCGCGACGCGCCAGACCATGCCGACTTCCTCGAGGGCGTTCATGGTGCGGTAGACGGTGAACAGGGACATCCGGCGCAGGCGCGGCTTGACGGCCTTGTAGAGGCGCTCCACGTCGGGATGGTCGCAGCGGCCGGCCAATTCGCGGCAAATCAGCAGGCGTTGCCGGGTCAGGCGCAGCCCGGCGGAGTTGAAGGCGGTACGCAGTTGGGCGTCGGTCATCCTTTTCATCGGGTGAGATATTTAACGCATCCAGCCAAGATTTGGCAAGTCTATGTTTGCGCTTTGTTGGCGATGCCGAAGGGCACGTGCACGGAGGGGGTGCTGGCCGCCACGTTTTCGAGGTGCACCATCTGGTCGTCGAAGAACAGGTGGGGCTTGAGGATGTCGAGCACGCGCTTCTTGTCGATGCCGCCCATGAGGAAGACCTCGTCGGCCTCGAGGCCGAGGGAGGACAGGGTGGTGTTCAGCCGCTCGTGGGCCGGCGCGCCGCGCGCCGTCACGATGGAGATGCGCAGCATGCGCTTGCGGCCGGAATCGTCCTGCGCCCGCTGGCTGTCCATCTTCTGGAAGTAGGCCAGCTGCTGGAACATCGGCATGAGGGGCCCGGATTTCAGGGGCACGTCGCGGTGTTCCCGCTCGTACTGGCGGAATTTCTCCAGGTCCTGGGTTTTCTTGTAGACCCGCTCGGCCTCGTCGTCCACCAGCACGCCGTCGAAGTCGAAGGCGAGGCGCAGCTGCTGGTCCTGTTCGTCGTCCACGGCGGAGCATGGCAGCACGTGGCCCGCGGGATAGCCGAGAGCCACCGCCTCCCGCACCTGTTCGGCGTTCGTGCTCAGGTAGAGCGAGGCGTTGACGGATTCCATGAACGGATAGGGCTTGCGGCCGGCCATGAAGAAGGCGCGCGTGATGTCCAGCCCGTATTCGCGCACGGCGTCCATGACGCGCATGCCGTCGTCCGCGTGGTAGCGCGACAGGATCACCACGTCCACCGGATGCTCCTCCGGATACATCCGGTTCAGGCCCAACAGGCGGCGAATGAACGGAAAACCGGTGCCCGGCTTCGGCAAATCGTGCCGATGCTCGTGCTGGTAGCGGCGGAAGGCGTCCAGCCCCTGTTCCAGGTACAACGCGTGCTCGTAGGACAGGTCGAACAGCACGGTGGACGACACGGCGACGACGAATTTCTTCTCGATGGGATACGGCATGGGTTCGGCTCTTTCTCCGCTGAGGCGACGAAAGGCGGCATTTTCGCCGCTTCCCCATGGACCGCAAGCCAATTCGGCGCTGGACCGTTTCGGCGCCGGCGGCCGGTTTTGCGCGATTTTAACCGTCGGCGGGGTTGCAACGCGCCGCCGCGTGGCCGACAGTTGGAATAGAAGGCGAGAGGAGGTCGCCATGTTGGAACTCTCCAACCGCAAGTGGAACGACGCCGAAGTGGTCGCCGCCAGGGGCCGCCTCGATGCGACGACTTCGCGTTTGCTCGAAGACCACTGCGGCGGTCTCCTCCGCGCCGGTTGCAAATGCGTGGTGCTCGATTTCCGGGAACTCCGCTTCCTCAGCAGCGCCGGCCTCCGCACGATCCTGGGCCTCTCCAAGCGCATCCACGCCGGCGGCGGGCGGCTGGTTTTTACTGGCATCCGCGGACCCATCCGCGATATGTTCGACGTCGCTGGTTTTCTGGACGCGTTTCCGGTCGTGGACGTCGCGGAACCGGACATCGCCTGAACCGGCGGAGGCCCCATGAAAAAAACCTTGAAGATCCTCGGCATCGTCGTCGTCGTGCTGGCGCTTGCGTTCGTCGCGCTGAATCTGACGCTGGGCAAGATCGTGCTGAAAAGCGCCAACGCCGCGGCGCCCGCCGCCCTCGGCGTGCCGGTGACGCTGCAAGACATCGACATTTCGCTGCTGCGCGGCACGGCGGCGGTGAAAGGCCTGCACGTCGGCAATCCGGAAGGCTTCAAGACCGCGGGGCTGTTCGATCTCGGCGCGGTGTCCGTGGACGTCGACAACTCCACGCTGCTGTCCGACGTGATCGTCATCAAGGAAATCTCCATCGACGGCCTGGCGCTCACCTACGAGCAGGGCCTGCGCGGCAGCAACCTCGGCGCGCTCATCGACCAGCTCTCCGCCGGGCAGGCAGAAAAGCCCGAGGACCCGGAGGCGCCCCCGGAAGAAAAGGCGCCCGCCGAAGAAAAGCCCGGCAAGAAGGTCGTCATCGAAAAGCTGTCGATCACCGGCAGCCAAATGAACTTGTCCATCACCGGCGCCGCGGCCCTGACCGGCGGCGGTTCCATTCCGATTCCGCTGCCGCCCATCGTGCTGACCGATCTCGGCAAGGAAAAGAACGGCGTCACGCTCGTGGAAGCCGTCCGGGAAATCCTCGACGCCATCGCCGGCGTCGCCGGGACCGCCGTCGCCGGCGCGGGCAACCTGCTGGGCGAAGGCGCGAGCGCGCTGGGCAGCGGCGCCACCGAGGCCGGCAAGGCCCTGGCGGGCACCGCGACCGACGCCGGCAAGGCGCTCGGCGGCGCGGCGGCCGACGCGGGCAAGGCCGTCGGCGACGCCTTGAAGAACATCAATCCCTTCGGCCAGTAGATGCGGCTGCCCGAATCCCCGCACGCGCCCGCCCGCCGCTGGCTGGCGCCCATCACGGCGACGTTCTGCGCCGTGCTCGTGATCTCCAACGTGTCGGCGATCAAGCCGCTGTCGATCCCGGGCCTGCCGTTCGTCCTGATGGACGGCGGCAACCTGCTGTTTCCCATTTCGTACATCTTCGGCGACGTGCTTGTCGAAGTCTACGGCTACGCCCATTCCCGCCGCATCATCTGGCTGGGGTTCGTGCTGAACGTCTTCGCGGCGGGCGCCTTTTCGCTCGTCGCGGTACTGCCGCCCGCGCCCGGCTGGGAGATGCAGGACGCCTTCGCGACCATCCTCCTGCAGACGCCGCGCGTCGTGCTGGGCAGCGTGGTCGCGTTCTGGTGCGGCTCGTTCCTCAACGCGTGGGTGATGGCCAAGATGAAGGTCTGGATGCGCGGCCGGCATCTCTGGATGCGCACCATCGGCAGCACCATCGCCGGCGAAGGCATCGATTCGCTCCTGTTCACGTCCATCGCGTTCGGCGGCGTCTGGCCGCTGGCGCTGGTCGCGCAGGTGATCTTCTGGAACTTCGTCCTCAAGACCGGCTACGAAATCCTCGCCACCCCCCTCACCTACTTCATCGTGCATCGCCTCAAGCGCGCGGAGGCTTCCGATCCCTACGACGTCCGCACGCGGTTCTCCCCCTTTCGCCTCGACGACGCGTGACGCGCCGGACGGCGCGGCTCACCCCTGCGCGGTCGCGACCCGGTTGCGCCCGGCCTGCTTGGCCCGATAGAGGAATTCGTCGGCCGCCCGCACGAGGGCGTCGGCGCTGCGGAAGTTTTCGCCCCACAGCGTTGCCACGCCCAGCGAAATGGTCACCGGCACGCGGTGCCCCTCCCAGACGAACTTGTGGTTTTCCACGAGGCGCCGGACGCGTTCGGCCAGCGCCCGGACCCGCGCGTCGTCCGCCCCCCGCTCGATGATGGCGAACTCTTCCCCGCCGACGCGGGCGAACCAATCGTCGGCGCGCAGCGCCCGGCCGACGACGCCGGCCAATTCCCGCAGGATGTAATCGCCGGCCGGATGGCCGTGGACGTCGTTGATCTGCTTGAAGTGGTCGAGGTCGCAGGCGATCAGGCTGAGCGGCGTCCGCTGGCGCCGGGCATGGGCGAAATCGCTCTTCAGCTGTTCCAGGAAATAGCGCTTGTTGTAGATGCCCGTCAGGGCGTCCCGGGTGGCCGAGTCGTACTGCCGCCGGTAGAAATCCTCCTCGAGGCCGTCGGCAAAGCTCAGCTTCAGGATCGTCCCCGGCCCCAGCTGGATTTTGTCGCCGTCCCGCAGGGCCTCCCGGCCGATGCGGCGCCCGTCGACGAAAAAGGTGCCGTTGGTGCTGTCGAGGTCGGCGATCCAGACGCGCCCCTGCTCGTCCATCTCGACCCGGGCATGTTCCCGGGAAACCCCGTCGTCGTCCAAGCAGATGCCGCACTGGGGCGCGCGGCCGATGAGCGTCGCGCCCGCCAGCTTGAACGTCTTGCCGATGGCGCCGCCGGCGATGACGATGAAAAAGGCGTGGCGGTTCTGCGCCGGCGCCGGCGCGGCCGGCGCGCCGCGCAAGGCGGGGTCCGGGCACTCGATCAGCACGGTCTGATCGGGCTCGCGTTCCGCCGGTTTTCCGGCGGAACCGTCTTGGGCTGGAGCGGAACCGACGTTCATGCGGGCTCCTATACCTGCGGTTGAATGCGCATTCAAGCCTCTTGTCGCCGAAACGTTGCGTTCCTTCCGGCTCGACGCCCCCCCGGCACCCCGCTATGGTTCCCGGCATGAAACGCCCCGCCTCCAAAACGCCGGCCCTCCGCCGCCTGCCGCCCGTGCGCCGCAACGGCACGCCCCTGCTCGACCACCTCGTCGAATGCCTGGGGCTCTCCCGCCGCGCGGCGAAGAACCTCCTCGACGACCGCCTCGTCTTCGTCAACGGCCGCCGCATCTGGATGGCCAAGCATCTCCTGCAGACCCGCGACGCCGTCGAACTCCTCCCCGACGCCGTCGCCCCGCAGCAGGCAAAGGCCGCCCCCGTCCGCCTCCTGCTCGACGACCCGAAATTCCTCGTCGCCGACAAGCCCCCGCGCCTCCTCACTGTTGGCGACAAGTCCCTCGAGGTCCGCCTCCGCGACCAGCTCGGCCTCCCCGCCCTCCGCGCCGTCCACCGCCTCGACAAGGACACTTCCGGCTGCGTGCTGTTCGCCAAGGACGAGGAAACCCGCCGCGCGCTCGTGGCCCAGTTCGAGGAGGGCCGCGTCCGCAAGCTCTACCACGCGCTCGTCGCCGGCAACCTGCCCGAGCCGCAGCTGGACGTCCGCGTGCCGGTGGACCATCTGCCCGCCGTCAGCCACGTGCGCCAAGTGTCGGCGCAGACCAAGCCGCCGCGCTGCGCGCACGTCGTCGTCGCCATCGAAACCGGCCGCACGCACCAGATCCGCATCCACCTGCGGCACGTGGGCGACCCGGTGCTGGGCGACCGCCAGCATTTCACTCCGCTCTCCGCCGCTTTTCCCGAAGTGCCACGGCAGATGCTCCACGCCGCCGAGCTGCGCTTCGCCCATCCGGCCAGCGGCCAGCCGGTCTGCGCGGCGTCCCCGTTGCCGCGCGATTTCCGCGACTGGATGCGCCTCCTGCGCCTGACCTAGGCGTCATTCGCCCGCGGGCGCGGCAGCGGGCGCGGCGGCGGGCGCTTCGGCCGCCGGCGCCTCCGCCGGCGGTGCCGCGAGCGGCCAGACGAAATCGTACAGGCGGATCTTCTTGTCCAGCACGTACGCGATGGTTTTGCCGGCCCCGTCCTGCGCGAAGATCGCCTGCGTGCGGAAATCCAGATCCTGTTCCAGCACCGCCTCGCCCGTCGCGGAATAGAACGTCAACCCGTTCCAGTTCGCGGTCAGGAGCAGGTCCTCGTCGGCCGCCACCGGCAGCGCGAACAGGGTGCGGATCGATGCGTTTTCCGACAGCGTCTTGCGCCAGACTTCGCCGTCGGACAGCCGCAGGCCGAACAGTTCGGTCTTGCGGTTGCGATAGTTCGTGCTCGTGCCTCGTTTCGTCACCGTGTAGCGCTCCTGGCAGCCCGCGATCACGTCGCCGTCCGGCGCGCGCAAATGGACCAGTTCCGGCACGCGGCCCCGCTCGTTCGTGACGCACAGGTCCGCGGGCAAGTCCACCGTCCGGAGGATTTCGCCGCCGTAGGCGTCCACCAGCACCGCCTGCGCGCCGTTCAGCCGCACGAACGTCCGCGGCGGCAGGGCCGCGGAAACCCGTTCGGCGCCGGCGAATTCCGAACCCTCCAGGCCCGCCGCGTCGTTGGTGAAAACGTCGCGGCTCCAGCGCAGCCGGAACGCGCGGGGATCCAGTTGCGCCGCGGGGCGGCCATGGGACGCGGTGCCGTGCTTCTTGCCGCACTTGGGGCAGACGCCGTCCTCGAGCTGCTGGAGTTCTTCCGCCGTGTAGGGCGTCGCGCTTTCCAGCGCTTCGTTCGCCAGCAGCGCATCCACGGCGCGCTTCAGGTCCTTTTCCAACTGGGGCGAATAGCCGACCCGCCGGCCTTGCACGATGCCATCCCGGCCCACCACCACGATGCACGGAATGCCGCGCACCTTGAACGCCGCCTTGGCTTCCTCCGGTCCGATGCCGATCGCATAGCCCAGCTGGTTCTTCGCGACCAGCTTTTCGACCTTCGCGCGGTTTTCCGCGTCGTCGGTGCTGAAGCCGACCACGACGACGTCGGGATTCTCCGCGTAGGCTTCCGCCAGCTTCTTCATTTCCGGCAGCGCGCGCACGCAGGGCCCGCACCACGTCGCCCAGAAGTCGATGACCACCACCTTGCCCTTCTGCTCGGAGAGCTTGAAGGCGCCGCCGGCCAGCAACGGCAATTCGAAATCCGGCGCCGCTTGGCCCGACAGCTCGAAGCGCTCCAGGCCGGACGCCTTCTGGACGGCTTCGTTCTCCCGTTCGGCCTGTTCGGCGGCTTCCTCGTCGGGCGTCGGGACGTCTTCCGTCGCGCCTTCCGGCGGCGCGAAGGCGAAGGCGTCGTCGGCCAGCGGTTCGTTCACCTGCTGTTCCACCACAACGTAGGACAACTTCATGTTCCGCATCGCGTCGGCCATCGCCGCGCGGTCGTCGTCTTCGTCCACCTCCGCGTCCGTTTCCTCCGCCGGCGCCCACTCCGGCGTGGGGATGCTTTCCATCCGCCGCAGCAGGCCCGTTTCCGCGTCGAGCCAGATCTTCGCCCACGAGGACTTGAACATGGACTCGACCTGGTCCGCGAACACCGCGCATTTCCGACCGTCGAGCTCCTCGTCCGGCAGGCGCCGCGCGAGGTCGGACTCGAAGAAGCCGTCCAGCGCCTCGGCCCGCCGGTCCGCGTCCGTTTGCAGCAGCACCTGCTTGTCCGACTGCATGAGCAGCATGTCCAGCTGGAGGGATTCCAGGAATTCGGCCAGGCCGCCCGGCACCGTTTCCCGGCGGTATTCGTTCTCCATCATCTTCTGGTAGGTCGTCGCGTTCGTGCCGAGGCAATACGCCTCCGTGAACGGCCCCTTGACCACCAGCGCGTCGGGCCGGCGATAGCGGAATTCGGTTTCCATGATCTGCTGGCTCTTCATGCCGCCGATGGCCATTTCGATGCGCAGCTCGCCTTTTTCCCGGACCGTCTGGAGCACGTCCAGCTTCGCCGGATATTCCGCCAGCCACGCCGTGGTGGCCTCGTCCGCCCACCCGCGCCCCGCCAGACACCCCCCCGCCCCCCCGATCGCCGCCCCTTTCCGCAAGACCCACCGCCTGACTGGGTCCATCCTACCCGCGCCGACAAGCCTTGGGCAAGTCGGGATTCCGCGCCCCCGGCGCCGGAACGCGGCATGGAAAAAGGTTTCCCACGGCGTGGAAAACCTTCGTCTGTCCCCCGGCGAAGCGCCCCCGCGCGCTTCAGGTCTTTTCGCGGAACGTGATGCGGCCCTTCGTCAGGTCCGTCGGGCTGATCTCCACGGTGACCTTGTCGCCCGTGGTGATCTTGATGAAATGCCGCCGCATCTTGCCCGAAATGTGGGCCAAGATTTCATGGCCGCCTTCCAGCCGCACCCGGTACATCGTCGCGGGCAGCACTTTCACCACCTCGCCGTTGACCGTAATCAGATCGCTTT
>CAYTEK010000056.1:0-5291 GCA_964436715.1 uncultured Verrucomicrobiota bacterium | reverse complement strand
GAAAAATCCACAACTCCCATGATGGCGCAGTACCGCCGCGCCAAGGCGGAAATCGCTCCCGACACCATCCTGTTCTTCCGCCTCGGCGACTTCTACGAGATGTTCTTCGAGGACGCCGTCGTCGCTTCGGAAATCCTCGGCATCGCCCTCACCAAGCGCCAATCCTATCCGATGTGCGGCGTGCCGTTCCACGCGGCGGACCTCTACCTCGCCAAGCTGCTGCGCGCCGGCAAGAAGGTCGCCCTGTGCGACCAGATGGAAGACCCCGCGCTCGCCAAGGGCATCGTCAAGCGCGAGGTCACCGGCATCGTCACCCCCGGCACCGTCCTGACCGATGCCATGCTCGACGCCGCGCGGCCCAACTACCTCGCCGGCCTGCACCGCGCCGGCAAGCTCGTCGGCCTCGCCATGCTCGATCTCTCCACCGGCGATTTCTGGATGGAGGAATCCGCCGACCCCGACGCGCTCTTCGACGACCTCGCCCGCTACGCGCCGCCCGAGGTCATCCTGTCCGAATCCCTGCACGCCGACGAACGCTTCCTGGCCGGCCTCAACGCCACAGGCACCTTCGCCCTCACCGCGCGCGAGGACTGGATCTTCGACCCTGCGACCGCCGAGGACGGCCTCTGCCGCCACTTCGGCGTCCAGTCCCTCGCCGGCTTCGGCGGCGCGGGCCGCCCCGCCGCCGCCGCCGCGGCCGGCGCCCTGCTCTACTACGTGACCCGCGATCTCCGCCGCAACGCCGCCCACGTCCGCCGCATCCGCTTCCGCGCCGCGGCCGACGCCATGGTGCTCGACGAGTCCACCCTCGCCAACCTCGACCTCGTCGCCTCCCGCGGCACCCCGCGCGCCGCCGCGCCGACCACGCTGCTCAAGGCGCGCGACGTCACCCGCACCGCCATGGGCTCGCGCCTCCTGCGCGACTGGCGCGTGCGGCCGCTCCAGAATCTCGAGGCCATCGTCGCCCGCCACGACGCCGTCGAAGCGCTCCTGAAGAAGCGCCACGACCTCGACGCCCTGCGCGAGATCCTCGGCGACATCAAGGACCTCGAGCGCCTGCTCGCGCGCCTGTCCGCCGGCTCCGGCAACGGGCGCGACGTCCGCGCGCTGGCGACCTCCCTCGCCCGGCTCCCCGCGCTCAAGGCCGCCCTCGCCGCGCACGCCGCGCCGCGCCTCGGCGAACTGGCCGCCGCCATCGTCCCGCAGGACGAACTCGTCGCCTTGATCGAACGCGCGATCGTCGATGAGCCTCCCATGGCCATCAAGGAGGGCGGGCTCATTCGCAAGGGCTACCACGCCGAACTCGACGAGCTCCGCGCCGCCGCCCACGACGGCAAGCAGTGGATCGCCGAACTCCAGGCCCGCGAAATCGAACGCACCGGCATCAAGTCCCTCAAGATCCGCTTCAACAACGTCTTCGGCTACTTCATCGAAATCACCAAGTCCAACCTCGCCCAAGTCCCCGCTGACTACGTGCGCAAGCAGACGGTCGTCAACGGCGAGCGCTTCGTCACCCCCGAACTCAAGGAGTGCGAGAACAAGATCCTCGGCGCCGAGGACAAGTCCGTCGCCCTCGAATACGAGCTTTTCCTCGACCTGCGCGCGCAGGTCGTCGCGCACGTGGCCGCCATCCAGCAGACCGCCGCCGCCGTCGCCGAGCTCGACGTGCTGGCGGCCTTCGCCGAACGCGCCCTGACCTGCCGCTACGTCCGTCCAAAAATGACCGCCGCCGGCCCCCTCGTCGTCCGCGACGGCCGCCATCCGGTCGTCGAATTGCTCCCCGAATCGGGCCGGTTCGTCCCCAACGACGTCCTCCTCGACAACGTCGACAACCAGCTCCTCATCATCACCGGTCCCAACATGGCCGGCAAATCCACCTACATCCGCCAGGTCGCCCTCCTCGTGATCATGGCCCAGATGGGCTGCTTCGTGCCGGCGAGTTCCGCCGAGATCGGCGTCGTGGACCGCGTCTTCACGCGCGTCGGCGCCGGCGACGACATCGCCCGCGGCCGCTCGACCTTCATGGTCGAGATGCAGGAAACCGCCAACATCCTCAACAACGCCACCGCGCGTTCGCTCATCGTCCTCGACGAAATCGGCCGCGGCACGTCGACCTTCGACGGCATTTCCATCGCGTGGTCCGTCGCCGAATATCTCCACAACCACGCCGAAGTGAAGGCCAAGACCCTCTTCGCCACGCACTACCACGAGCTGACCGACATCGCCCTCGCCCTCCCCGGCGTGAAGAACTACAACGTGCTCGTCAGCGAAAAGGACGACCGCGTCGTCTTCCTGCGCAAGATCGTCCCCGGCGCCGCCGACAAGTCCTACGGCATCCAGGTCGCGCGCCTCGCCGGCCTCCCCGCCGAAGTCGTCGCCCGCGCCAAGGAAATCCTCGCCAACCTCGAAGACGAGGAACTCAGCGAAGCCGGCCAACCCAAGCTCGCCCAGCCCCGCGCCCGCAAGCCCAAGATCGACCCCGACGACCAACTCTCCCTCTTCGACCGCTGAGCTGCCGCCAGATGCCGCCAGATGCCGGCTCGAAGGGTAGGGACGCCTCTCCGAGGCGTCCGATATTCGTGTTCGTGCGGACGCCTCGGAGAGGCGTCCCTACCCCGATCCGCCAATCGCTCCGCTCCGCCCTCCACGTGGCTTCCGGAATCGCGGCTGTCATCCCGAGCCTGCCGAGGGATCTCGGCCGCCACCCCGCGCGCCCAACTCCTCGCCTCCCCCGTCTTTCCCCTCCACGCCAACTATTTCCGCCCGCCGCCGTTTTCCGCTTGTCGGACGCGCTTCCCGAAGCCTACGCTCAAGCTGTGGAGCTTGCTCCGCGGTCGCCATGAACCATCCGGCCTTCATCGCCCTGCTGCAAAACGCCGCCCTGCTGATGGCGCTGGTCGTCGTCTTCGACCTCGCCGCCGGCCGGCAGCGGACGGACGGACGAACGCCGTGGCAGATCGCCGTCGGCCTCGTCCTCGGCGGCCTGTGCATGGCGCTGATCGCGACTTCGTTTCGCCTGGAAAGCGGCATCGTGTTCGACACCCGCTCGGTGCTGCTGGGCGTTTCCGGCCTGTTCTTCGGCGCCGTCCCGACGGCGGTCGCCATGGCCGTCGCCGCGGCGTTCCGCCTGCTCAAGGGCGGCGTCGGCGCCTGGACCGGCGTGTCCGTCACCCTCGCCACCGGCGCCCTCGGCATCCTGTGGCGCCGGTTCCGCAAGGGCCGCCTCCAGGACGTCCGCGCCTGGGAACTCTACGCGTTCGGCATCGCCGTGCATCTCGTCATGCTGGCCCTGATGCTGACCCTGCCCCGGGATAGCGCCCGGCACGTCCTTCACGACATCAGCCTGCCCGTCTTGCTGGTCTATCCCGTCGCAACCGCCGCCCTGGGCCTCTTGCTCGCCAACCGCCTCCGCCGCGAGCAGGCCGCCGCCGACCTCGCGGCCAGCGAGGAACGCTTCCGCTCGCTGGTCGAGCTGTCGCCCGTGCCGATGGGTTTCATCGACGCCGCGGACCGCGTCGTTTTGTTCAATCGCCGCTTCACGGAACTGTTCGGCTATTCCGCCGCGGATATTCCGACCCTCGCCGACTGGTGGCGCCGCGCCTATCCCGACGAAGCCTACCGCCGCGAGGTCGTGCGCACCTGGAGCGCCGCGCTGGAAAAAGCCGCGCGCGAAAAAAGCGTCGCCGAACCCACGGAATTCCACGTGACCTGCAAGAACGGCGAGGTTCGGGACGTCGAGATTTCCGGCACCCGGATCGACGGCGGCACGCTGGCCTGCTTCGCGGACCTCACCGAGCGCCGCCGGACCGAAGCGGCCCTGCGCGAAAGCGAAGCGCGGCTGCGGCTGCTCATCGAGCATGCCCCCGCGGCCTTGGCCATGTTCGACCGCGACATGCGCTACCTGGCCGTCAGCCGGCGCTGGCTCGCGGACTACAAACTCGAAGGCCAGGACCTTCTCGGCCGCTCGCACTACGAGGTCTTCCCCGAGATTGGCGAGAAAATCAAGCAACACCACCTCCGCGGGCTGGCCGGCGAAGTCCTGCGCAGCGACGAAGATCGCTTCGTGCGCGCCGACGGCTCCGTCCAGTACCTGCGCTGGGAAATGCACCCCTGGCGCGACGGCCGCGGCGCCGTCGGCGGGATCGTCATTTTCACGGAGGACGTCACCCCGCAGAAGCAGGCCGAGACGGCCCTGCGCGAAAGCGAAGAACGCTTCCGCACGCTGGTGGACGGCGCGCCCGAAGGCATCTTCGTCCAGGCGGACGGCCGCTTCCTGTTCGTCAACCCCGCCCTGGTGCGCATGCTCGGCGCCGCGCGTCCCGAAGACCTGATCGGCCAGGACATCCTCGGGCTCATCGCGCCCGAATACCACGCCGCCGTCCGCGAACGCATCCGCCGGCAACTCGAAACCGGCGAACTCTCCCCGCCGATGGAGCAGGAATACCTGCGTCTCGACGGCGCCCGCGTCCAAGTCGAAACCACGGCCGTGCCGGTGCGGTTCGCCGGCCGCGACGCGCATCTGGTGTTCATCCGCGACGTCGCCGAACGCCGGCGCATCGAAGCGGAAAAGCAGAACCTGCAGGCGCAGCTGGTCCAGGCGCAGAAGATGGATTCCATCGGCCGCCTCGCCGGCGGCGTCGCCCACGATTTCAACAACATGCTCGGCGTCATCCTCGGCCATGCGGACCTGGCGCTGGGCAAAACGGACGCCGCCTCGCCGCTGCTCAACAGCCTGCAGGAAATCCGCAAGGCCGCCGTGCGTTCCAGCGACCTCGCCCGCCAACTCCTCGCGTTCGCCCGCAAACAGACCATCGCGCCCAAGCCGCTCGACCTCAACGAAACCGTCGCCGGCATGCTCGCGATGCTGCGCCGCCTGATCGGCGAAAACGTCGAACTGGCCTGGCAGCCGTGCCCAACGCCGGCGCGGGTCAAGATGGATCCGTCCCAGATCGACCAGATCCTCGCCAACCTCTGCGTCAACGCCCGCGACGCCATCGGCGACCACGGCCGCGTCGCCATCGCAACGGCCCTCGCCGCGTTCGACGAGGACTATTGCTCAAGCCACGCCGGCTTCGTGCCCGGCGACTACGTGATGCTGGCGGTCGGCGACAACGGCTGCGGCATGGATGCCGAAACCCTCCTGCGCCTGTTCGAGCCGTTTTTCACCACCAAGGAGATCGGCAAAGGCACCGGGTTGGGCTTGGCCACCGTCTACGGCATCGTCAAGCAGAACAACGGCTTCATCGACGTCGACAGCCAGGTGGGCCGCGGCAGCACGTTCAAGATCTACC
>CAYTEK010000055.1:0-17147 GCA_964436715.1 uncultured Verrucomicrobiota bacterium | reverse complement strand
GAAACCATGAACGAACAACAATCAAAAGTGACAACCGGAAACCAGGACTCGACAATTTTTACGTGGAGTGGAAAAACTTTGCGCCATTTTTACGTAGCGTGGAAAACTGTTTTCCACGGCACGTAAAAACCGGTGCACAGTTAATTAACTATGCACCGGTTTTTGGGGAATTCAACGGACGGCGCACGCGGCGCCGAACCGCATGGGAAGCGCGAATGCCGGCGGCGGCTACTTGACGACGGCGCCGCTGGACAGGTCGCCGTCCACGGTGACGAGGCGCAGGCGCTCGCCCTTGCTGGCGGCGAGCAGCATGCCCTGGCTTTCCACGCCGCGCAGCTTGATCGGCGCGAGGTTCGACACCACGACGACGGTCTTGCCGATCAGTTCCTCGGGCTTGTAGTAGAGCGCGATGCCGGCGACGATCTGCCGCCGCTCGTCGCCCATCAGCACGCTGAGCTTCAGCAGCTTCACCGCGCCTTCGATGGCCTCCGCGCTCATGATCTTGGCGGTGCGCAGCTGCACCTTCGCGAAATCGTCGTAGGCGATCACGCCTTCGGGATTGCCGATCGTGCCCGGCGCCGGCGCCTTCTTCTCGGCTTGCGCCGCGGCGGCGGGCGCGGCGGGCTTGGCTTCGGCGCCGGGCACCGGCGCTTCGATGCGCGGGAACAGGGCGCCGGGCGCGGCGACGGGCGTGCCGGGCGCGAGGACTTCGGATTTCGTCAGTTCGTCGGGATTCACGGTCATGGGATTCTCCATGCCGAGCGCGGCGCGCAGCTCGGCCATCTTGGTGGGCATCAACGGCGACAGCAGGCCGGCGCAGACGCGCAGCGCTTCCGCGGCGCCGTACAGCGTGGCGTGCAGCGGCCCCGGGTCCGCGGCGCGGGCTTGCGCCCAGGGCTGCTGGGTTTCGATGAATTTGTTGGTGGCGCGCACGGCTTCGATCACCTGCGCGATGCCGGCGCTGAGCGTGAAGTTCTCCACGGCGGCCTGCAAGCCCCGCGCGGCGGCGGCGACCTGCCGGAACAGGTCCGCGGCGGGACCGCTCGCGAAGGCGCCGGCCGGCGGAGCCGGCAGCTTGCCGCCGCAGTACTTGCCGACCATGCTGACCACGCGGTTGAGCAGGTTGCCCAGGTCGTTGGCCAGATCGGCGTTGTAGCGGCGGATGAACGCGTCCTCGGTGAAGGACGCATCCTGCCCCAGCACCATTTCGGCCATCAGGAAATAGCGGAACGGATCGACGCCGTAGCGGTCCATCAGGTCCAGCGGATTCACGACGTTGCCCGCGCTCTTGCTCATCTTGGCGGCGCCCATCAGCCACCAGCCGTGCGCGAAAACGGTCTTCGGCATCGGCACGCCCATCGCCTTCAGCATGCAGGGCCAGTAGACCGTGTGCGTCGTCAGGATGTCCTTGCCGATCAGGTGGATCGCCGGCCAGCGGCGCGCGAATTGCGCGTCGTCGCGGCGGTAGCCGACGGCGCTGACGTAGTTGACCAGCGCGTCGAACCAGACGTAGGTCACGTAGTCCTGGTCGAACGGCAGCTCGATGCCCCACGCCAAGCGCGATTTCGGCCGCGAAATGCAGAGGTCCTGCAGCGGCTTGCGCAGGAAGCCCAGCGTCTCGTTGCGCCGGAACTCGGGCTGGATGAAGTCGGGATGCGTCTGGATGTATTCCACCAGCCAATCCTGGTACCGGCTCATCTTGAAGAAATAGTTGGCTTCGCGCACCCGCTGCACCGGCCGGCCGCAATCGGGACAATTGCCGGCGACCAGATCCTTCTCGGTGAAGAATCGCTCGCAGGGCACGCAGTACCAGCCGTCGTATTCCGCGCGATAGATTTCGCCGCGGTCGTAGAGGTCCTGCAGGATTTCCTGCACGATGACCTTGTGGCGCGGCTCGGTCGTGCGGATGAAGTCGTCGTTGCGGATTTCGAGGCGCTGCCACGCTTCCTGGAAGCGCTGCACGGTGTTGTCGACGTGCGTCTGCGGATCGACGCCGAGCTTGGCGGCGGCTTCCTGCACCTTCTGGCCGTGCTCGTCGGTGCCCGTCAGGAACCAGACGTCGCGCCCGAACAGGCGCTGGCAGCGCGCCAGCACGTCCGCCAGCACCGTCGTGTAGGCGTGGCCGATGTGCGGCCGATCGTTCACGTAGTAGATCGGCGTCGTGACGTAGTAGGAATCCGGCTTCATCCAAAGGCTCCTGAGTTCGGCGAAGGGTTGTACCGCACCCCGCCGCGCGGCGCAAACCAAATCAGGCCGGCGCCAGCGCGGCCCACACGGCGGCGACGGTCAGGCGTTCGAGTTCCTTTTCCGGCGCGCGCAGCACGGTCACGCCGCCCCGTCCGCGCGGCGCCCAGACGTCCGCGTCCGACGGGCCGAAGATCGCCGTGGTCGGCAGCCCCACCGCGGCCGCCAGGTGCGCGATGCCCGAATCGTTGCCCAGAAACGCGCCGCATTCCGCCAGCGTCGCGGCGAGTTCCGTCAGCGTCAGGCCGGCCAGAACCGGCATCTCCGGCAGCTCGCGCGCCAGCACGGCGGCTTCCGCGACGTCGGCTTCGCCGAGCACCGCCAGCGTCTCCCGCCCGGCCGCCTGCAGGCGCCGCAGGATCTCGACGAAACGCGCCGCGGGCCAGTTCTTCGTCGGACTTCCGCTGCCCGGATGCACCGCCATGGGCCGGCCGCGCAGCCCGAGCGCCTGCAGGCGCTTGCGGCCGCGCGCGCGCAGCGCGGCGGGAAAATCGAGCGCGGGCGTCCCGTCGGTTTCGTAGATGGCCAAGGCCTGCAGCGGTTCGAGCAGAAACGGCACCGCCGGTCCGCGCTTGATGATCGGCGAACCCGACAGCACCTGCTTCGCCCCCGCCAGCAGCAGGTTGCTGCGCACCTGTCCCACCGGATCGTGCAGGTAGTTGAAGATCAGATCGAACGACCGGACCGCCGCCACCTGCGCATCCGTGAAACTCGGCTCGGGCACGAAAAACCGCGCCATTTCCGCGCGGTCGAGCGAAACGACCGCCTGCGCGAGCCCGGCCGCAACGGCCAGGTCGGCGATGTGCGGGTAGCCCCAGATCTCGATGGTCGCCGCCGGCCATTGCGTCCGCAGCGCCTGCAGCACGGGCAAAGTGGCGATGAAATCCCCGATGGCGCCGCCGCGCAGCACCAGGAATCGCGGCGCGTGGGTGCGGATGGCCTCGGACACGGCGAATTCCTCAGCGCAGCAAGGCGCCGCCCGCCGCCAGCAGGATCGCGCCGCCCGTCAGCTTGGTCCACCCCGCCGCACGCAGCCAGCCCGGCGCGGCGAAGCGGGCGGCCGCTTTCCGGAACGCCCACGGATGCAGCATCAGCACGCACCCGGCGATCACCCACGCGTAGGCGATCAGCACGACCGCGTAGCGCCACGGCGAGTCGGACCAGCGCACGCCGTTGAGCAGCGGGTTGGCCAGCAACATCAGCAAACCGCCCAGCGCGCGCGGCGCCAGCAGCTCGTCCAAGAAATAGACGATGGCGCCGAAGCTCAGCACCGCCAGGATCGGCACCAGCGGTTTCACCGCTTCGAACCGGCCCAGCGCGGCGTGCGCGATCACCCACCCCACCCAGAACGTGCCCGCCGCCGTCAGCACCCAACCCGGGGCTTTCGAGCGGGGAAACCGTTCGAGCCCCGCGCGCACGGCGCCCGGAAAACGCAGGGCGACGAAGCCGGCCAGCAGCCCCAGCGCGCCCAGCAACAGCAGCATTTCACCAAGAAACCGCGTCGGATCCTGCATGGCTCTTCTCTTCGGCCGCGGCGGCGCGGGCCTTTTTCTTTTCGGCGGCATTCCGCTCTTTTTCCGCCGCGCGGCGTTCCGCGGGCGGTTCGCCGAGGGTCGTGGCGTACGGATGGGACGGCGGCAGCGTCGGCGCCACCAGCTGCCCGGGATGTTCCGCATCTTCCACGAACGGCGTGCCGCCTTGCACTTCCACCGCGCCGGTCGCGGTGCGCGCCAAATGGATGCCGCCCATCGTTCCGACGTAGAACGCCGTGCCCTGCGGCGCGCCGGCGTGGTCGAACGCCGAGTGCGCAAACCGGTCGGGCGCCGTCTGGTGCAGCACGTGGAAAACGCCGTCGCGATCCTGCTCCAGGACCGGCGCGAAGAACCGGATCACCCGCCCCAGGTCGTAGACGCCGAGGCAGTAGTCCGTGGACGCGTCGTCGATGCGGAAAAACAGGTGGTCGTTGCGGTCCCGGTTGATCAGGCGCAGGGACACCTTGCGGGCATCGCCCGCCGCCGGCACGCCGTAGGCGCGCGCCACGAGTTCGAGGCCGGGCTGGACTTCCAGCGCCAGGCGTTCGCCGAAGAACCGCAGGCCGGCGAATTCCAGCGCCGGCCGCAGCATGTAGGTCTGGCCCTTGACGATGCGGTAGGCGTCGAGCAGGTTCACGTCGATTTCGCGCGTTTCGCCGGAGGGAATGAGGACGGGCTGCGCCAGCAGCGGACGTCCGCTGGCCGGCACGGGCGAGGTCGGCTGGTCTTCGACGTCGAAGAACAACTGCGCGTTGCCGCGCGGCGTCAGGTCGAGGGTCTGGCCGGTGTTGTTGACGATCGCGATCGTCGCCCGGATCGGCTCCAGCAGCACCGTCCGGTTGTGGGCCAGCTTCCACGTCAATTCGACCTGGGCGGAGGCCGCCGAGGCGACCAGCCAACCGACCAACGTCCAAACGCCCCATGCTGCGCGCTTCATCGTCAATCTCCTCCGCGGCCTACCGGCCGATTTCCAACCGCGAAGCCGCCCGCGGCGGCAGGCCCGCCGCCAGGATTTTCCGCTGGGCCGCGGCGATGTCGTATTCCACGCGGCGCAGTTCGACCACGTTGCGCAGCATGTCGAAGATCGCGTAGGCGGCGCGCGGATCGCCGTCCCGCGGTTGGCCGACGCTGCCGACGTTGATGTAGTACTTGCGCCCCGCCGCGATCAGCAGCTTGCTGTAGAGCCCGCCGCGCACGATGCCGGCCTTTTCGAACGCCAGCGGCACGTGCGTGTGGCCGAAGAAGCACACCGAGCACATCTGATAGGCGAAATTCGCCTCGGCTTCCAGCTTGTCGAAGACATAGCCCCACATCTCGGGATTGTCGAGCGTCGCGTGCACCAGCATGAAGGTCTCGACGGTCCGGGAATAGCGCAGGTTGCCCAGCCATTCCCGCTGTTCCGCATTCAGCCGCTTGCGCGTCCAATCGACCACGTCCGCCGCCAGCGGATGGAACCCGTTGAGGTTTTCCTGCCGCGAACAATAGTGGTCGTGGTTGCCGCGCACCACCGCATCGCCCGCCAGTTCGCGCACGACGTCGATGCATCGTTCCGGGTCCGCGTTGTAGCCGACGACGTCGCCCACGCAGCAGAAATTCGTGACCCCCTGCGATTTCGCATCGGCCACCACGGCATCCAACGCTTCCCAGTTGGCGTGAATGTCGCCCAGAATGGCGTACTTCAAGGCCATGCGCTACTCCGCCGGGGCGCCTTCTTCCGCCGGCGCGGCGGGTGCCGGCGCTTCGGCCGGCGGCGGCGCTTCTTCCGACGCGGCCGCGGCCGCTTCCGGCGCCGCCTCTGGCGCGGACGTTTCCGGTTCCGCGGCTTCGACCTCGGCCTCAGCCTCGGTCAGTGCGACATCCGCGGCGGCGGCCGCGCCTTCCGCTTCCGGCTTGCCTTCGTCCGGCCGTCCCCCGCCGCGCGGGAGCACCAGCGTCGCATTGAAAAATTCGATCGCCCCGCCGTTGGCAACCAGGTTGTTGAGATGCAGCAGCAATTCCGCCGCCTCGGGCGATTCGGGATTCGCGCCCGCCCGCAGCCCTTCGAGCACCTGCTGGCGCGTCGCGCCGGGATGCGCTTCCAGAAACGCCACGATCTCCTTGACGATGGCCGGCGCGGCGGCCAGGTCCACCGGCGCGGGCGGCACCGCCGTCACGTAGGTTTCCCGCGCGTTGGCCTTGAACAGATGCAGGTGCATGTGCCGGAACGCCGGCCGCAGCGCCAGCGACAGCGAGAACGGGAACCGGGTTTCCCGCTGCCAGGCCTGCGAAACCGCCGCCCGCAGCGCGCCGTCGTCGAACTTCCGGGATTGGGGACCGGGCACCAGGCAGCGGCCCGATTCCCGCAGCAGCGCATTCAACTTGCCGGCGCGCATCCAGTCCTGCGCTTCGGCGCGGGTCATCGCCGCCGCTTCCTGCCCTTCCGGAACGTCTTTCAGGCGATAGATCGTCTTCTTCCGCAGCGAATCCTTCCACTGCTCGACCAAGGCTTCGTCGCGGAGCGTCTCGACGTGGCCGAGATATTCGGCCTTCGACAGGTGCGCGAACCGCGACGACCAGAGCTCCTGGATCTTTTCGTTGTAGCCGTGGTGGTTCGGCGGCCCCAGCAGGCCGCCGCTCAAACCGCAGCGCGCCACGCAGGCGAACTGGCCCGCCGGCGGCTCGACCTCGGTTTCCTCGATCGCGAAGAACTTGTCGAGATGGTCGTTCAGGAGATGCGCCTCGGCGTTCGCGCGGGTGCGGAACACCCGCTTGCACTCCAAGCACTGCACGAACGTCTGCCGCGCCGCGCCTTCCGCCGCCGCCGGCAGTTCCAGCTTCACCAAATACAGGTCTTCGCGGCCCAAAAAGCGATTCGCGATCTCGATCAGCGGAAACGCGCGGCGGCTGGCCTGGATGTCGCGCACGACCAGCGCGAGCCGCTCGCGATCCGGCAGGAACGACACTTTCACGTTCAGGCGCGGCAGCGCTTCGCGCGGCGGCCGCCGGTCGTCCCGGCGCGGTCCATCCTCGCGGCGCGGCCCGCGGCGGTCGGCGCCGAAACGCGGACGCGCGAACCGCTCGCCACCTTCGCGGCGCGGCCCCGCCCCCGCCGGACGCGGACCGTTGTCCGAACGCCCAAACCCTCCGAGCCCGCCCGGACGCGGTCCCCCCGGACGCGGCCCGCGGCGATCGCCGCCTTCGCGCCGGCCAAACGGCGAACCCCGCCGGTCGTCGCGCCGCCCGCCCCGCTCCCCGCGTTCGCCCGCCGCGGCCTCTTCCCGGCCGGCATACGGATTCTCCGGCGGCTTCCGCGCCCACGTCGGCACGAAATTCAAATCCAACGCCAATTCCGGCTTGTCCTGCGCCTCGCTCCCGGGGCGAACATCCTCGTCCATGCTCATGTCCGTTCCATTGTGGGTTTTCCACGGACGGAAAACCGCTCTGAAGTCCCGCTCGCCGGGTCCTTCGCTCCGTTCCTTCCAACGCCGGAAAATATCCGACCCTCGTTGTCGTTTCTATCATTTCCGGCGCGGGCTGGCAACGCACAAACGCACGGAGGCGCCGCCCGACGAAAAAAGCGGGGCGCGCCTGCGCGCGCCCCGCCGTGGGTCGAACGATCTCGACCTAGTACATGTCGCCCATGCCGCCGCCGGGCATCGGCGGCGCCGGGGGTTCCTTCTTCGGGATTTCGCACACCATCGCCTCGGTGACGAGCAGCAGGCCGGCGATGCTGGCCGCGTTCTGCAGCGCGCCGCGCGTGACCTTGGTCGGATCGATGATGCCGGCCTTGATCATGTCGCCGTAGACCGCCTTCGCCACGTCGTAGCCGTAGGCGCCCTTGCCGTTGCGCACTTCCTGCACGACGATGGAACCGTCCACGCCGGCGTTCTCGGTCAACTGGCGCAGCGGGGCTTCGCACGCCTTGCGGACGATGTCCACGCCGATCTTGGCTTCACCCGTCAGCTTCAGGTCGTCCAGCGCGGTTTGGGCGCGGATCAACGCGACGCCGCCGCCCGGCACGATGCCTTCTTCGACCGCCGCGCGCGTGGCGTGCAGCGCGTCTTCGACGCGGGCCTTCTTTTCCTTCATTTCGGTTTCGGTCGCCGCGCCGACGTTGATGACCGCCACGCCGCCGGCGAGCTTCGCCAGGCGTTCCTGGAGCTTCTCGCGGTCGTAGTCCGAGGTCGTCTCCTCGATCTGGCGCCGAATCTGGGCGATGCGGCCCTGGATGTCGGACGTCTTGCCCGCGCCTTCCACGATCGTCGTGTTTTCCTTGTCGATCGTGATGCGCTTGGCCCGGCCCATGTCCGCCAGCGACAGGCTCTCGAGCTTGATGCCGAGGTCTTCGCTGATGAACTTGCCGCCCGTCAGGACCGCGATGTCTTCCATCATGGCCTTGCGGCGGTCGCCGAAGCCGGGGCTCTTCACCGCGCACACCTGCAGGGTGCCGCGCAGCTTGTTGACCACCAGCGTGGCCAGCGCCTCGCCTTCGATGTCCTCGGCGATGATCAGCAGGGGCTTGCCGCTCTTCGCCACGTTCTGCAGCACCGGCAGCAGGTCCTGCAGGTTCGAGATCTTCTTCTCGAACAGGAGGATGTACGCGTCGTCCAGCACCACTTCCATCGTGTCCGCCTTGGTCACGAAGTACGGGCTCAGGTAGCCCTTGTCGAACTGCATGCCTTCGACCACGTCCAGCGTCGTCTCGATGCCCTTGGCTTCCTCGACGGTGATCGTCCCGTCCTTGCCCACCTTCTCCATCGCCGGCGCGATGATGTTGCCGATGGGGGTCTCGCCGTTCGCCGAGATCGTGCCGACCTGCGCGATTTCCTCGGTGTCCTTCACCTTCTTGCTCTGCTTCTGCAGGGCCGCGACCACGGCTTCCGTGGCGGCGTCGATGCCGCGGCGGATTTCCACCGGGTTGGCGCCGGCGGTCACGTTCTTCAGGCCTTCGCGGTAGATCGCCTCGACGAGGACCGTCGCGGTCGTCGTGCCGTCGCCGGCGATGTCGCTCGTCTTGCTCGCGACCTCGCGGACCATCTGGGCGCCCATGTTCTCGAACGGATTCTCCAGCTCGATTTCCTTGGCGACGCTCACGCCGTCCTTGGTGATCGTGGGGCTGCCGAACTTCTTCTCCAGCACGACGGTGCGGCCGCGCGGGCCGAGGGTGCTCTTGACCGCCTTGCTCAATTTCTCCACGCCCCGCAGCACGTGCTGCCGGGCTTCCGCATCGTATGCGATTTGCTTCGCTGCCATGGTTTTCCTTGCTCCTTCTCGCTTAATCTTCCAGCACGCCGAGGATGTCTTCCTCGCGCATGATCTGGTATTCCTTGCCGTCCAGCTTGATTTCGGTGCCGCCGTACTTCGGCATCAGGACCTTGTCGCCCTTCTTGACGTTGAAGGGAATCTTGTTGCCCTTCTCGTCGATCTTGCCGGTGCCCACCGCGATCACCTTGCCCTGCTGGGGCTTTTCCTTCGCGGTGTCGGGAATGATGATCCCGCCCTTCTTGACTTCCTCTTCCTTCACGGGCTCGACCAGCACGCGATCGCCCAACGGATGGATCTTCATATCTGACTCGTCTCCTTGTTCGTGGATGTGGCCGACGCCGCGGCGGAGCACCGCCCCGCGCCGCGCCGGCCGGGTGGTTTACTTTTTCGAATTCTTCTTGTCGTCGTCGACCATCTCGAAGTCGGCGTCCATCACGTCGCCGTCGGCCTTGCCGCCGGCGTCCGGCGGCGGCTGGCCGCCGCCCGCCGCGCCCGCCCCGCCCTTGGCCTGCTTGGCCTGGGCGTAGAGGTCGGCCGACACCGCCTGCATGTCGGCGGTCAGGGAATCGACCGCCTTCTTGATCGCGTCGGCGTCGCCGCCCTTCAGCGCGTCCTTCAGGGACTGGATGCCGTTCTCGACCTTCATCTTCTTGTCGGACGGAATCTTGTCCCCGTTTTCCTTCAGGAACTTCTCGGTCTCGTAGACCATCGCCTCGGCGCGGTTCTTGGCGTCCACCGCCTCGCGGCGCTTGGCGTCTTCCGCGGCATGGGCGTCGGCGTCCTTCACCATCTTCTCGACTTCGTCCTTGCTCAGGCCGCTCGAGGCCGTGATGGTGATCTTCTGCTCCTTGCCCGTGCCCAGGTCCTTGGCGCTGACCTTCAGGATGCCGTTGGCGTCCAGGTCGAAGGTCACTTCGATCTGCGGCACGCCGCGCGGCGCCGGCGGAATGCCGTCGAGGTGGAACTTGCCGATGGTCTTGTTGTCGCCGGCCATCTTGCGCTCGCCCTGCAGCACGTGGATTTCCACCGTGTTCTGGTTGTCCGCGGCGGTGCTGAAGATTTCGCTCTTGCGGGTCGGGATCGTCGTGTTGCGCTCGATGAGCGCGGTCATCACGCCGCCCAGCGTTTCGATGCCCAGCGTCAGCGGGGTCACGTCCAGCAGCAGCACGTCCTTGACTTCGCCCTTGAGCACGCCGCCCTGGCTCGCCGCGCCGACGGCCACGACTTCGTCCGGGTTCACGCCCTTGTGGGGTTCCTTGCCGAGCTGGCGCTCGACTTCCTGCTGCACGCGCGGCATGCGCGTCATGCCGCCGACGAGAATCACTTCGTCGATCTTCTCCTTGGCGAGGCCGGAATCGCGCAGGCAGTTTTCCACCGGCGCCATGCTGCGGTCGATCAGGTCGCCGACGAGCTGCTCGAGCTTCGCGCGGCTCAGCGCCACGTTCAGGTGCTTCGGCCCGCTCGCGTCCGCCGTGATGAACGGCAGGTTGATGTCGGTGCTCTGCGAGCTCGACAGCTCGCACTTCGCCTTTTCGGCGGCTTCCTTCAGGCGTTGCAGCGCCATCGCATCCTTGGACAAGTCGATGCCGTTTTCCTTTTTGAATTCGGCCACCAGCCAATCCATGATCCGCTGGTCGAAATCGTCGCCGCCCAGATGCGTGTCGCCGTTGGTGGACTTCACCTCGAATACGCCGTCGCCGATTTCCAGCACGGAGATGTCGAACGTGCCGCCGCCCAGGTCGTACACGGCCACCTTCTCTTCCTTCTTCTTGTCGAGGCCGTAGGCCAGCGAGGACGCCGTCGGCTCGTTGATGATGCGCAGCACTTCCAGGCCCGCGATGCGCCCGGCATCCTTGGTCGCCTGCCGCTGGCTGTCGTTGAAGTACGCCGGCACGGTGATGACCGCCTGCGTGATCGTCTCGCCCAAAAACGCCTCGGCGTCCGCCTTCATCTTCTGGAGAATCATGGAGGAGATTTCCGGCGGCGAGTAGGTCTTGTCGCCGATCTTCACGTGGGCGTCCCCGTTGGGCGCGCGCACGACCTCGTAGGGCATGCGCTTGATCTCGTTGGTCATCTCGTCGTACTTGCGCCCCATGAAGCGCTTGATGGAAAACACCGTGTTCTTCGGATTGGTCACCGCTTGGCGCTTGGCCGCACTGCCCACCAGCCGCTCCCCGCTTTTCGTGAACGCGACGATCGACGGCGTCGTGCGGCCGCCTTCCGCATTCGGCACCACGGTCGGCTGTCCGCCTTCCATGACCGCCATGCAGGAATTCGTCGTTCCCAAATCGATGCCCAATACTTTTGCCATAACGCTACCTCGGTTCTTTCTTTAAATCGTTGATAAACAACACATCATCGCCAAATATGATGCAATCTCCATGCCAAGACGAGCATTGTGATTGCAATTTGATGCGCTGCAATATGATAATAAATCACTCAAGGCGGAGAATTCAGTCTGCGCCCCATCCAATGTGCGCCACAATGGCGCATGTTGTGCTTTTGATGTCCCACTTTTTCTACTCAAAAGGATCGGTTCATATCTATGCATAGTTAATTAACTGTGCATCATTGAATGAAATAATATTTTGTTTATTTCAGATAAGATGCGACTATATTCTGTGCATAGTTAATTAACTGTGCATAATTATTGGAGTTCTCCATGGCCAAACTATATCCCACTCTCTGGCGGACTTGCCGCATGCTTTCCGGCACCACCCGCCTCGATCTGTTCCGCCAAGTGGTGGCTTCCCCCGGCTTGACGGTTTCGGCTTTGGCACAGCAGGCGGGCATCAGCCTGCCGCGCGCCAGCCAGGAACTCCGGCGCCTGCAGTCCCGCGGCCTGCTACAAGCGGTTCGGCGCGGATTGCACGTTCAATACCGCCCCGTCGCCGACCGGCTGGTGCCAACCGCTCGTCCGCTGCTCCAGGCGATGCAAGAGTCTTTCCAACGCCAACCCGAAAACGCCGCCATCGTGCCCATCGCCGTCGCCTTTTCCCATGAACGCCGCTTGGCGCTGGTCCAACTGCTCTTGCGCGGCCCTTGGAACGTGGCGGAGCTGGGTCAGGCCGTCGGCATGTCCCGCAACACGCTCAACCGGCATCTCCGCTGCCTGCGCGATGCGCAGCTGATTCGCAAAACCGGAAAGACGATCGCCCTCGCCGAAGCGGATCATCCGCTCGCGCGCTGCCTGACGGGCCTGCTCGGCAGCCGCCCTGCCACCCCGGCCGCGCCCCGTTAGCGGGCCGCCGCCGCGCGCGCGGCCAATTCCCCCGCCAAGCGTTCCCGCGGCAAGGTTTCCTGCACGCCGGAAACCATGTCCTTGAGCGCCACGACGTCCTGCGCCAACTCGTCGTCGCCGCGAATGACCGCCCACGCGGCGCCGGCTTTGTTGGCGGCACGCATCTGCGACTTCATGCTGCCCCCCGGCGCCATGCGGCACGCGATGCGCGCGGCGCGCAATTCCTGCATCAAAACCAAATTCCGCTTCTGGGCTTCTTCGCCCAGCCCCACCAGCCAAGCCAACGGCGGCAGGGGTTCCAGCAGCGCGGCGTCGCGCCCCAAGGCCTGCAGCACGCCCACCACGCGTTCCAGGCCGATGGCGAATCCCACGCCCACGAGTTCGCGGCCGCCCAGCTGCATGCGGTAGCGCCCGCCGCCGGCCACCGCGTTCTGCGCGCCCAGCGCCGTGCTCGCGATTTCCCACACCGTGTGCTCGTAGTAGTCCAGCCCGCGCACGAGCAGCGGATCGATGCGATACTTCACGCCCAGCGCGTCCAGATGCGCCGCCACCTGCGCCAGATACACGCGCGCTTCGGGGCTCATGAAATCCGTCGCGGGCGGCAGCGCCGCCACGACGGCTTGGCAGGCCGCGTTCTTGCAATCGAGCACGCGCAGCACGTTCTCGGAAATCCGGCGGCGGCAGTCTTCGCACAATTCCGCCTCGCGCGGCGCCAGCGCGGCGCGCAAGCCCGCGGCCACGTTCGCCTGGCCGCCGATTTCGCCGCGCGTGTTCAGCTTCACTTCGCAATCGCCCAGTCCCCACGCCCGCAGCAGATCGACCTGCAGCGCGAGGATTTCGGCATCGACCAGCGGCGCCGGCGGCTCGAGGCATTCGACGCCGCATTGGTGGAACTGGCGCTTGCGTCCGGCCTGCGGACGCTCGCTGCGAAACATCGGCCCGACGTAATACCAACGCGCGCCGTCGGTTTCCGCGGCGCCCAAGCCCGCCGCGTGGCGCATCACTCCGGCTGTGCCCTCCGGACGCAGGCACAGGCGCCGCCCGCCCTTCTCGAACACGTACATTTCCTTCTGCACCACGTCCGTCGTCTCGCCCAGCGAGCGCGTGAACACGGCCTCGAACTCCACCACCGGCGTCCGCAATTCCTCGAACCCGTAGCGCGCCAACGTTTCGCGCGCCAACTGCTCGATGCGCCGCCACAATCGCACTTCCGGCGCGGCGATATCGGACATTCCCTGGACTGGCTGATTGACTGAAGACATGCAAAATCCTCTGGCGCCGCGCGTTCCCGCGCGGGCGGACTCGATGGAAATTCGGCTCGACGCCGCGGCTACTTGAACATTTCTTTCATCGTCTTGCCCGGCCGGAAGCGCACGACTTTCCGGCTGGGGATCACGACGACCTGATCGGGCTTGTGGGGATTCCGCCCGATCCGCTGGCGTCGCTCGCGCACGTCGAAGACGCCGAATTTGCGGAACTCGATCGTCTGTCCTTGGCGCAGCGAATCCACGATGGCATCCAGCGTCTTCTGGATCACCGCGACGACCTGCTGCTGGGTCAACCCGGTTTCTTCGGCAATGCGAATCGCCAGATTGCGTTTGGTCAGGTTTTGCATTTCGTTGTCCATCTTAACCCTCGCCTTCCCTTTGGGCGAACACGGAGCCCATCGACAACTGGAACATAGGTCTCCTTGGACAGTTGCGTCAAGAAAAACACGGAGAAAAACGTCGATTCCGCCGCGGCGCCCAGCGACCCGCACGGGCGCGTTCAGGGATCCCGCGGCCAAGGCGCCGCAAACGGGAAGGTGACTTCCACCGTGCCCTTGAAGTCGTGGGGTAGATCGGCGCCTTGGGCATCGACCGTTTCCAGGCGCGTGCCGTTGGCCAACACCCGCTCCGGCAGCATTTGGCGCGGCCACCAGATGCGATAGCCCTCCGGCGGCTGGGCACCGCCGCCGATTTCCACGGAGAATTGCTTTTTCTGCCAAAAACCCGCCAAATCCAGCGGACCAAACGCCGTCGGCATGCCATACGCCCGGAATCCTTCGCCATATTGCAGCCATTCGGCCGGCGCCCCGGAGAAAAGCTCCAGCCGCTTGCCGTTTTCTCGAGCTGCAAGTCCCCTTGTGCCAATCAGATAAGAAGCGGATGCCCGCACGTCCGGCATGGCGCCGATCTGTCCCGTCTGGCGCAAATCGCTGCCCATGGCGTCGGCCCAGACTTGCCACCCCGCCGGCTGCCGCCGCTCCAGCAGCGCATACAACACTTCCCGCGCGTAGTCGCCGCGTCCCATGGCCGCCAGCGGCGCCAGCAGCAACGATTCGTCCGAAGGCGCCAGCCCGGACCACCCCGGCAGCCGCCGTTGCAGGAAGCCGTCGTAAAACGCGTCCAAGCTGCTTTGCAACTCGTGCGGCTCGACCAAATCGGTTTCTTCGCAAGGCCAGAACAGAAGCGCCGTCGAAGCGGCGTCGAAGCGGCCTTCTTCCGCCGCGGCCGGAATCCACGACGCCTCCATGAGATCCATGCGGGCGCGCAACGAACGGCGCACGGCGGATTTCAAGGCGCGATACTGTTCATCGGCCCAGACGGCATCGGCGTCCAACCCCAACCGGGAAGCCGCGGCGCGGCATTCCTTCCAGCCCAGCAAGGCCCAATACTGGTCGGCATACGGATGCACCGGCCGGGCGCTTCCGGGCGGCGCGCCCGCCGGCGGCAGCAATCCTTCGACGAGATAGCGTTCCTCTTCCGGCAGCTTCCATTCGGTCGCTTCCAGCTCCGCGCGCAGCCCCTGCAGATAGGCCATGGCGTTCTTCAGCCGCGGATACGTTTCGCGCAAAAACGCGGCGTCCTGCGTGAACCGATAGTACTCCAGCGCCATGAAGACGAATGGCCCCTGCGCCGCGTGCCGCTTCTCCAGCCACAGTTTCGGCGCCGCCGCGCCGTTCGGCATCAGCACCGGCGGAATCCAGCCGTTCGTCTGCACCGCCGCGGCCACGCGGTCGATCCATGCCCGCGCCGCATCCGGCTGGCCGGCCCGCAGCAACGCCGCCACGCGCAGCGCGACCGTTTCCACGTCCTCGCCGCCGGCGCCATGCAACCCGAGCAGCCAGCCGACCTGCGCGCGCAGGGCGTCGATCGCGTCCGGCCGCGCGATCTTGGGAAAATAGCGCCCCGTCTCGCCGCGCCACGCCCAGGCGGCATCCACCCATTCCCGATCGAACGCCGCCGCCGTTTCTTCCGCGCCGCCCGCCGCTTCCGGCCACGGGAACCGCCGCACGGACGGCGCCGGATTTTCCTGCGCGTTGGCGACCACCACCCCATGCACCGCCTGCCCGGGCTCCAGCGCGAAATCCAGCCACCACGCCCCCGACGCCAAGCCGTTCTCGTCCGTCGCGGCCTGCGCCGTCGGCACCTCGCCGCGCCGGAAATATTCCGTCACGTCGCCCGCGTCGAACGCCGCCGCCCCGAACGACAGCGAGCCCGCCGGCACCGCGAACAGCGGCTCGTCGTTCACCCACAGCTCCTGCCAGCCCGCGTCGGTTTCCGCAACGCGGATCTTGTGGATCGGCGCCAAGCTGCTCTTCGTCTGCGCCGGCGCCAGCCGCACCGGCCGCACCACCCAGCACAGCCGGCCCGTCTGCGCCATGATCGATTCGTTCGCCAACTCGTACTGCACCCACGCCGTCGGCGCCGCGGCGCCCGATTTCGCCAGCGCGCGGATCCGCAGCGACAGCCCCGACGCCAGCTTCCACGTCGTTTCCGGCAGCGGCGCGCCGTCGCCGCCCAGCCGATATTCCCGGTCCGCCGCCTGCCGCGCGGAAATCGCTTCGCCGCCGACGAACAGCAGCGGCGCCAGCGTGGCCGCGCGCGGCGACGGCGCGAACGCGCCCCATTCGTCCAGTCGGCCTTCCGCGTCGCCCGGCCGCGAGCCGCTCGCCACCGCCCAATAGTTCTGCCGCCGCCGGAACACGTCCGGATACACGCCTTCCGGCGCGTGCGACGCCGCCAGCTCCAGCAGCGCCCACGGCCGCGCCGCGCCTTCCGCGCCCCGCAGCGTCAGGCCCGCCACCTCGAAGCCCGCACCCGACGACGCGCCCGAAAACGACAGCCGCACGTAGCGCGCCGGCACCGCTTCGTCGTTCAGCACCACGTCGAAATCGCCCGCCCGCGCCTGGATGCGCCCCACCGACGTCCAATCCGCGCGGTTCGTCGACGTCTCCACCACCACGTTCGACGCGAAGCCGCCCGCGCCCCAATCCACGCGCACGCTGCCGACGGGTTTCACGCTCCGCAGATCCAATTCCACCGTCGCGTCGGCCTGCGCCGAACGCCAGGTCGTGCCCGGCTCGCCGTCCAGCAGCGCCGTCGCCGCGGGATCGGCCAAGCCGTTCACCCACGCGCACGGCTGATCGGCCAAGCCGCGGATTTCCAGCGCCGCCAGCGCGACGCCCGTGCCCTGCAGGCTCTTTTCCACCGTCACCCGCACGTGGCGCGCCAAGGTCGGCTCGATCGACACCTGGTCCCAGTCGCCGTCGCCGTTGTCCGTCTCGAAGCCCAAGGCCCAGTGCGTGCCGTCGGGGCTCGTCTGCACGGCGTACGCCGTCGCATGCGGCTCGTTCCACTGCAGCGAAAACCCGCAGACCATCGCCGAACGGCCCAGATCCACCTGGAGCCACTGCGGATCGGCGGCGCCGCTGCGCCACGCCGTGTCCGCGCGGCCGTCGATCGCGCATTCGGGCCCTTGGCCGGCCGCCGCCTCCGACGCCGTCGCCGTCCAGCGCTCGGCCTTCGGAATCGCCAGCCGGTTCGCCTTCACCGTCGCGCAGCCCGCCGCCCCCCCCCCCGCGCCCGCGCGCAACCCCCCCCCCCCCGGGTTTTTACACACAG
>CAYTEK010000054.1:0-17573 GCA_964436715.1 uncultured Verrucomicrobiota bacterium | reverse complement strand
GCGGCCCCCCCCCTTGACAATGTAATCCAATGTTGTACTATCCCATCTCGAACAAAAGGAGCCGCCATGTCCCATCCACAATCCCATTCCGAATTTCCCCGGCGGCGCGAATGCCATCCGTATGAACAGGTGCCCGCCACCAGCATGCTCCCCCTCTGGCGGCGCGTTCACCAGGAGCTGATGATCCGCGGTCAAAAATGGAAGCTGCCCATCAATGTCTCCATGGTCCTCGTCCATCTCCATCTGCATCCCGAGGATTCCGAACCGGCCGCCATAGCCGCCGCCAACTATTTTCCTCGCCAAACCATCACGTTCATCCTCGACGTCCTGGAACGGGAAGGCCTTGCCGTCCGCCAACCCCACCCCAACGACCGCCGCCGCAAGCTCGTCGCACTCACTCCCCAAGGCAAAAAACGGGCCGAGGAGATGGTGAAGGATATGGTCCGCTTCGAATCCGCCGCCTTGCGCACCATCGAGGACGTGGATCTTCCCCGCCTGCAATCCTTCCTGACCCGCTACGCCGATGCGCTGGCGGCCCAAAACGACCGCGACTTGAAAACCTGAAAGGAGATTCCATGCGTTTTCCATCCATTCTCCATCCGGTCGCGCTTGCATTTCTGGCCGGACTGTTGAGCTCCGGCTGCCGCAGCTTCGACCCGGCGCGCGCCCGCCATCAGCAAACGGAGTCGTTCGCTTCGAATCTCGCGGCGATCGCCCAAGCCGAGTTGTCGCACCCCCTCTCGCTGGCGGATTGCATCCGCATCGCCATGACCAACAACTATGCCGTCCGCAAGGCGGACCTCGACCGCGAACTCTACCGCATCGGCCAGAACGTGGCCTTCACCGCTTTCCTGCCCAACGTCTCCGCCGCCGCCGGCTACAACTCCTACGAAAAGGCCGTGCCGCAGCAGCACGAAAAGCAATTCGGCACGGCCGACCTCACGGCCACCATGCCGATTTTCATGCCGTCCACCTGGTTCCTCTACGCGGCCGCGCGCCACGGCTACGCCGCCGCCGGCGTCGCCGCCCACTACGTGCGCCAGGGCATCGTCCTGCAAACCAGCGTTGCCTATTTCAACGTGCTCGTCCAGCAGGACACCGTCGCCGCGCTGGAGACCCAGCTCGAAGCCGCGCGCCAGACCGCCGCGCGCGTGGCGGGCCTCGCCGAAGAAGGCCTCGTCGCGCAATGGGAGGGCGACCAGGCGCGCTTCGCCGCCGAACTGCGCGAAACCGAGCTGAACCGCGCCCGGCGCCAGCTGACGGTGCTGCGCGGCGAACTGCTCCAGGGCCTCGGCTTCTCCCCCGACGCCCCCATCGAACTCGCCGGCGAAACCGGCGAAGCGTCCTTGCCCGAAGGCACCGTCGAAGACCTCGTGCTGAAGGCGCTGGAAATCCATCCCGAGCTGGCCATGGCCGACCGGCAGGTCGTCATCCAGGACCACCAGGTGCGGCAGGCGTTCTGCAACTTCCTGCCGACGATCTCCCTTTTCTCCACCGGCACGTGGACGGGCAACGATCTGGCCGCCCACGCCGAAAACTGGGTCTCGGGCTTCAGCGGCGCATGGACGCTCTTCGACGGCCTCGCCAACGTGGCGCGCTACAAGGCCGCCAAGGTCGAGCGCCGCCAGACGGAACTGGAACGCGAAAGCACTTTCCTGTCCGTCATGGTCGGCGTCGTCGCCGCCGAGGCCGCCGCCCGCGACGCCGCCGAGGGCGCCCGCGTCCGCCGGCTCGCCTACGACGTCGCCGCGGCCAAATGGGCGGACTACGACGCCCAGGCCCGCGAAGGGCTCCGGCCCCTGTCCGCCGCCCTCGACGCGCGCGCCGCCATGGACCTCGCGCAGGTCGCGCTCGTCCAAAGCCGCTACCAGGAACGCATCGCCGTCGCCAACCTCGAATTGGCCATGGGCCTGACCCTCGTCCCCGCAAACGATTCCGAAACGAAAGCAGAGAAGTAACATGAAAACCGACCGCATCGTCCTTGTCCTCCTTGCCGCCGCCCTGCCCGCCGCGCTCCTCGCGGCCGGTTGCGGGAAAAAGGAATCCGCCGCCGCCGCGGAAACCGTCCGCGCGCTGGCCGTCCGCGTCCAGCCCGCCGCCGAACGCACGTTCGAACGGCGCCTGACCGTGCAGGGCACGCTCGAAGCCAAGAACTACGCGAACGTGGCCTCCCGCGCCGACGGCAACCTCGACGCCATCTGGGCGGACGAAGGCGACGCCGTCGTCGCCGGCAAAACCGCCCTCTTCCAGATCGATCCCGTCAGCCGCGAAAATTCGCTGACCATCGCCAAGCAGAATCTGGCCGTCGCCGAGGCCTCCCGGGAAGTCGCCGAGGCGTCGGCCAAGAAGACCGAAGCCGAAGCCCACAAGGCCACGCTCGATTTCGCCCGCTACGAGCGCCTCCACCAGGACGGCAAGGTCAGCGACAACGAATACGAGGCCGCCGAAGTCCAGAACGCGCAGGCCAAGGCCGGCCTCGCCGTCGCCCAGGCCCAGGTGGATCTCGCCAAGCGCCAAGTCAAGCAGGCCGAGGCCTCCCTTTCCATCGCGGAGAAGAGCCTGGCCGATACCAAGATCCTCGCGCCGATCTCCGGCGTCGTGAGTTCCCGCACCGCCGAGCCCGGCGAGCAAATGTCCGTCGGCCGGGTCGTCCTGCGCATCGACGACCTCTCCGTCGTCGAAGCCGCCGCCTATCTGCCCGCGCAGTATTATCCGGAAGTCGTCCCCGGCCAAACGACGTTCCGCCTCGGCATCGGCGGCCGCGAAGCCGGCGCGCACGCCGTCACCTACCGCAGCCCCACGATCGACCCGACCCTGCGCACCTTCGAGATCAAAGGCCAGGTGGCGGCCGCCGCCGGCCTCGCCGTGCCCGGCCAAATGGCCGACCTGACGATCGTCTTCGAAACCCGCGCGGGCCTCGGCGTGCCGTCCGCCGCCGTTCTCGTCCGCGGCGGCAAACCGGCCGTCTTCGTCGCGCGAGACGGCCAGGCATTCCTCCGCGAAGTCCAAACCGGATTCCAGAACGACGGCTGGACCGAAATCCTCTCCGGCCTCGAGGCCGGCGAAGTCGTCGTGACCGAAGGCCAAACCCAACTCCGCGACGGCATGTCCGTCGAAGTTCTCTGATTCCGGCAGATTCCGCACAGGAGATCCCCATGTTCCTCGCCAAAGCCTCCACCCAGCGCCCGATCGCGATGAGCTGCCTGCTCATCGCCCTCGTCGCCCTCGGGCTCAATTCGTTCCGCAAGCTGGCCATCGAAAACATGCCGGCGGTCGACATCCCCTACATCGCCGTCATCACCACCTGGGTCGGCGCCTCGCCGGAAGACGTCGAGAAAGACGTCAGCAAATACATCGAAGACGCCGTCTCCGGCATCGACGG
The DNA here is from genome assembly GCA_964436715.1 of uncultured Verrucomicrobiota bacterium. Taxonomy (GTDB): domain Bacteria; phylum Verrucomicrobiota; class Kiritimatiellia; order CAIQIC01; family Lenti-01; genus Lenti-01. The sequence continues at coordinate 14,191 of CAYTEK010000054.1, read as the reverse complement.
CCTCAAGCACGTCGAATCCTCCAGCCTCGAGAACGTCTCCCAGGTCATCCTCGAGTTCAACATGTCCGTGGACGTGGACGTCGCCGCCCAGGACGTCCGCGAAAAACTCGACGGCGTCCTCGCCGACCTGCCCGAAGACGCCGAACGGCCCGTCATCCAGAAAATCAACATCAACGCCCAGCCCATCGCCAACGTCTTCCTCTCCGGCGCCGCTCCCATCGACGATTTGTACGATTACGCCGACAACGCCATCGCCGACCGCTTCGCCACCGTTCCCGGCGTCGGCGAAGTGCAGGTCATCGGCGGCAACGAACGCGAAGTGTGGGTCGAACTCGACCGCGCCGCCCTCGCCGCCGCCGGCCTCACCACCGCCGACGTCGCCGCCGCCCTCCAAAAGGGCATCCTCTCCCTGCCCGGCGGCCGCATCCGCGAGCAAGGCCACGAGTTCGCCGTCCGGTACGACGCGGAATACGAGGAGGTCGCCGACATCGCCGGCCTCGAGGTCGTCAACCGCGACGGCGCCCGGCGCAAGCTGGACGATCTCGGCACCGTCCGCCAAGCCACCGCCGAAGTGCGCCAGCGCGCCATTCTCGACGGCCAGCCGGGCGTCGTGATCAAGGTCGTCAAGAAGGCCGAGGGCAACATCGTCTCCCTCGTCAAGGAAACCCGCAAGCGCTTCGAGGAAATCCGGAAGACCTTGCCCGGCGGCATGGAGCTGACCTGGATTTCCGACGAGGCCGAAAACATCCAGGCCTCCGTCGATTCCGCCATCGAAAGCGTCTGGCAGGCCGTGCTGCTCTGCGCCTTCGTCCTGTTCGTCTTCCTCGTCAACGTCCGCACCACCGTCATCGTGGCCATCACCATGCCGGCCACCATCGTCATCAGCCTTTTCTTCATGCAGCTGGCCGGCCAGACCCTGAACACCCCGACCTTGCTGGCCATCGGCCTCTCCACCGGCGTGCTGGTCTCCAATTCCATCGTCGTGCTCGAAAACGTCGTCTCGAAGTTCGAGACCATGGACGACCATTGGGCCGCCGCCGGCCTCGGCGCCTCCGAAATGACCGTCGCCGTGCTGGCCTCCGCCGGCACCAACGTCATCGTCATGCTGCCGATTTCCATGATGTCCAGCCTCGCCGGCCGCATGCTCACCCCCTTCGCCATCACCACCCTCATCGTCAACGCCACGTCCATCCTGATCAGCTTCACCCTCACCCCCATCCTCTGAGCGCGCCTGCTGGAGCCGGCTTCCAAGCTCAAGGACAACTCCTTCGCCCGCTTCGGCAAGCGCTGGGACGCCGGCTTCCAGGCTTTCGCCGTCCGCTACACCAACGGCCTGCGCCGCCTCGCCGGCAAGAAGCGCTACAACCTCCCCATCGTCCTCGGCTTCGTCCTCCTCTTCTTCTTCACCCTGAAGTTCGGCGGCCGCCAGCTCGGGTTCACCTTCTTCGAAACCGCAGACCGCGGACGCCTCTTCGTCCGCGTCGAAAATCCCCCCTACTACGACCTCGAGAAAACGGTCGCGCGCCTCGATGAAATCCAGTCCCGCCTGCTCGGATTCTCCGATCTCGAACACGTCCTGACCACGGCCGGCAAGGCCGAATCCATGAGCGGCCAAGCCAGCGAAGGCGTCTACATGGGCCAAATCGAGCTGTTCTTCAAGCCCAAGACCGCGCGCGCCTGGTCCATCGCCGACCGCCTCACCGAAGTCCGCGCCATGCTCGAGAACGAGACGGACTGCATGGTCTCGGCTTCCGTCCCCGGCATGATGGGCGGCCAGTCCTTCCAGATCGAGCAAAACCTCTCCGGCGCGGATCTCGACGTTCTCGATTCCACCGCCCTCGCGATCCAATCCGCCACCCGCGATCTGCCCGGCATCGACCAGCTCGAAACCACCGTGCGCGACACCAAGCCTGAAATCCGCATCCTGCCCAAGCGTCCCGTGCTGTCCGACCTCGGCCTCTCCCCCGCCCTCCTCGGCTCCATCGTGCGCGGCAACATCGAAGGCATCGAAGCCGCCAGCTACAAGCGCGGCGATCGCACCTACGACGTCCGCGTCAAGCTCGCCGAACAAAGCGGCAAGGACCAGATCCGCCAGTTCCTGCTCCCCGGCGCCGACGGCCGGCCCATTCCCCTTGAGACCGTCGCCGACGTCGTCGATGCCCGCGCCAAGACCCAGATCTACCGCTTCGACAAGCAGCGCACCGTCAAGATCCTCGGCGACATCCAGCCCGGCGCCACCATGAGCGGCGTCGGCGGCGCCATGGCCCGAACCGTCTCCGAACGGAACCTCCTGCCCCCCGGCTACGCCCTCGGCAACGCCGGCCTCGCGGAGATGATGGATGAAACCGTCGCCGATTTCGGCGAAGCCATCCTGCTCGCGGCTTTTCTCACCCTCCTGACTCTCGCCGCCATCCTCGAATCGTGGAGCCGCCCGGCCTTCGTGCTCCTGACCTTGCCCATGGGCCTCATCGGCGTCATCTGGTCTCTCGTCCTCGCCGGCAAGGCCATCACCATGCTCGTCCTCCTCGGCATGCTGATGCTCATCGGCATCGTCGTCAACGCCGCCATCCTCATCGTCGATCAGATGGCCCGGCACCTCAAGGAAGGCATCTGCCGCCGCGAGGCCATGCTCACGGCCATGGTCGAGACGTTCCGCCCCGTCCTGATGGTGATCCTGGCTTCCGGGCTCGGCATGCTCCCCATGGCGATCGGCACCGGCATCGGCTCGGAAAACCGCGCCGGCATCGGGATCGCTTCCGTCGCCGGCGTCCTCGTCGCCGGCGTCCTCACCCTGACCGTCTTGCCGCTGATCTACACCCTCTTCACCGGCAAGCCCAAGACCGAAACCAAACTCAAACCGGATTGAAGTCCATGTCCGCAACGCCCATGGCCTGCGCCCCCGGACCCGCGCCGGAAGACGTCCTCCGGGAATCCCGGCATTGGGAGCTCCTCCGCAAACGCCGCGCCAAGGAAACCCTGCGCTCCGTCTTCCGCGTCGATGGCCGCTACGTCGCCAAGAAATTCGAAATCCCGATGGGAACGCGTCGCTACCGCCGTCCTTGGCTGGCGGAAGACGCCTGCCTGCGCCGCCTAGCCGGCGCCGACGCGCCGCGCTCGCTCGGCTGGTTTGAAGAAATCGAAGACGGCCAACGCGTCGTCTGGCTCGTGAAGGAATACGTCGCCGGCGAACCGGTGGTCGCCTTCGGCCCCGCCGATCTTCCCGCCGCCGCGCGGCTGCTGGCCCGCGTCCACGGCTGCGGCATCGTCACCGACGACGCCAACGCCGGCAACTTTCTGCGCACCTTGGACGGCCAGATGGAGTTTCTGGATTTCGGCCGCGCCCGCTTGTTTCGCCGTCCGGGCCTCTGGCTGGATTTGCACGTCGGCCGGGAACTCGCCAAGTTGCGCCGCGAGGGCTTCCGCTGGAACGACGACTTGTGGCGCGCCTTTCTCCCGCTCTATTTCGCGGCGCTGGACGCTTTGCCCCGGCGGCGCGCACGCATCCGCTTCGCCTGCGTTGCCGCCACGGCCCTGCGCCGGACGCGCAAAATCCTCCAGGGGAAAAATCAGCTTGGCTGATTCCGGCCATGCGGCGCATCGGCGTCATCTTGCTCTGCGGCCTGTGGCTAGGCGCACCGCCGACCGCCACCGCTCGCCCGCGATTCGCCGACGGCCCGTCTCTGCTCGCCTTCAGCACCGGCGTGGCCGAGATATTTGACAGCCAGCCGGAGTTGTTCTGGGGTGTCGAATGTCGGCCGGCTTTCCGGCTTTTCCACATTGGCCCCTGCTTTCTGTTCGGCACCGGTAAGAACAACGAGTTCTACGCGGCCGTCGGCGTGCTGGCGGACGTCGAACTCGGCCGTGGTTGGATGCTGGCGCCGAGCTTCGGCGCTGGTTACTACAACGCTTCCAGCGGCGTCGATCTGGGCTTCGACGCCGAATTCCGCACCGCCGTCGAACTGGCCTGGCGCCGCGACAATAGTCAGCGCTTCGGACTCTGCTTCGCCCATCTGTCCAACGGTTCGCTCGGTGACCGGAATCCCGGCACCGAATCCCTCGGCATCTCCTGCTCCATCCCCCTCGATTTCCTTTTGCGCCGCGCGCCGGCCGTTGACATCCCGGAACGGACGGAATGATTCTCCCGGTTTCACCACGCTGATTCGGCCGTGTCGGGTCCGCCCCTGGTTTTCGCGTTTCGGCCCCCCGCGCATCCTCGGCCTCGCGACGGACGGCCTTTCCGCCCATCGCCGAAACGCAGATTGCGATTGCGCCGCCTTTCCCCACGTGCGACATAGGAACGCGAAAGGAAGCGACAAGCGATGGCGGGCATACTGAGAAACTGGCGCCGCAAGTGGCGCCGCAAGGTGGAGTTCACCGGCCGCATGCGCGAACAGGCGCGCGCCCTGCTCCTCGACGTCGTCGACGTGCTCGCCGCCGCCGACGTCGATTACGTGCTGGATTACGGCACGCTCCTGGGCATCCTCCGCGACGGCGATCTGATCCCGTGGGACAGCGACATCGACCTCGCCATTCCCGCCGGCGAACTGCCCAAGCTGCTCGCCGTTCTGAAAACCTTCCGCAAACGCGGGCGCCGGATCAGCCGGCGCCCGTTCACCCACGCCTACCATTATTGGACGGAAGCCGATTGCCGCGCCATCAAGATCCGCTCGCGCCGCTGGTTCTTCTTCAAGGGTCCCCTCGCCTGCGACGTCTGCGTCAAATACCCCGCCCCCGACGGTTGCCGCTATTGGTCCTCGATGCGCATGGTCTGCAAGGCCGACCGCCGCTTTTTCGAAGGCCGCGAAACCGTGGAATACCACGGCCGGCGCCTGAACGTCCCGGCGCACGCCGCCGAATATCTCGCGACCATCTACGGCGATTGGCGCACCCCCAATCCGGCCTACAATCCCACCCGCGAAGACGGCACCATCGTCGGCCCCCTCGCGCAGCTGGGCTGGCACGCGGACGGCACAAAGCCGGCGCCGCGCGCCTGAGCGTCGGCGCGCCCGCCTACCGCGGCTTTTCCCGCTCGGCGAGCAAGGCGGCGACCACCTGCAGCACCCGGCTGCGCAGCAAGGTGCTGCTGACGCCTTCCGTCCGCGGCAAAACCAGCAGGCGCTCGGGCCGGATCGGATTCGCGTTGTCGTGTCCGTGGACCAGCAGATCGATGCGATGCCGATCGAGAAACGCCTCGTCGATCAGCCAAGGCGACGGCACCACTTCGTCCACGTATTTCAACGCTTCCAGGATTTCCTTGCGTTCGGCGTAGGACAGTTCGGGATGGTATCCCTTTTTTTGGACGATTTCTTCGTCCGTGGTCAGCGCCACCACCACGGTTCCCAGCTGCTTGGCGGCCCGCAGCAGGCGCACGTGGCCGTGGTGGATCAGCGTGGCCGACATGTCCACCAGGATGCGCTTGGTCGGCGCGTTCATCGGCGCACCTCCGGCTGCGCCGCCGCGCCGGCGGACGGCGTTTCCAGGCTGTCCAAGATGGCGCCCCGGGCCGCGCGCCCCAGATGGGCCTCGCCCAGATGGCACACGACGCTCCCGGCGAGGGTGCTGCGCGGCTTGTAGAGCACGGCCCGGGGATCGCGACTGGCGATTTCGCAATCGACGTGGGTGCACAGCAGCGGCTGGCGCTCGGCGGGCTGGGTCAGGTGCGCGGCCAGCCGCTGGCAGAACACGCGTTTGTTTTCGGCCACGGCCGCGCGGAAGTCCGCGTGCGCCGGCATCACGTCCGCCAGCGAGCAGATCGCGTGGTACGGCCCCGTCATCAGCCGCTGCAGATGCGTGTCCAGCTTGAGATAGAACGAATCGACCGCCACGGCCGGCGGCTCGTTGTACGCGACGAACGCGGCGCCCGTCAGCCCGAACAGCCCCTTGCAGGAGCTGTAGGCGATGGCTTCCGCCCGCTCGTGTCCCGATTCCAGCCCGATGGAAGCGGTGGCGTCCAGCATCAGCCGCGCGCCGACGCGCTTGGCCAGCGCGTCCAGGTGCTCGATCGGAATCTTCAGCCCGCAACTCGTTTCCACATAGCAGGCCAGCACCCAATCGAAACGACCCGACGCACCGGCCAATTCCCGCCAATCCACCGCGACCACTTCCCGCACCGCGCCCGTCCGGCGCTGGGCGGATTCGGCCAGCCATTTCAACCGGTCGGAATAATAGCCCGTGGAAACCACCAGCACGCGGCCCTGGAGGAAGTTCAGCGCCATGATTTCCAGCGCCAGGCTGGCCGAGCCTTGCAGGCGCGCGATCTGGCGATGGCCGCTCAGCGCCTTCAGCGCGGCGAGCACCTGTTCTTCCACCTGCGCATAGTCGGCGTCGCCGCGCCCGAAGCACGGCCGCAGGCCCGAAAGGTTCTCGGCCAGCAAGCTGGCCGGTCCGGCCGTGAACAACCGCTTGGCCGCGTTTCGTTCCGCCGCGAATTCGGCGAGGGTTTGATTTTTGTCGGTCATGGTCCGTCCTCCTGCAGAAATCGCATGAAATCCCGCTTGGTTTGCGCCGGCGTCTGGGTGGGGCGTCCGAGATTCGGGCGGGCGCCCCGCCGGCATTTGATTTCGAGCAGCGCGCTGCCGGTGCCCGCCAGCAGGGTGCGCAAGGCGCCGGCGATTTCTTCCAACGTCGCGGCGCGGCACGTGCGGGCATAGCCGCACGCCGCGGCGAGACGGGCGAAGTCGAGCACCCGGCCCTTGGTCGGCTGCCCGCCCACGGAATCGTGGGCGCCGTTGTTGAGCACCACGTGCAGCAAATTCGCGCAATCCGCCGCCGTCGTCCAGCCGCCCAGATGCATGAGCGCGGCGCCGTCGCCGTCCAGGCAAACGACCCGGCGCCCCGGCCGGGCCATGGCGATGCCCGCGGCGATCTGCACCGCATGGCCCATGCCGCCCACCGTCAGAAAGTCCCGCGCGTGCCCCGCGCCCGTCGCCGCGCGCCATTCGAACAATTCCCGCGACGCCATGCCGGTGGTCGCCACCACCGGCACGTCCGCGGGCAAGACCGCCGCCACGGCTTGGATCGCGGCTTCCCGCGCCAGGCCGCCATCCGCCGCCGGTTCGCCGCCGCCGTGGGGCGCGAACGCGTTCTTGCGCACGACCAAGGCCGTCGGTTGCGAGCGGGCCAGCGCCAGTTCGACCAATTCCCGCAGGAGCGGTTCGACCGCGGCGGTCTGGGCATCCGCCACCCGATGGGGAATGCCCAAGACGTCCAGCTGGGCCAGCGTGATCTGCCCCTGCTTGACGTGCTGGGGCTCGTCGCGAAGCTGCCGGCCATCCGGCAGGATTTCGCCGCGCCAACCGATCAGCAGCACCATCGGCACGCCGTAGACCTGCGGATCGGCGAGCGAAGCCAGGGGATTGACCGCGTTGCCGAGTCCCGCATTCTGCATATAGACCAACGCCGGCCGCCCCGTGGCCAGGTAATGGCCGATGGCCAGCCCGATGGCCGAACCTTCGTTCGCGGCGATCACGTGCCGCTCCGGCGGCAACCGCGCCGTCAGGGCGGCGCACGCCTCCTTCAGCAACGAGTCCGGCACGCCCGTCGCCAAGCGGACGTCCAGCCGCTCCAGCGCATCCACGAATTCGGCCGGAGCGATCATTCAGCGGGTTCCCGGAATCAATTCGAGAATCTCGGAAATGCCGAGCAGCTGCGCATCCACTTCCAAGGAACGGCCGTGGCGCAGGATGTCCAGCGCCACGGAGCGCATGGCCGGATAGGCCGCGCGCAGCAGGTGGTTGGCGTAGATGACCATGTTGAAGCCATGCGCCGCCAGTTCGTCTTCCGTGCAGGCGTTGTAGCTGGTCGGCACGCACACCAACGGCAGATGCGGGAAATCGCTCCGGAAGATGCGCGCGAACTCGAACACCTCGTCCGGCGTCTTCCGGCGGCTGTGGATCATGATGCCGTCCACGCCGGCCGCCGCATAGGCCTGCGCCCGCGCGACGGCATCCGCCATCCCGCGCTCGAGGATCAGGCTCTCGATGCGGGCGATCACCATGAGATCCTCGCCCGTCCGCGCCGCCCGGCCGATCCGGATTTTTTCGCAGAACGCCGCGGGCTCTTCCTGGGTCTGCGCCACCTCGGTGCCCAGCAGCGAGTTTTTCTTCAGCCCCTGCTTGTCCTCGATGACGACGGCGGAAATGCCCAGCCGCTCCATCGACCGCACGTTCAGCTCGAAATGCTCGGGCTTGCCGCCCGTGTCGCCGTCGAAGATCAAGGGCTTGGTCGTCACCTCGAAGATGTCGTTGACGTTGGCCAGGCGGCTGCTGATGTCCAGCGCCTCGATGTCGGGCTTGCCCCGCGCCGTCGAATCGGTCAGCGAACTCGACCAGAAGCCGTCGAATTGCCGCACCTTGCCGGCCACTTCCACGCTGGCGTTTTCCGCGATGAGGGCGGAAATCGGATTGTGCGCCTCGATGAACCGGGAAATCGGCTTGGCGGCCAGCAACCGCTTCAACGTGCGGCGCCGGACGTCCGGCGTCGTCCCCAGGCTCCGCAGCTGGTCGATCAGCGACTGGGAGGAAACGCCTTGGGTGTAGGGAATTTCGATCAGCTGCCCGCCGTATTCCGCCAAGGCCGCCAGCGCGCGCGCCCGGAAAGGCGCCAGCGGTCCTTCCAGCCAATCGTCGCCATGCACCATGAAATCGGGCCGATAGCGCCGCAAATTCGGCGCATAGTCCCATTCCTCCTGCGGGACGACGCGCACCACCCCCCGGATGTTTTCCACGATTTTCCGCCGCTGCTCGTAGGTCAGGTACGGCAACCGCTTGTGGTCGGCGACGGCCGCATCCGTCAGCAGGCCGATGGTCACTTCGCCGTAGCGGCGTGCTTGTTCGATCACGTTGACGTGCCCGTGGTGCAGGATGTCCACGGTCATTCCGATGTAGACGCTGGGCATGGACGTTTTTCTACGCGAAATTCCGGCGCCGGCCAATCTTTTTGTGGCCCGCGCCGCGTGCCGGACGCAAAACGGACGGGACTTTTCCCCGCGACGGGCGTATACGAAAGCCCATGATTTTCGTGTTCCAGATCCTGTGCATCCTCGGTCTCGTGGCGTGCGGCTTTCTCGCCCGCCGCCGCGGCATGCTTTCCGCGCAGGGCACCAACGATCTCGCCCACGTCGCGTTGTCGCTGGTCTACCCCGCGCTCGTCTTCGTCTCCATCACGGAGCTCTCGCTGGCCGATTTGCGCGCGCACTTCACCTTGCCGCTGCTGGTCATGGCCATCGCCTTCGCCGGCTTCGGCCTCGGCCTGCTGGCGGTGCGGTTCCTCGGCCAAGTGTCGTCCGACACCGCCCGCGCCTTCCTCTTCCACTGCCTGATCAACAATTATTCGTTCCTGCCCCTCCCGCTCGTGCTCTTCCGCTACGGCGACGCCGGCGTCGCGTTGCTCATCTTTTCCTCCGTCGGCTACGAAGTCCTGCTGTGGTCCCTCGGCGTCATGCTGTTCTCCCGCGCCGAACGCAAGCGCGACCAGCTCAAATCCCTGTTCAGCCCGCCGTTCGTCGCGCTGCTGCTCGGCCTGGCCTTCGTCGCCGCCCGCGATCTCCTGCCCTGGCCCGAACCGCCGGCGTGGTTGGCCTTGGCCGCCGGCACCTTCCGGGGCGGACTCAAGACCCTCGGCGCCGCCACCATCGCCCTGTCCATGCTCGTCGCCGGCAGCCGCTTCGCCGTGCTGGAATTCAAGACCATCCTCGGCTGGCGCATTTGGTTCGTCTCCGCCATCCGGCTGGTCGCCGTGCCCCTCGTGATGATCCCCATCCTCGGCTGGATCCCCATGGATCCCGTCGCCCGCGGCATCCTCTACGTCGTCTCCGTCATGCCCTCCGCCATGGTCAGCGTCCTCTTCTCCGAACGCTACGGCGGCGACACCGACTTCATCGCCGGCGGCCTGCTCCTGACCCATCTCTGGGCGCTCGTCACCGTTCCCCTGTTTCTCGCCTGGGCGTTCTGACTCCTCCCGTGCGAACGAGCGCGGACAGCGCCTTGGCCGATTACTATCACTTATTATAATAAGTGATAGTCTTGGCCGCCCCATAAAACATGAGAAAACGGCGCCGGAGCAATGCGCGCGCGCATCGGTCTTGTCGCCGGACGCGGTTTTCCCTGCTCCGATTGCGGCGCAAGATCCCGCCCGCCGGGGCCGCCGGCGCGAGCGACTCGCGCGAGGCTCAATCGGACAAGGGCAGACCCACGGCGCGGAACGTGCGCTTCACGTCGCGGAAATGCCGTTTCAGGTCGAAGCAGCCCGCCAATTCGCGCCGCGACGCCGCTTGCGCGACGTCCGCATCCGCCGCCACCAGCTCCAGCAGCGGCCGACCGGTCCGCCAGGATTCCATGGCGTTGCGCTGCACCCAGCGATAGGCCTGTTCCCGCGCGACGCCCTTGTCCACCAGCAGCAGCAGCACCTGCTGCGAATGGATCAGGCCGTGCGTCAGGTCGAGGTTGGCCCGCATGCGCGCGGCGTCCACCTTCAGGCCGGCCGTCAGCGCCGCCAGCTTGTCCAGCATGTAGTCCAGCAGAATCGTCGCGTCGGGCAGGATGATCCGCTCCGCGGACGAATGCGAAATGTCGCGCTCGTGCCACAGCGGCACGTTTTCCATGGCCGCCAGCGCATGGCCGCGCAGCACCCGCGCCAGCCCGCACAGCTGTTCGGCCACCACGGGATTCCGCTTGTGGGGCATCGCGCTCGAGCCCTTCTGGCCCTGCCTGAAGAATTCCTCCACCTCGCGCACTTCCGTGCGCTGCAGATGCCGGAATTCCTGCGCCCCGCGCTCCACGCTCGTTCCAACCAAGGCGAGAACCGCCGCGAACTCCGCGTGCCGGTCGCGCTGCAGGATCTGCGTCGAGATCGCCGCGGGCTTCAGGCCCAGTTTCTTGCAGACCGCCGCCTCGATCTTCGGATCCAGATGCGCGTGCGTGCCCACCGCGCCCGACAGCTTGCCCACCCGCACCGTCTCGCGCGCGGCCCGCAGCCGCGCCAAGGCGCGGCCGAATTCGTCGTGCATCAGCGCCATCTTCAGCCCGAACGTCGTCGGTTCGGCATGGATGCCGTGGCTGCGGCCGATCATCGGCGTGAACGCGTGCTTCCGCGCCAGCTTGGCCGCCGCCGCCCGCACCCGCGCCACGTCCGCGATCAGCAGGTCCGCCGCCTTGACCAGATTCACCGACAGCGCCGTGTCCACGACGTCCGAACTCGTCAGGCCCTTGTGCACGTGCCGCGCCGCCGGGCCGACGTTCTCCGCCACGTTCGTCAGGAACGCGATCACGTCGTGCCGCACCTCGGCTTCGATCCGGCGGATGCGCCGCACGTCGAACGCCGCCTTGCGACGGATGAGCGCCCAATCCTTGCGGGGAATCTGGCCGGCTTGCGCCATGGCCTCGCACGCGGCGAGCTCCACCGCCAGCCACGTTTGGAACTTGTGTTCGTCGGTCCACAGCGCGCCAATTTCGGGCCGGACGTATCGCTCGATCATGGTGTGCCTCCCGCTTGAAATGCAACGCGCCGGAAACCTTGCGGATTCCGGCGCTTTGCCATGGGGTCCCGGTGCCTTTCTACTCGGCCGCCGGCTCTCCGGCGTCCGCTTCTTTGCCGGCCGATTGGGCGGCTTTCTTCTTCTTCGACGACTTCTTCTTTTTCGGCTTGGAGTCGTCCTGCGCGGACTTGTCCTCGGCGGTCGCCGGAACGGCCGCTTCCACGGCCGGCGCTTCCGCCGCCGGAGCAACTTCCTCCGCCGCGGCCGGCGCGGCTTCCGCTGCTGGCGCCTCGGGAACCGCTTCCAGCGCCGCCGCCGCCGGGGCCTGGGCGGCGCGCTCGGCCTTCTTCAGGAAGAGCAGGCCCGACTCGGCCTGGGGCAGCCAGGAACTCTCGGGATGCGCCGCGATGAAATCTTCGTAGAGCGCGCGGGCTTCGTCGAACTTGCCGAGCTGCTCGAGGCAGCGGGCGGCGCCCATCACGGCCTGCGGCTGGAGCGGGCTTGCGGGATTTTCCTGGGCGAACGCCTGATAGCTCGCGGCCGCTTCCGCGAAGTTGTCCTGCGCCTCGAGGCTGGCCGCCACGCCCACGGCGGCCTGCGGCGCCAGCATGTGGCCGGCGTACTGCGCCGAGAAACTCCGGTAGGCGGCCAAGGCTTCGTCGTAGCGGCCCTGCGCGTAGAACTCGGCGGCGGCGGAAGCCAACGCCATCGGCGCCGTCGGCGCCCTCGGCGAGGCCGTCGCCAATTGCTGCAATTCCTCGGGGCTGCGGCTCTGGAAAAGCGCCTGCACCGCGGCAGAGGCCTTCGAGGCCTTCTGGCTGCGCCACGTCTGGATGCCCAGCAGCACCACCACGGCCACCGCGAGGCCGATCAGCGCCGGCCGGCCGTATTCCGCCATCCATTTCGAGAACTGCTTGACGTCTTCGCCTTCGTGCGACGGCACCACCGGCGCCGGTTCGGTCGTCTGCGGTTCGTTCGCGTTCTGCGGAATTTTGTCGTCCATGGGCGTTCCATCCTATTGGTTGTCGAATCGGGGGCGGATTCTCGCCGCTCCCCCCCGAAAACGCAAGCCAATCGTTGCCGCCCGCCCGGAAAAACCATTGACTTCCCCCGGCCCGCCGCTAGACTGGCCGGGCTTTTTGAATTGGAAGAGGAGTAGAGACATGCCCAACATCAAGAGCGCCGCCAAGCGCGCCAAGACATCCGAGAAGTCCCGCCAGCGCAACGCCGAGGCCAAGTCGCAGCTCAAGACCCTGCGCAAGACCCTGCTGACCGCCCTGGCGGCCAACGAGGCGCCCAAGAACGCCGCCGCCTACAGCGCCTATTGCTCGGCGCTGGACAAGGCCGTCAAACACGGCATCATCAAGAAGAACGGCTCCGTCCGGAAAAAGGCCCGCGCCGCCGCGATGCTGCGCAAGGCCGCCGCGAAGTAGCCTGCCCCGCGGCCCCTTGCGGCCGATGCCGCCCCGCCCGCCCTTCGGCGCGCGGGGCGTTTGTGTTTCCTCGCGCGGCGTTTGGGCGCCGCCTCCAGCTCAAGCGGCGCCGAACCGCATGGGGAGACGGATCAGCCCAGCGCCTTCAAGGTCGCCGCGTAGCCGGCGGCGACGGCTTCCTGGGCGCGGTGGAATTCGAGCGTGCCGATGCCGCCCACCGAGGGTTCCACGAGAATGTCCGGCGGCTCGGCCTGGCGCCGCGCCAAGGCGATGCGCGACTCCGCGATCCGCACCGACCGCACCAGCACGTCCGTCACGGCGGGTTTCGCCGCCACGTCGGCCGCCGCCGCGCGCAGGCGATGCACCTTCTTTTCGATCTCGGCGCGAAAGCCATCCAGCAGCCGCGTCGCGCCGCCGGTTTCTTCCGTCGCCTTCGGTTTCGGCAAAGCGAGCGGGCCGCGCGCGGGCTCCGGCTCTTTGCCCTTCCGCACCTCGGGCTTTTTCTCCGGCACGATGCCTTGCGACACGTCCACGGCGAGGACGGTCTGCGCGCCCATCGCGCGCGCCACGCTCACCGGCACCGGATTGACCAGTCCCCCGTCCACCAGCAGGCGCTTGCCCACCCGCACCGGCGAAAACAGGCCCGGAATCGAAATGCTGGCGCGCACGGCCTGCAACAGATTGCCGGAACTCAGCACGACTTCCCCGCCCGTGTCCAGATCCGTCGCCACGGCGCGGAACGGCAGATCCAGCTCCCGGAATTCCCGCAATCCAAGCATCTTCCGGAATTCTTCCAGCAGCCGGCGGCCGTCCGTCAGCCCCGAACGCGACAGCGACACTTCCCAGAAGAACGGGCGCAGGCGCTTCCAATCCAGATCCTGCGCCAGCTCGCGCAGGACTTCCTCGCGCCGCGCGGCGAGAAACGCGCCAACCACCGCGCCCATGCTGGTGCCGGCGACGCATTCGACGGCGATGCCCTTTTCCCGCAGCGCCTGCAGCACGCCCAGATGCGCCCAGCCGCGCGCCCCGCCGCTCCCCAGCGCCAAGCCCACCCGGCGAAGTTTCCAGAATCGGGCCATGGCGCCGGCCTCCGCCTCACTCCAGGAACGTCAGCGTGGCCGAACCGATCACGCCGGCGTCGTTGCCCAGTTCCGCGCGCTTGATCGCGATCCGCTCCGCGAAGTAGGGACTCAACCGCTCGTTCAGGTGCTTGCGCAGCGGATCGAACAGGACCGGGCCCGCCGCCGACACGCCGCCGCCGCCGATGCACGCCTGCGGCTGCAGC
>CAYTEK010000053.1:16500-17798 GCA_964436715.1 uncultured Verrucomicrobiota bacterium | reverse complement strand
GAAATCCCCCCGGCCGTCCTCGCCCGGCTCCCCGGCGGCTTCGGCACGCTCGTCCTCACCGGCGGCGAACCCACCCTCCGCGCCGATCTCGAGGACGTCGTCGAGCTCCTCCTCCCCAAGGCCCGGCACCTCGAGATTTCCACCAACGGCCTCCAGGCCGACAAGCTCGCGCGCATCGCCGCCCGGCATCCCGGCGTCCGCTTCCGCATTTCCCTCGACGGTTTCGGCGCCAAGAACGACGTCCTGCGCGGCGAACGCGACGGCTTCGAACGCAAGCGGGCCACCTTGGAACGGCTCTTCGCCGCCGGCGCCCGCGACGTGGGCTTCGCCGTCGTCGGCCAGGACGAAAACGCCGACCAGCTCCTCGGCCTTTGCGATCTCTGCCGCACCTTCGGCGGCGCGTTCGCGCCCGCCGCCCTCCACAACGGCTTCCAGTTCCACAAGACCGACAACGAGCTCGCCAACCGCGTCCGCCTGGCCCGCGCCCTTCAGCCGGTGGCCGCCGCGCTGCTGCGCTCCCCGCGCCCCGCGGATTGGTTCCGCGCCCATTTCTGCCTCGGCCTCATGAAGAAAATCCTCGGCCAGCCCCGCGCCGCACCCTGCTGCGCCGGGCGCGACTTCGCGGTTCTCGATCCCTGGGGCCGCGTCTACGCCTGCCCCATCCGCCCCGACCTCGAAATCGGCGACCTGGCCCTCCAGTCCTGGCGCGAAATCTTCCGCGGACCGCGCGCGCGGGAGGTCCGCGTCCAGGTCGCGCATTGCACGCAGAACTGCTGGTTGGCCGGCCATGCCCGCGCCGCCTTCCGCCGGCCGCGCGGGTTCCGCCTGCCCCGCCTCCAACCCCTCGTCTGGATCGGCGCCAACCGGCTCCGCGCCGCCTGCGGCCGTCCCGTCGATTTCGACCGCGCCGTGGATTTCGCCGACGTCGTCCGCGACGGCGCCGCCGCCGCCCGGCGCGCCAGCTGGCTCGGCCAGCCGTTCCGCCCCGCGTTCCAGAAGAAAACCGAACGCCCCTACGGCGCCTACCACAACGCCGCGAACCGCTGATCCCCGCATTCCCGGGTTGAATCCCGCCCCCAAGGGTGATACGGTCCCCACCCGCGCCAGCCCATGAAAAACGTCGTCCAAGGCAGCCTCATCGTCACCTTCCGTTGCAACGCCAAGTGCAACATGTGCAACATCTGGAAGACCCCCACCCGGCCCGAGGACGACCTCTCGCCGGACTTCTACGACAAGCTGCCCCCCGGCCTGCGCAGCAACGGCACCGGCGGCCGCCCCACGCGCCGCGACGTCCGCGC
>CAYTEK010000053.1:0-16490 GCA_964436715.1 uncultured Verrucomicrobiota bacterium | reverse complement strand
GAAGACCTCGACGAAATCTTCGCCAAGCTCTACCCCAAGGCCGCCCTCCTCGAAATCAGCACCAACGGCTTCTACACCGAAAAGATCGTCGCGCTCGCCAACAAGTACCCCAACATCCTCATCCGCGTCTCCCTCGAAGGCCTGCCCGCCCTCAACGACGCCAAGCGCGGCACCCAGGACGGGTTCGACCACGCCCTGCGCACCATGCTCGCCCTGCGCAAGACCCCTTGCAAGAACATCGGCTTCTCCGTCGTCATCTCGCCCGACAACTACAAGGATCTCCTCCCGCTCTACGAACTCTGCGTCGCCCTCGGCGTCGAACTCGGCAATTCCGTCGTCCACAATTCCTGGTACTTCCACAAGGGAGACAATCTCCTCGCCAGCCGGGACGCTCTGGACGAGCACGAAAAATTCGTCGCCGCCCTCCTGACCTCCAAGCGCCGCGGTTTCAAGAACAAGCTCAAGGACTACGGCCGCGCCTACTTCAACCGCAGCATCCACCGCCGCCTCCGCGGCGACGAACCCGGCTACCGCCCGCCCTGCGGCGCCCTTTCCGATTTCTTCTTCATCGATCCCGCCGGCAACGTCTCGCCCTGCAACGGCTCGGCCGAGGAATGGATCATCGGCAACGTCAAGCAGGACTCCTTCGAGCACATCATGGCCTCGGACAAGGCCAAGGAGGCCGCGGAAAAAGTCGCCGCCTGCACCCGCAACTGCGCGTTCATCGTCACCGAACGCCACGACATGGTCCGCCGCCCTTGGCGCCCCATCCTGTGGATCCTGAAGAACAAGCTCCGCATCCGGCGCGGCTTGCCGCTCTGCTGGGACTGATCCCCGCCATGAAAATCTGCGTGTTCGGCACCCGCGGTTTCCCGGATATCCAGGGCGGCGTCGAAAAGCACGGCGAACGCCTCTATCCCCGCTTTCCCGCCGACTGCGAATTCGTCGTCTATCGCCGCCGGCCCTACGTCCGCGCCACGCCCGCCCTGCCCCGCATCCGCTTCGTCGATTTGCCCTCCACCCGCCTCAAGGGCTTCGAAGCCGCGTTCCATTCCCTTCTCGCCGCCGTCGCCTGCCTGTTCGAGCGGCCGGACCTCGTCCACGTCCACAACATCGGCCCCGCCTGCTTTGCCCCGCTCCTGCGGCTGTTCGGCCTCCCCGTCGTCCTCACCTACCACAGCCCGAACTACGAACACGCCAAGTGGGGCCCCTTCGCGCGCGCCCTGCTGCGGCTCAGCGAAAAAATCGCCCTGCGCGCCGCCAACGCGGTCGTCTTCGTCAACGAATTCCAGATGCGGAAATTCCCGGAAGCCGTCCGCCGGAAGTCCACCTACGTGCCCAACGGCGTCGAGCCCGTCCCGCCGGGCGCCGGTACCGGCGAACTCGCCCGCTTCGGCCTCGAACCCGGACGCTATCTCCTCGCCGTCGGCCGCCTCACGCCCGAAAAGGGCTTCGACGTCCTGATCGACGCCTTCCGGCAGGCCGCGCCGGCCGATTGCCCGCTCGTCGTCGCCGGCGGCAGCGACCACGAAGACGCCTGCGCCCGCGCCCTCCGCGAACGCGCCGGCGCCGCGCCCGTCGTCTTTGCCGGTCCGCTCGTCGGCGAACCCCTGCGCCAGTTGTTCGCCCACGCCCGGCTCTTCGTCCTGCCCTCCCGCAACGAAGGCTTCCCCCTCGTCCTGCTCGAGGCCATGGCCGCCGGCCGCGACGTCCTCGTCCGCGACCTCCCCGCCACCCGGCTCGTCCCGCTGCCGCCGGAGGATTATTTCGCCGCCGACGCCGATCTCGCCCCCGCCTTGCGCCGCAAGCTCGCCGCCCCCCAACCGGCCCGCACCTACGATCTCGCCGCCTTCGACTGGGACCACATCGCCGCCCAAACCCGCGCGGTCTACGCCCGCGCCCTCGGCCGCTGAGCCTCGCACCCGGCGCCGCCCGCCGGTTTTCCACGGCGTGGAAAACGCGGCGGCTCAGGCGTCGGTCACCGCGCCGAACGTGGCGCTGCCGACCTGGCGCGCGTACTTGGCCAGCGCGCCGCGAGCCTCCTTCGGCGGCGGCGCCCGCCAGGCCGCCCGCCGGCGCCGGAATTCGGCCGCGGAAATGCCGAGCGCGAGCGTCCGCCGCTCGCCGTCGATGGCGATCGGATCGCCGTTGCGCACCAGGCCGATTGGTCCGCCCACGGCCGCTTCCGGCGCCACGTGCCCCACCACGAACCCGTGGCTGCCGCCCGAAAACCGCCCGTCCGTGATCAGCGCCACGTCCGCCCCCAGCCCGCGGCCCATGATGGCCGAGGTGGGCGAAAGCATCTCGCGCATGCCCGGCCCGCCGCGCGGGCCTTCGTTGCGGATCACCACCACGTGGCCCTTCTTCACCGTCCCCTTCAGGATCGCGGCCAGCGCGGTTTCCTCGGACTCGAACACGAGCGCGCGCCCCGCGAACCGCAGCCCTTCGTGCCCGCTGATCTTCGCCACGGCGCCTTCCGGCGCCAGGTTGCCGCGCAGGATCACCAAATGCCCCGTCGGCTTGATCGGATCGGACAACGGCCGGATGATCGTTTGGTTCTTCGGGTACGGCCGCACGTCCTTCAGATTCTGCCGCAGGGTCTGGCCCGTCACGGTGAGCAGGTCGCCGTCCATGAGGCCTTCTTCGATCAGCATCTTCATCAGCGGCGCCGTGCCGCCGATGGCCACCAGGTCGGACATGACGTGGCGCCCGCTGGGCTTGAGATCGGCCAGCACCGGCGTGCGCGCGCCGACGCGCGTGAAGTCGTCGAGTTCCAGTTTCACGTTCGCCGCATGCGCGATGGCCAGCAGGTGCAGCACGGCGTTGGTGGAACCGCCCATGGCCATGACCAGCGCAATGGCGTTCAGGAACGCCTCGCGCGTCAGAATATCGCTGGGCCGGATGCCGCGCCGGATCAGGTTCATCGCCGCCGCCCCCGCCGCGCGGCAGTCGCGCGTTTTCGCGGCGGAAACCGCGTTCTGCGCTCCGCTGTTGGGCAGGCTCATGCCCAGCGCCTCGATGGCGGAGGCCATCGTGTTGGCGGTGTACATGCCGCCGCACGAGCCGGCGCCCGGGAGCGCGCAGCCTTCGATCTGCGCCAGTTCCTTTCCCGTGATCTCCCCGCGCGCCTTCTTCCCGACCGCTTCGAAGACGCTGACGACGTCCACGGGTTTTCCGCGGTGGCAACCGGGCTTGATCGTGCCGCCGTAGACGAACACCGCCGGCCGGTTCAGCCGCGCCATCGCGATCAGGCAGCCGGGCATGTTCTTGTCGCACCCGCCGATCGCCACCAGCCCGTCGAAGCCCTCGCAGGCGACGACCGCCTCGATGGAGTCCGCGATGATCTCGCGCGACACGAGCGAATAGCGCATGCCGGGCGTGCCCATCGAAATGCCGTCGGAAATGGTGATGGTGTTGAAGATCACCGGCTTGCCGCCCGCGGCGGTCACGCCTTCCGCCGCGCGCCGCGCCAGCCGGTCGATGTGCACGTTGCACGGCGTGACCTGGCTCCACGTCGAGGCGATGCCCACCTGCGATTTCCGAAAATCCCCCGCGGCGAACCCCACCGCATGCAGCATCGCCCGGCTCGCCGCCCGTTCCATTCCGTCCGTCACCGCCTGCGACCATTTCCGGTGCAGCGATTCGCGTTGGCTTGTTTTCATGCGTCGCTCCTCGTGTTCGCGTCGATGGGGAATTCTACCCCGCCCCGCCCCGCCGCGCAACCGCCTCCCGGCTTGCACTTTTCCAAGCCTTTGGCGACAATTCGCCGCATATGAATTGCTTGCTTCGATCGTGTCTGGCCGCGCTGCTGCTCCTGCCCGCCCTGGCGCAGGCGGGCGGCGGACCGCTGAACGTGCTGGTGGTCGTGAATTCCGCCAGCCGCGATTCGCGCGCGCTGGGCGCCTACTACCTCGAAAAGCACGGCCTGCCCCAGTCCCACCTTTGCTCCATCAAGGTCGATCCGCGGGCCGCGTCCATTTCGCTCGCCGACTTCGAGCGCGACGTCCGGTTGCCGATCCTCGCGCACGTCGCGAACCAAGGCCTCGCCGGCCAGATCCACTTCCTGGTCCTGTGCCTGGACGTCCCGTCGCGCGTCGAAGGCAACAACGGCCTCACCGCGGCCTTGTTCTACGGCTACAAGCCGCCGACGCCGAACGCGCCGCAGTGCCACGTGGCTTCGAATTCCGTCAACCAGTACTTCGGCTCCGAACTGGCCTACACCGCCACGGCGGGCTGGAACCGCACCAACGCGCCGATCCCGTTCCTGCTCACGGCCGCCAACCTGGAAACCGCCAAGCAGGTCGTGGACCGCGGCGCCGCGGCGTTCGCGACCTTCCCCGCCGGCGCGTTTTGCCTCTACGGCTCCGCCGACGACGCGCGCAACATCCGCTACCGCACCTATCCGGCCGTCGCCCGCCAGTTCGCGCTGTTCGGCCTGTCCGCGCTGCTCGAAACCAACGCCGTGTCCAGCCCCCGGCCGCCGTGGCCGATCCTCGGCTACGTCAACGGCCTGCCGACCCTGCCCACCAACCTCGCCGACGCCGCGTTCGCGCCCGGCGCGATCGCCGAGCATCTGACCTCCTGCGCCGGCATGATTCCCGATCCCTGCCTCGGCCAAAGCAGCGTGTGGGACTGGATGCGCCTCGGCGCCACCGCGTCCTACGGCACCGTCTGCGAACCTTGCGCCTTCCGGGAGAAATTCCCCGATCCGATGATCGCCTTCTGGTACGCGCGCGGCTTCTGCGCCGGCGAGGCGCTCGCGATGTCCGTGCTCAATCCCTACCAGGGCATCTGGGTCGGCGACCCGCTCGCCGCGCCCTTCGCCGCGCCGCCGAGCGTGGTCCTCCGCGCCCCCGCGCGCAACGCGGAACTCGACGGCGAAACGCCGCTGCAGATTTCCGTCGCCGCGCACGAACGCGGGGCGCCGCCGGTCTATCTGGATCTGTATCTCGACGGGCGCCACCACGCGCCGGTCGCGCGGCCCTTCGCCCCCGTCGGCAACGAACTCGTCGCGCAAATCGGCACCAACCGCTTCGCCTACGTCGTCGCGCCCGCCGAAGATCTCTACGCCGCCGCCGCCGGCCTGGCGTGGGCCATCAACGCGGGCGGCGCCGGCCAGATCACCGCCAGCGCCAAGGCCGACCGCGTGGAAATCGCCGTCCGCCAACCTCGCGGCGCCGACGGCATGCCGCTGCCGTTCGCCGTTTCCGTCGAAAAGGGCTTCGCGGCGGCCATCTATCTCGGCGCGCAGGTCGGCACGGACCGGCTCGTGCTCGACGGCGACGTCGGCCGCGCCGCGGCGACGCTGCATCTCGGCGACGCCCGCGCCTACGACATCGAATATCCCCTCGACCTGTCCGCGCTCCCGCCCGGTCCGCACGTCTTGACGCTCGTCGTCCGCGACGGCACTGCCATGCAGTGCCAATCGCAGACCGACCTGCCCTTCCGCATTCCCGAGCGCGCCGCGCCGGCGGACGCGCCCGCGGCTCCGGCCGCGGAACCGCAGGCCGAATCGTCAGTGGCCGCCGCGCCTTGAGGCCTGCCTACCAGTAGCGCCAGAAATGGTGCACCGGCCCGTGGCCGTGCCCGATGCGGTAGGCCGCGCCCGCGCGGATGGCTTCCGCGACGTATTCCTTCGCCCGCCGCACCGCGTCTTCCGCGCCGCAGCCCTGCGCGAGAAACGCCGCGATGGCCGACGACAGCGTGCAGCCCGTGCCGTGGTTGTTGCGCGTTTCGATCCGCGCGCCCGGCAGCATCGTCGCGCGCCGCTCCGCGCCCAGGTACAGGCAGTCGTCGCTGGCGGCGCCCTCGAGATGCCCCCCCTTCACCAGCACGTTTCGGCAGCCGAAGCGCATCAGGTCCTCCGCTGCGGCGGGCAACTCCGCCGCACCGGGGATCTTCCGGCCCAGCAGCACTTCCGCTTCCGGAATGTTCGGCGTCAGGATTTCCGCCAGCGGAATCAGGTGGGTCTTCAGCGCCGCCACCGCGTCGTCGCGCAGCAGCTTGTCGCCGCTCTGCGCCACCATGACCGGATCGAGCACGACGTGCGCCGCGCCGTGTTCCCGCAGCTTCCGCGCCACCGTCTCGATCAGCTCCGGCGAATACAGCATGCCGATCTTCACCGCGTCCGCGCCGATGTCCGGCAAAACCGCGTCGAGCTGCTGCGCCACGAAATTCACCGGCGCCGGATGGATCGCCGCCACGCCCCGCGTGTTCTGCGCGGTCAGCGCCGTGACGACGCTGAAGCCATAGCAGCCGTTGGCCGCGAACGTCTTCAGGTCGGCCTGGATGCCGGCCCCGCCGCCGCTGTCCGACCCCGCGATCGTCAGGACCCGCCGATAGGTTTTCTCGTTCACGCCTCCGCTCCTTTCGCCGCCGCGATTTCCCGCCGCAATTCCGCCGCCGCCGCGCGCGGATCGTCCGCCGCCACGATGGCCGACACCACCGCCAAACCGTCCGCACCGGCGCGGATCGTTTCGCGCGCGTTGCCGACGTGGATCCCGCCGATGGCCACCAGCGGCAGTTTCGTCGCCGCCCGCAGCGCCCGCAAGCCGGCCAAGCCCAGCGGCGGCGCGTGGTCGGCCTTCGTCGGCGTCGCGAACACCGGGCTCGCACCAACGTAATCGGCGCCGTCCCGTTCCGCCCGCGCCGCGTCGGCGACCGATTCCGCCGAGACGCCGACGATCCAGCCCGGCGGCCCCAGCCGCCGCGCGTCGGCGACGGACAGATCCTGCTGCCCCACGTGGACCCCGTCCGCGCCGGCGGCCAAGGCGACGTCGATCCGGTCGTTGACGATCAGCGGCACGCCCAGCGGCCGCAGCAACGCCAACAGTTCCCGCGCCGCAGCCGCGAATTCCCGCGCGGAAGCCTCCTTTTCGCGCAACTGCACGCAGGTGACGCCGCCGGCCACCGCCGCGCGCACGACGTCCGCCAGCGGCCGGCCGCGCGCCAGCGCGCGGTCCGTCACCAGGTAGAGCGAATAGTCGATCCGGCCCACGTCAATCCTCCCGGATCTTGCCGCCGTGCCGCACTTCGTCCAGCGTCAGCCCGTGCAGGGCGTCCAGGAACCGGACCGCGAACGACCCCGGTCCCGCCGCCCCGTCCGCGGCATATTCGCCGGCGAGGCCGTAGTAGGCCAGCGCCGTCGCGGCGGCCGACACCGGATCGGCCTCCACGCCCGCGAAAGCGGCGACGATCGCGGTGGCGCCGCAGCCCGTGCCCGTCACGCAGCCCATCAGCGGATGGCCGTTGGCCACGCGCACGACGCGCCGGCCGTCCGTGACGTAATCCACGGCGCCGGTGATCGCCACCGGCACGCCCAATTCGCGCGCCAGCGCCCCGGCGCGTTCCGCCGCGGCGTCCACGGAATCCGCGGCATCCACGCCCCGCGTCTTCGCCGCGCCGCCGCCGAGGGCGAGGATCTCCGACGCGTTGCCGCGCACCAGCGTCACGCGCGTCTCGCCCAGGATGCGCCGGGCGGCTTCGGTGCGCAGCTTCGTCGCGCCCGCGCCCACCGGGTCCAGGACGATGGGCACGCCCAGCGCCGACGCCCGCCGGCCCGCCTTGAGCATGGCCGCGATCCACGCGTCGTCCAGCGTGCCGATGTTCAGCACCAGCGCCTTCGCGAACGCGACCATTTCCTCGACTTCGTTTTCCGCGTGCGCCATCACCGGCGCCGCGCCCGCCGCCAGCAGGACGTTCGCCGTGAAGTTCATCACGACGTAGTTGGTGACGTTGTGCACCAGGGGGTTCGTCGCGCGCACCTGCGCCAGATTGTCCGCCGCGCGCGCGGCATCGATCGCTTTCGGATTCATTTCGGCTCCCTCTTTTTAAGTGAAATCGCCAAGTAGATCGCGGCGGCCCCCAGCAGGGCCGGCAGCGAAGCGCCGCCCGCGAACTCCGTCCGCGCGCACCCCTGATACAGGCCGAAGCCGGCGGCCCAGGCGGCCAGCGCGCGGACGTTCACCCCGCCCGCGTACCAGTAGCGGCCGCGCCGGAACAGCTCGGCGGCCTCGTAGCGGCCGCGCTTCAAGATGAAATAGTCCGCCAGCACCACGCCGAACAGCGGGCAGAACGCGGAACCGATGAACAGGAGGAAGCCTTCGTACTTCGTCGCGTCGAAGCCCAGCGCGAACAGCGTGCCGGCGACGCCCGCCGCCAGCACCGCCGGCCGCGTGCCGAGCTTCGGAAACAGGCTCTGCGCCGACACGGCGTTGGAATAGACGTCGAGGAAGGTCGTGGTGACCGTCGAGAGCAGGACGATCAGCACCGCGGGCGCCAGCAGCCGATGCGCGCCCAGCAGCTGCATCAGCATCGTTTCCGGCGCGTCCGAACCCGTCGCGAGGGCCGCGACGAGGCCCACCGCGTACATCCACGAACTCACGAGAAAATAGCCCCAGCCCGTCCCGCGCAGGCCCCGGCCCGGAACGGCCGCGTGGCGCGCGTAGTCGGCCACCAGCGGCAGCCACGAGATCGGCATCGCGATCACGAGATCGAGCCCGAGCATGGCCGGCAGCGTCGGCGCGCGCGGCGCGGCCAGCAGCTCGCGCCAACCGTAGGTCGCCAACGCCAGCGCCGTCAGCGCCACCGACAGCAGCAGCAGCAGGACCACGCCGATTTTCTGGAGGGTTTTCCAGATGCGGCTGCCCGCCAGCGCCCACAGCGTCGTCAAGACGCCCAGCGCGACGGTCCAGGCGCCGGCGCGTTCCGTGCCGCCGGCCAGCCCCGCCGCGGCCTGGCCGCCGATCCACAGCATGACCGCGGTCCAGCCCACCAGCTGCACGACGTTGAGGACGGCCGGCAGGATCGAACCGCGATTGCCCAAGGCGCCGCGCGTGCTCACGATGGCCGGCACGCCGTGCCGGCTGCCGATCCACCCGCCCAGCACCAGCGGCACGTTGCCGACGAGGTGCCCCAGCAGGATCAGGCCCAGCCCCGCCAGCAGGCCGAACGACGCCAGCAGGCCGCCGGCCCAGATTTCGGACAGCGAAATCGCCGCCCCCGCCCACAGCAGGAAGAAATCCCACTCCTTCAAATTGCGTTCTTCGGCCGTCGTCGGCCCCGTCGTCGTCATGGCGCGCTCCTCGCGTTGCGGACGCCGGGGAGCCTGCCGCGGTAAACGAAAACCGCGGTTCCATCGGAGAAACCACGGTTCTGATCCAATCGATCCGCTGTCCCTGCGTTGGAATGATCCAACAGGTTCCAAGGGTTATCCCGGTTACGGGAACTCTCAGCCCTCTCGATCGAGGACACCCCTAGCGACCAAATTCAGTTGTCACGCTTCACCATACCACCCGCGCCGCGCGCGTCAAGCTCCCGGCCGGGAAAATCTTCTCAAGGCGCGGCCTGCAAGGCGGACTCGATCGCGGCCGCCAGGTCCGGATCGTCGGGTGCGGTGCGGCTGCCGTAGTGCGCGAGAACCGCGCCGTCGCGGCCGATCAGGAACTTGTTGAAGTTCCAGGAAACCTTCCCGCCGGCGCCCGGATGGAGTTTTTCGTCGGTCAAAAAGGCGTAGAGCGGATGGATGGCCTTGCCCTTGACGGAAATCTTGGAAAACATCGGGAACGTCACGCCGTAGTTCAGCGTGCAGAAGTTCCGGATCTCGGCCTCCGCGCCGGGCTCCTGGCCCAGGAAATCGTTGGCGGGAAATCCCAGCACGGCGAAACCGCGGTCCTTGTGCGTCCGGTGCAGTTTTTCGAGCCCGGCGTACTGTTTCGTGAACCCGCACTTGCTGGCCACGTTCACCACCAGCAGCACCCGGCCCTTGAAGTCCGCCAAGCTCACGTCCTGCCCATCGACGTTTTTCAGCGTGAAGTCGTAGAAGCTGGGCGCGGGTTCCGCCCCCGGCGCGGCGGAATTCCAGCCGAGCCAAGCCGCCATGCCGATGCCGAGCGCCCATTTGCCGATCATGGTCCACCTCCTCTCGAGGGAGGCAACCTACCGCCGGTCGCGCCGTTCCGCAACCGGCCGGCGCCGGATTCAGAACCGGTCCTTGAACCAGTCGAAGGTGGCCTGCAGGCCCTCGGCGAAGGCGTGCGCGGGCCGCCAGCCGAGCACGCGGCGCGCCAGCGCGGCGTCGGCCTGCGATTCGCGCACGTCGCCGGGCCGCGCCGGCGCGTAGGTTGGCGCGAAGGGCTGGCCCGCCAGCGCGGCGATCTGGCGCGCGAGGTCGTTGACGGAAATGCGGTCGCCGTAGGCGACGTTGTAGACGCCGCCCGCGGCGGCGTCCGGCGCCGCCAGGCACGCGAGATTCGCGGAAACGACGTCTTCGACGAACGTGAAGTCGCGCGTCTGCCCGCCGTCGCCGTAGATCGTCGGCTGGCGGCCGGCGCAGTAGGCGCGCATGAACAGCGGGATCACCGCGGCGTAGTGCGAGGCCGGATCCTGGCGCGGGCCGAAGCCGTGGAAGTAGCGCAGGGCGAAGAACTTCAGGCCGTAGAGGCCGTGGAAAATGCGGCCGTAGTGCTCGCCGGCGAGCTTCGAAAGCGCATAGCCGGTCAGCGGCGCGGGCAGCATGTCCTCGCGCTTGGGCATGACCGGCGAATCGCCGTAGATGGACGCCGAGGAGGAAAACACCACGCGCTCCGCGCCGGCGTCGCGCGCGGCGAGCAGCACGTTCAGCGTGCCGGTGACGTTGATTTCGTGCGTCGCCGCGGGGTCGTCCACCGACGCCTGCACGGAGGCCAGCGCGCCGACGTGGAACACGTGCCGGACGCCGCGCGCCGCGGCGCGCACCGCCGCGGCGTCGCGCAGATCGCCGCGCACGAATTCGACGGACGCCTCCAAGCCGGCGAGGTTTTCGAGATGGCCCGAGGACAGATCGTCGAAGACGCGGACGCGCGCGCCCTGCCCCGCCAGGCGGCGGACGAGGTTGGAGCCGATGAAACCGGCCCCGCCGGTGACCAGCTGGAGTTCGTTGGCCGACATGGCGCTCAACCGCCGCCGAGGGAGCTGGAGAACTGCGGAAACGCCAACGGCCAGATCCGGAACCAGACGGTGTAGTCGTCGTCGCCGTCTTCCGCGTATTCGGGCCGGACGCGCAGGCCGATGCCGATGCCCAGGCAGCGCGTGCGGTGGATGAGGTAATAGGAATGCTCCTCGACCTGCGATTCTTCGAGGTCCATGCGCGCGTAGATGCGGCCGGACCAGCGCTGCTCGGGGAACAGCGACAAATCGCCGGCGATCGCCTCGCGGGCATCCACCTTGTAGCGGTAATCCACGCCGAAGGTGAAGACGTCTTCCCGTTCGATTTCGACCTGCGTGTTGAAGGTCTGCAGGGCGTTCGTCTGCACGTCGTAGGTGCCGTCGAAATCCCACGAGAGCCAGGACCACGGCCGCAGCTCGGACTTGAACCCGACGTCCTCGAGGGTTTCCTCGTTCTCTTCGGGTTCGAGCTCGAGCGTGGTGAAGACGTCGGCGTAGACGAGGTTGTGGGTGGAGGTGCGCCGCTTGGTCTGCAGGTAGTTGCGCAACCCGACGGTGACGTCGTTGCGCTCGTCGAGTTCGTCGATGGAATCGAACTGCCAGAGTTCTTCCGGCAGCACGTTGGGTTCGAAACGCAGCGTGTAGTCGGCGTAGGGTTCGAAGACGTGCCGCAGGTCTTCGTCCTCCTCGATGCCCGTCGGCCCTTCGTAGAGGTTGCCGAAGGCCTTGAACGACGACTCCGCCCCGATTTCCGGCAGGCTGCGCCAGACCGGATCGCCGTCCGACACGAGGGTCTCGAGCTCGTTGGTGGTGCCGACGACCGCGCCCAGCTCGTTGGTGACCACGACCACGTTGGTGACGACGACCTCGTTGCGGGTTTCGGAATAGTAGGTGCCGCGGTAGCCGGCGCGCGGAATCAGGCTCAGGAAGCCGAAGTGGCGCGTGGGCCAATACGCGACGTGCTTGGTGTCGAAGCGAAAGGCGTTGTAGCGGTCTTCTTCGGAGCCGTCGGGATAGACGCGGCCGAGATAGCCGAAGGCGTTTTCGCCTTCGTAGTAGAACGGCGTGCCCGGAATCTGCTGGCGGTTGAAGTCCAGGAACACCTCGGGCAAGCGGTCCACGTTCTCGTAGAAATCGTTCAGCCGCATGTTCATCAGGACGCCGGCGGTGTAGTGGTCGCCGCGGTGGGAGAGCGTGACGCGGTTTTCGGGCTGGACGTTCTTCTGGTATTCGTCGTCGAAGAAGTCGCTCAGGATCCACGGATCGCTGACGTAGTTCAGTTCGCTGATGAGGTAGTCGCGGTCGGTCACGTTGTGGCGGTCTTCCAGATGGAGCCAATAGCGGTCGGCATCGACGAGGTCTTCGCGTTCCGCCTGCTGTTCTTCGTCGTGCCAGGGCTTCTGGTCGTTGGCGTAATAGAGCCGCAGCATGCCGCGATAGTCGTTTGCTTCGGGATCCTTCCACATCAGGTCTTCGCCCAAGCCGAGCCCGCGTTTCTGGCGCACGTCGACGTGCGTGCGCGTCTTGAAGACGTCGTTCAGCGGCTGGTTGTAGGCCGTCAGCAGGAACGGCCCCATGTCGGAGCTCCAGCCGGGCGTGAATTCGAACTTGGCCAGTTCCTCGATGTTGGCCTTCACGTACGGAAACCAGAAAAAGGGCACGGGCCCGAGCTGGAAGCGGACGTTCTTGGCGCGCAGGATGTTGTTGTCTTGCAGCGTGGCCGAACTGGCGCGAACGGAATATTCGGGCCGGTCGGGTTCGCAAGTCGTCAGCATGACGCCCTTGAGCTCCATCAGGTTGAGCGACAGGCGCCGGGAATCGCGGGCGGTCACGTGATACGGCGGCGCGTAGGCCTCGAAGGCGCCGAAATCGCCCTGCCCCGTCTTGAAATTGTAGGTGGCTTCTTCCCCCTTCCAGACGTTGCCCAGATATTGGATGACGATGTGGCCGCGCGCCGTGACCTGCTCGGCGGCGGTGTCCACCTCGGCGTAATCCGCCGAAACCGAATCGGTGCCGCGGGTGACCTTCACGTTGCCCGTGGCGATCACCAGGCGCCGCGCGGCGTCGTAGGAGAGGTCGTCGGCCTGCACGTCGATGAGCCCGGAAAGCGCCGAGGCGACGGCGGCCGGATCCAGCGCCGCCGCCCGGGCGGCCGGCGGGGGCGGCGAACGCGCCGGCGGCGCGGAAGTCTGGGCCGGGGCCCAGGCGGCCATGCCGAACACCGCCGCCGCCGCGAACCCCTGCCATGCCGTGAATTTCATGCCGTTGCCCTTCCGAAATTGTCCATCTCGCCGCTGCAATCTATCAGCCGCGCGCGTCCAGCGCCAAGCGCAATTTGCGCGGCGTCATGCCGGTTTTTCCGCCGCCGCGCGCGCCTGCGCCAAACGCTGCGCGGGCGTCGGCGTCCGGCGCAGCAGCGCCACCTGCCAACCCGGCGCGTCCACCGCGAACGGTTCGCGCGCGAACCGCTGCCGCAGGCAGGCCAACAACACGTCCTCGCCGCCCGCCGCGCGCAGCGCGAAGCGATCGGCGCTCAATTCGCCCCGGCGCGCCGCCGCGGCGGCGATCACGCCGGCCACCGCCGCCAAGCCGAACAACGCGAGCATCCAGAACGGAAACGTCTCCGGCGCCGTCGCGCCCGGCAAGCCGCGCGCGCGCGCCGCCCAATCGACCCCCCGCGCCGCGCCCCAGAACCCCCCGCCGGCCAAGGCGACCTGCAGCGCCTGCAGGCCCAGCGCCGCGCCGCGCCGATGCCACGCCATGTGGCGCGCCGCCAAAAACACCTGTTCCCGGCGCCCCAGCCGCCGCCAGGCCTGCTCCGAAAACACCGCGCGGCGCCGGCGGCCCATGCCCGTCAGGCGCACGTCGTCGAGTTCTTCCTGATGCTCGAAATCCCACCAGGCCGCGCCTTCGATCTCCAGACCCGCCGCCTGCCCCACCCGGCGCAGTTCGCGTTCGAGTTCCGCGTCGTTCGCCGGCACCGGCGGCCGCACGCGCGGCAGCAGCCACGACGGTCCCCATTCGCCCAAACCCGGCACCAGCAGCGCATAGGCGGCCGTGGCCGCCAACCAACCCCACGCCGGATACAGGCGCATCAGCGTCAACAAGCCCGTGAACCCCGCCGCCACCAAGCCGATTTCCAGCAGCATCGTGACCACGAACCCCCGCAGCCACGCGCCGAATTCCGCTTCGAGCCGGCCATAGGCGCGCTCCAGCGTGAAATCGGCCAGCACCGACAAGGGAAACAGCAGGGTTTCGTAGCCGAACGCCGCCAGCGCCGCGAAACAGCCGCAGATCAGCGGCCACGCGTACGAAAACGGGAACCAACTCCGCAGGCCGTCGGCCAAGGTGCGGGCCAAGCCCGACGTCCAGAACAGCGTCGCCAGCGCGAACAAGAGCGCGAACCGCAGCAAAAACAGCAGGCCCTGAAGGCGATCGTAGGCCCGCGCCCGCGCCTCCCGCCGCTCGTCGTACCACGCGGCCATCGCCCCTCGCTCAGGCCAAGTCGCCGAGGTTCAGCGTCTCCAGCAGGCGCGACAGGTCTTCGTTGTCGAAGAACTCGATCACGATCCGGCCCATTTCCCGCTTGCCGTCGGGCAACGAACGCGCCGGCGTCAGCTGGACCTTCGTCCCCAATTCCTGCTGCATGCGGTCGGCGAGGAACTTGAGCTGCTTCGCGCTCTTCTCGTCGATCTTGCCTTCGACCTTCGGCGCCTCCGCCTTGCGGCCGCCCCGGGGCTTGCCCAGATCCGCCACCAGCTTCTCCAGCGCCCGGACGGACAGCCCCTGCGCCACGACGCGCGCGGCCAACAGGTCGCGTTCCCGGGCGTCCGCGCCCAGCAGCACCTTCGCGTGGCCGGCGGACAGCGCGCCTTCGGACAAGGCGCGCTTGATGGCGTCGGACAGGTCCAGCAGCCGCAGGGCGTTGGCCACCGTGGCGCGCGCCTTGCCGATCCGCTTGGACACTTCTTCCTGCGTCAAGCCGGCTTCTCGCATCAGGTCGCGATAGCCTTCGGCTTCTTCGATCAAATCCAAATCCGCCCGCTGCAGGTTCTCGATCAACGCCATCTCGCGCGCTTCGAGGTCGCTGACCTCGTGCAGCAGCGCCGGAATTTCCGCCAGCCCCGCCAATTGCGCCGCGCGAAACCGCCGCTCGCCGGCGATCAGGTGGAAAAGTTCCCCGGCCGGCTTCAGCCACACCGGTTCCAGCACGCCTTTTTCGCGGATGGAATCGGCCAGTTCCTTCAGCGCCTCCTCCGCGAAGCGGCGCCGGGGCTGCCACGAAGCCTTTTGGATCTTGTGCACCGGAATCAGGTGGACCGCGCCCTTGGCCTTCGCCGCCGGCTCGGCCTTGGCCGGCGCCGCAACGGGTTTCGGCGCCGGCGCGGTTCCCGGACGCGTCGCGCCTCCCTTGATCAGCGCATCCAAACCCCGGCCCAAGCCCTTGTGTTTCGGTGATGTTGACATGATCCGCGGTTCTACTCCAAACGCCCCCGACAATCAATCCCCGCAATTCGGAATTGCCGATTCCGGCCGCGCCCCGTATTCTGTGCCCCCATGAATGCGATCAAATCCAGCCTGCTCGGCGCGGTCCTGTGCGTGGCCGCCGCCACCGTCCTGTCCGCCCAGACTCCCGTGCGCGTCACGGCCGACAACGTCAATTTGCGCGCCAAAGCCGTCCCGACCGGCGACGTGGTCGGCCAGGTCGGCTACGACGCCCGCCTCGCCGCCTTCGAGATCGGCGAGGAATGGGTGGAAGTCGCCGCGCCCCCCGAGGCGGACCTGTGGGTCATGAAATCCTACGTCCAGATGCCCGGCAACGCCATCGGCGCCAACCGCGTCAACGTCCGCGCCGGTCCGAGCATCAACTACAACGTCGTCTGCACCCTGGCGCTCGGCGACGTCGTCGAACCCCGCGGCGAAGAAATCGCGGAGTGGCTCAAGATCGCCCCGCCCGCGGACGCCCGCGTCTGGATCAGCCGCGACTACGTCGAAATCCTCGGCGACGCCCCGGGCGAAACAAGCGCCCCCGTCGAAGCGGTGCCCGCCGCCGAACCGACCGCCGAAGTCGCCGCGCCGGCCGCCGCCGCGGACGAGGCGAGCGCGACCGACGAGAAGAAAGCCGACAAGCCGGCCAAGAAACGCAAATCCAAGGCCAAGGCAGAAGCCCCGACGGAAGCCGCTGCCGCCCCCGCCGTTTTGCCGCCGCCGGCCGACCTTCCCACGCCCATCGTGGCGCCGTCCGTTCCCGAAAAGGACGTGGCCGTGCGCGAAATTCCCGTGCCGGCGCCCGCCGACCTCAAGCTCATCCCGCTCGACGGCCAAGGCCGCCGGACGGAAGTCGAAGGCGAGTTGCGCGCCGCGCCGCTCATCAACGAGGCCCCCACCCGCTACCGCGTGGTGCGTTGGCAGGACAACCGCTGGCAGATTCTCTGCCACGTCTACGGCGAAGCTTCCAAATTCCGCAGCCTGCAGGACAAGCGCGTGCATCTCCAAGGTCGCCAGTACTGGATTCAAGGCGCCGCCGCGCCCGTTCTCGTGCCCGATCAGATTCGCGAAGTCCAAGG
>CAYTEK010000052.1:0-18411 GCA_964436715.1 uncultured Verrucomicrobiota bacterium | reverse complement strand
CTGCTTGACGTTGTCCTCGGGCGCGATGGTGACCATGGCCGGGACCTTGTTCGCGTCGGCCGTCTGGCGGAAGAGGATCAAGGTCTTGATCAGCTCGGGCATGTTGGGGTCGGTGGGCGCGTCGTATTCGAGGTCGTTGAGGAAGACGTTGCCGGCTTCGGTGATCTGGATGATCTGCTCGTCGGGGATTTCGACGGATTCCGACTGCTCGGCGGTGCCCGGCAGGGCGAAGGAAATGTCGGCTTCCTGCTTGTTGAAGGTGCTGGAAACCATGAAGAAGACCAGCAGGAGGAAGACGCAGTCGATCATGGGCGTCATGTCGACCTCCGCCTTGACGACGGTCTGGTGGCGAAGTTTCATCAGGGACCTCCCGCCGCGGATTCGCTTTGGAAAGCGCCGAAGATGATGTCGAAGACGCCGGCGTTGGCGCAGGCGCGGATGGCGGGCTTGTCGGTCTTGATCTCGGCGGTCTTGTCCACGCGGATGTTGAGGCGCAGGTTGGGCTCGGGCTTGAGCCGCTCGGAAATGGCCGTCACGAGGCCGGGTTCGTCGACGACCTGGCCGGAGATGATGAACGGCCGGTCCTCGGAGGTGGCGCCGGCGCCGACGGCGGTGCCCAGCGGCACGACGTTGATCACGCCGCGGCCGCGGAGGTTCTCGGCCTCGGGAATGGCCGCCTTGGGCGCGATGGGCAGCTTGACCTCGGGGGTCTGGTCCACCTTGCTCATCGTGGCGCAGACCATGAAGAAGATGAGCAGCTGGAAGACGCAGTCGATCATGGGCGTCATGTCGACGTTGGCTTCCGGCTCGTCTGGCTTGCGGAGTTTCATGTTATTTCAACCACAGAGTGCACAGAGTTTCACAGAGGAGGTCACAGGATAAATCTTTTCAGGCCATCAACGAGGCGGGGTTGGTGAAAATTGATGAGAAGGCCGAGATGGATTCCGGCGAGCTTCATGTAGGTCAACAACTGGGCTTGATGGATGGGGAGGATGGTTTCAACGGCCTTCAGTTCCAGAATCAAGGATTTCTCAACCAGGACATCCACCCGATAGCCGCAGTCCATGATTTCGCCTTTGTAATTCACAGGCATGGGAACTTCGGTTTCAACGGCGAGGCCTTGTTTCCGAAGTTCAAACAGCATGCAGCGCTGATAGGCGGACTCCAGCAGGCCTGGCCCGAGGATCCGGTGAACCTCAATGGCGCAGCCGATGACCTTTTCGGTCAGCGGATCGCGCTTCTCTTGATTCTCGCCATTCATGATGCTCTCTGTGGCTCTCTGTGCCCTCTGCGGTTAGCTTTCGTTCTCGACGGGGGCGGCTTCCTTCTCGGTTTCGGCGAAGAGGTTGACGGAGCCGGTGAGGGCGTCCACGAGCTCGGAGTACGCGGCTTCGGCGTCGCGGATGATGCGCGACAGGTTGTTGCGGAAGATGAAGAAGGCGAAGATGGCCGGGATGGCGATCATGAGGCCGGCGGCGGTGGTGAACAGGGCCTCCTTGATGTTTTCGGCGAGCTGCTCGGGCCGGCCCATGCCGCCCATGCCGATCTTGCCGAAGGCGCCGATCATGCCGGAGACGGTGCCGAGCAGTCCGATCATGGGAGAGATGCTGGCGAACAGCGACAGGAAGTTGATCCAGAAGCTGACCTGGGCCTCCTCGCGGCCGACGGATTCGGCGATGGCGGCTTCGATGTTTTCCTTGGAAGCGGCGGGGTCTTCGGGATTGATCTTGCGCAGGCCGGGCATGAGCCCCTTGGTGAAGAGATTGGGCGCATTGCGGCAGAGGGAATACATCTGGCCGACGTCGCGCTGTTCGGCGGCGGCGCGCAGGGGGACGACCACGCCGACGGGCATGAGATTCTTGCGGTTCACCATGCGGACGTTGAGGATGATCATGGTGACGACGCCGATGGAGCAGAAGGCCAGCGGCCAACCGCACCAGCCCAAGGGGCGAATCCATTGCTGCCAGAGCGTCTTGCGCTCGGGCGCCGGAGCGGCGGCCGTGGCATCGGCGGGCGGGGCGGGCGGCGGCGGTTCCTGGGCGAACGCGACTCCGAGGGGCAGCAGGGCGGCCAAGGCGAGGAAGGCGAAGATTTTCTTCATGGCTGTCTTTCCTTCCGGCGCCGCAGGCCAAAGGGCCGGCGGCGCACTCCTTTTTTACATCATTCTTTCGGCGGCGTTTCCGTTGCCGGTTCCGTCGTCGCCGGGGCCGCGGGCGCCGCTTCCGTCGGCGCCGGGGCTTCCGGCGCCGGGGACTCCGCTGCCGCCGGGGCCGCGGGCGCCGCCGGGGCGGCCGCAACGCCGGTGGGGGCGATCGGGGCATCGGTGGACGTCACCTTGGCGGCATCGACGAATTGGCCGGCGGCGCCAAGTTCCTTCTGGTACTTTTCGAGAAATTCGGCGGCGGTCTGGGCCGCGGGGGTGTCGGGATAGTTCTTCTGGATTTCCTGGATCGAGCGGTAGAGGGGTTCCCATTCCTTGAGGGCGGCGTAGCAGCCGAGGGCGGCGGCGAGGCCGCGGGCCTCGTTGTCGTAGACGAAGGGATAGAAGACGACGAGCGGCAGGTAGGACAACAGGGCGTTGTCGTAGTTCTCGAGGGCGACATAGGAATCGCCGAGGGCGAACAACAGCTTGGAAAGCAGTTCCTCGTCCTCTTCGGGGAGCGGGATGCCGCCGAGATATTCGATGGCGAAGTGGTGTTCGCCGCCCTTGGCGTAGGCGATGCCGGCGAGGATCTGCGCGTTCGTGGCGGCCGCGGTGCCGGCGGCCTTGGTGCGGACGTCTTCGTAGAGGCGGACGGATTCCTTCCACAGGCCCTTGGCGTCGAAGAGCCGGCCCTTGGCGATCATCGCCTCGTTGGCGGGAATGCCGGGCAGGTCGCGCAGGGGCTTGAGCTGGAGAATCATCTTGTCCAGCGCGGCGTGGGCGGCGGCGAACTGCGCATCGGTCGCGGCCGGCGCCGTGCGGATTTTCTCGACCGCGTCGAACAAGGTCGGCCGCGGCATCTGGATCTGGACGACGTCGGCGACGGCGAGGCCGATCTGGGGCGAACGGGTGCCGTCGGCGGATTGGCGCTCGACCCACAGGATGTCCTGGTCGCGCTTGAGAATGGTGGCTTCGAAGGCGGCCTGCTTCGTCTGGATGGGCCAGGGACCGAGCTGGGCGCGCGCAGCGAGCGGGGCGAAGAGAGAAAGAGCCAATATCCAATATCCAACGTTCAATTTCCAATGGCCAAGTGAACGGCCGGAATCCCGCTTCGCCGAACTTGTTCGGTTGGATATGGGGCGTTGGATATTGGATATTGAGATTTTCATCACGGGGCGCCTCCGGAAAGGGCGGCGATGCGCTGGCGGACGTAGGCGGCGGCGGCGGTGCCGGGGGCGTAGTCGCTGGCGAGGAATTCCTGGTAGGTCTTGAGGGCGGCGGCCGGGTCGCCGAGCTTTTCGAAGCAATCGCCGCTGCGGAGATAGGCTTCGACGACGGCCTTCCGGTAGGCGCCGTAGAGCACGTAGACGCGCTGGTAGTAGGCGATGGCCTGGGCGTACTCCTTCTGCGCCGTCAGGCAGGCGGCGATGCCGATGAGCGCCTCGGGCTTGAGGCGGCGCGGGGCGGCGCGGTTGGCCAGGATGGCGTTGTAGTCGCTGATGGCCTCGCCGTGGCGCTGGAGGCCGCGGAGGGCCTCGGCGCGGCAGAAGGTGGCTTCGAGGATGAATTCGATTTCGGCGGCGTTGTTCAGCACGGCCTCGGCGTGGAGCAGGGCCACGTCGTATTCCTTGTGGACGAGCGCCTGCTGGGCCAGCAGCGTCTGCGCTTCCGGCACGTGGCGGGAATCGGGGTATTTCTCGAGCAGCAGTTCGAGGGGCGGGATGCCGGACT
Organism: uncultured Verrucomicrobiota bacterium; assembly: GCA_964436715.1. Taxonomy (GTDB): domain Bacteria; phylum Verrucomicrobiota; class Kiritimatiellia; order CAIQIC01; family Lenti-01; genus Lenti-01. The sequence goes on along the minus strand of CAYTEK010000052.1, from coordinate 14,537 downwards.
CGGGCATGCCGTTGTCGATCCACGCCCGGCCGAGCCACACGAGGGTTTCGGCGCCGAGGTATTCGGGCTTGAAGCGGCCGGCGAAGATGGCGAGCTGGCGCGCCTGCTCCGCGGGCGGCAGGATCTGGGCCTCGGCCCAGGCGAGGCGCGCGGCGAGCGTGAGGCGCTGGGAGGCGAGCGCGCGCTCGTAGCGGGCGCGCAGTTCGGTCGCGTATTCGTCGGTGTCGCGCGGATACATGTCGGCGAGATCGGCGAGCATGAGATCGAAGCCTTCCCAGGCGGGCGTGTTGCCGTGGCGCTCGATCATCTGCCAATACAGGATGCGGGCCTGGTCGGGGCGCTTGATCTGGCGCAGGGCCCAGCCGGCGTTGTAGGCGGCGTCGATGATGTTGCCGTCGTTGGGCATGTCCTTGATGTACTGGACGTACTCCTGGGACATCTCCAGGAAGTCGTTGGTTTCGGCGAGCGCCTTGTGGATGCGGGACATCTGGGTGAGGGCCATGTAGTAGAAGGGCCCGGTGTCCGGATTCATGGAGAGGCGGTAGGCTTCCTTGGCGGCGTCGAAATCGCCGAGGACGGCGAGGGCGTCGCCGCGCATGATGGCGGCTTCGCGGCGGAAGTAGTGGTCGGGATTCTGTTCGAGCCAGGTCGCGACGTCGGCGGCGCAGCGCGCATAGTCTTCCATGGCGTAGCGGCAGCAGGCGGCGCGGTAGGTCGCTTCCGGCGCGTAGACGTTCATGGGATTGTTCTGGGCGTAGGCCTCGAACAGCGGCAGGGCTTCTTCGTACTTGCCGTCGTAGTAGAGGGAAATGGGCAGCCAATACTGGACGTCGGGCGCGAGGACGTGGCCGGGATAGGTCTGCAGCCAGGTCTTGAACAGCGCGACGGCCTCCACGAAGCGCTCCTGCATGGCGATGGAGAGCGCCAAATAGAATTCGATGCGGGCCTTCTGGGGATGCTCGGGGAAGCGCCGCACGAGCTTGCGCATCTCGATTTCGGCGTCCTCGAACTGCTCGGTGTTGACGAACGATTCCGCGCGCAGGAAGGCGACCGTCGGCACGTTCTGCCATTGGTTCGAGTAGACGCCGACGTCTTCCGCGTCTTCGACCCACGCGGGCGTCGCGCCGGGCGCGGGGGCTTCGTCCTCGCCGAGGTCGAACATGCCCTCGGCGTCTTCGGCCTTGATCACGTCGCCGTCCTTCGCGAGGTTCTTCTTCTTGGCCCAGCCGCCGAGCCGCTTGGCCTTGGCGCGGCGTTCGAGCTGGCGGAGCTGTTCGAAGCGCGAGTCGATGGACGTGCCGTTGGGCATGACGGTGGAGCCGCCGTAGACGCGGGCGAGGCCGTTGGCGACGAGCAGATCCGCGAGGTCTTCCTTGCCGATCTGGACGATGCCGAAGAAGCGCTGCTGCTGGCTGCTGCCCTGGGCGTCCTCCCAGCGCGTCCAGACGGTGAATTTCCGGCCGGAGAGGGTCTTTTGCGTGAACTTCTTGCCCTTTTGCCCGAGGGGGACGACCTGGGAATCGTGGATGCCGAAGTAGCCGGCCTGGTCTTCGTTGCGCTCGGCGTGGGTCTTGTCGCTTTCCGGCGTGTCCACGAAATAGAGGCGGATGATGACGTCCTTGTTGTTGGCCCGGACGTGGAAGCTGTCGCCGTCCATGTAGCCGTCGGCCAAGACGCAGTCCTCGAACTTCTCCCACTTGCCGGTGACGGCGGCTTCCGCGGACGCCGGGGCGGCGCAAAGCAGAACAAATCCCAATATCCAATATCCAATATTCAATATCCAATGATCAAGTGAGCGGCCGCTTGGCAAACCCTGAACCCTGAACCCTGAACCCTGAACTCCGGCCCGCCCGTTCATTCCCACTTGCCCTCCGGATCGTAGGTGGACAGGTAGTGGTCGGCTTCGATGACGAGATCGTCGAAGCGGCGCAGGCGCGAGATGGCGAGAATCAGGTCGAAATGGCCGGCCTCGCGGACGGCTTCGTCCTGGGCGATGGCGACGACGCGGGTGAAGGCGACGCGGGCTTCCCAATAGCGATCGGTGTTGAAGAAGCAGCGGCCGATGCGGTGGTAGAGGTTGGCGTCGTAGTCCGGCAGCGCCTCGAGCTTGCCGGCCATTTCCTTGGCTTGGGCGAGATCGGCGGCGACGCGCCGTTCTTCCTGGAAGCGGGAGCGGATGTCGCGCGGATTGGGGCGGGCGTTCTGGACGGCGGCGAGCTGGGCCTCCAGGGAACGCACGTAGTTCTGCATGTGGCCCATCAGGGCGCGGCGCGTCTTCACGCGGCGATAGGCCTTCAGCGCCTGGTCGTACTCCGTGTCGTCGAACATGAAATCGCCGATTTCGAAGGCGAGGAAGTTGCAATAGGTGATGACCGACCAGCTGCGCGGGCGCCTTTCGATGGTCTCGAGCAGGGCGATGGCTTCGACGCCCTTGCCTTCGTCGAACGTGGCGCGGGCGCAGAAGGCGCCGGCCTGGGTCCAGAGCGGGCTGTCGGGGTAGAGCTGCATGAAGTCCCGGAAGGCGGCGGCGGCCAGCGCGCTTTGTTCCTGGATGAGGCGGCAGATGCCGATCTGGAACATCGCGTCTTCGGAATAGGCCGAGCGCGGGAAGGTGGAGCGCAGCTTCTGGTAGGCGGCGACGGCGAGTTCGTATTCCTCGAGCTGCTGCTGCGCGGAGCCGATGCGGAACAGCGCCTCGTCGGCGAACTTCGATTCGGGGAACTGGGCGACATATTCCTCGAAGGCCTTGATGGCTTCGGCGGAGCGGCCGAGATTGAACAGCGCGCAGGCCCCGGCGTACATGGCCAGATCGATCTGCGTGCGCAGCTCGGGCTCCTTGCCGAAGACCTTGACGAGCTGCTGGAGGTACTCGACGGAATGTTCGTAGTCGCCGGCGAGGAAGCGGCTCATGCCGCTCTGGTAGAGGGCCTCGGGGGAATCGTCGGGGGCTTCGGTTTCCTGGGCGCTTGCCGGCGCGGCCAGCAGCGCGAACGCGCATGCGAGCGCCCACCGCGCCGCCTTCCATTGGATTCCGCTTCGCATCATGTGGAAAACAAAATAGAGAAGCCGCCGGAAAAAGACACGCCTTATTTGCGCGGCCGGGTAATTCGTTTCGCCGGATTGAAGGGGGACCAGGCCGGCGCGAACAGTTCGTGCGTGTAGGCCCCCACGTTGCGGTCCTCGAGATGGTCGAAGAGCATGGGCGCGTCGGAGCCGTAGCTGACGCGCTGGAGGGGATTGGGCGCCATTTCCGCGTAGATCAGGTCGTCCACGGCGCGGCCGAGCGCGAGGGTCTGGGCGATGGGCGACACGATCATGGAATGCCCGAAATAGGTGGTGTGGGCGGCGTCGGAACCGATGGCGTTGACCGCGACGTGGTAGACGTGGTTTTCGTACGCGCGCATCTTGTTGCTGGCTTCCCAGATCTCGAAGTTGCGCATGAGGGCGGACGGGCGGCACAGGATGTTGGCGCCTTTGACGGCCATGATGCGCGACGCTTCGGGGAAGTCGCCGTCGTAGCAGAGGTGGATGCCGATGGTGCCGATTTCGGTGCGGAAGACGGGATAGCGGTGGCCGGGGGTGGTCCAGCCCTGGTTTTCCATGCGTTCGGGCGGGAAAAGGTGGGTCTTGCGATAGACGCCGAGGTTCCGGCCTTGGGCGTCGATCATGAACGCGGAGTTGTAGACGATGCCGGGCTTGGCGCCGCGCTCGTAGGTGGGCAGCACGCAGTGGATGTTGAGTTCCTTGCAGATCTTCTGGACGGGCGTGAGCATTTCTTCCGTGCGCGGGAGCAGTTCCCAGAGGTCGCGCGCGGACAGGGCGGGATGAAAGCCGGTGGTGATGGATTCGGGAAACACCAGCAGCTTGGCGCCCACGTCGTCCACCGCCCGGCGGAGAAAATAGATGCAGCGGTAGAGATTCGTCGAAATGTCGTTGGGCACCACGGCGAACTGGGCGCCGGCGATCACGACGCGGCGGTCTTTCGAAAGACGAGGCTTGAATTTGGGTGTACGGGGCATGCGACTCCTCGCTGAAAAGCGGAGATACTAAGGAACCGGGGCGCCGGATTCAATCGGGAAACGCGCTTTTCTCCGCAAAGGAAAAATCGCAGAAAGGTTAAGAGAACATCATACGAAAATCCTCCATATTCATCGAAATACAAGGGGATGTTGAAATATTCATTCGTATCATCATTAAGCAACCATCATACGAAATCAATGGACCGGCCGCGGCGGCGGCGCGGACGTTTCCGGCGCGGTCGCCGCGCGCTTCGGGCGTGCCGGGCCGTGCGCCGCGCCGGGCCGCGGCCGGGCGAAACGGTTGAACGAAAACGCCTTTAACGGCTTGAATCGGGCGTTGCAAATGCGCACCCTGATGGGAAGCAAATCCACAAGGAGATCAGACATGGCCATCGACGCAATGGAAATGAAACTGCGGCCCCCGGAAATTCCGCTCAAGCCGTACCCCCCGAAACTCATCACGCTCGCCTCGGGCGAGAAAATGGTCGTGCGCGAAGCGAAGCGCGAAGAAGTCGGCGCGCTGCTCGGCACCATCTATCCGCTGATCGGCGTGCCGACCGATTTCTACGACATCGTCGCGGTGCGCATGTACTCCGAAATTCTGGGCTGGTACCGCTACCGCGTGGCGAACGAGTTCGTCCTCGTCGGCGCCATCGACGGCGTGATCGCGGGCATCGTCACCAGCCGCCACGTGAGCCCCCAGCTGGGCATGAGCCTGCACACGCTGACCATCAAGCGCGGCCTGCGCGTCGGCGCCCAGCTCTTCGCGGCGAAGATGGAACACCACATCGACGTCCTCGGCGAAGACGAAGTCTGGATCGTCGCGGAGAGCCCCAACGGCTTCAAGCGCTGGATGATCGAATACCAGCTCGAAGACCGCTCGGCGCAATTCCCCGCCGTGCGCCACGAACTCGGCGGCGTGCCCACGTTCGTGCTGACGCGCGCGCTGTGGAACGCCGTGCGCGACATCAAGTGCACCGGCACCCGGCCCATCTCGGACGCGGATCTCAAGACCGCCGACAAGCTCATCATGCCCAAGGAATACTCGCAGCTTCCGGGCTTCAAGAGGTAGATCATGGCCAGAGTCGGGCTCGTCGGAATCGGGCACACCCGGTTCGGGAATTCGTCGGAATACGACTTGGGGGACGTTCTCGCCTACGCGGCGACGGACTGCCTCAAGGACGCGGGGTTTCTCGCACGCCGCAAGGAGATCGACCAGGTCTTCGTCGCCAACATGGCCTCGGGCATGTTCTGCCATCAGACGGCCGTCGCGTCGGCCATGATCAGCAAGATGGACATGGAACCCGTGCCGGCCGAGCTGATCGAGAACGGCCCGGCCTCGGGCGCCAGCGCGGTCAAGGTCGGCTACATGGCCGTGGCGTCGGGGATGGCGGACGTCGTCCTCGTCGTCGGCGGCGAGCTCATGCGCAAGGTGACGGGCTGGAACGCGACGGACATCGTCGCGACCATGCTCCACACGGAAGCCGAGTACAACATGGGCCTCACGCTGCCGGGCTTCGGCGGCATGTTCACCCGGATGTACATGGAAAAGTACGGCCTGACCGAGCGCGACCTCGCCCTGGTTGCCGTCAAGGACCATGAGAACGGCGCGAAGAACAAGTACGCCCACGTGCAGATTCCCTGCACGATCGAGGCCATCGCCGACGGGCCGGAAGCCGACGTGGTGAACAACTACATCGCCGAGCCGCTGCGCATGTACTCGACCTGTCCGGTCACGGACGGCGCGGCGGCGCTGCTGCTGGTCAACATGGACGCGCCCATCGCCAAGGAATTCCCGAAGAAACCCATCCGCATCGCCGGCGTGGCGAGCGCGACGGACACCCATTGCGTGCACAACCGCAAGGATCCGCTCAAGCTCGAAGCCGTGCGCATCGCGGGCGAAAAGGCCTATAAGATGGCCGGAATGGGGCCGAAGGACATCGACTTCGCCGAGCTCCACGACGCGTTCGTCATCCTGGAACTCGCCATCAGCGAGGAAATCGGCCTGTTCGAACGCGGCAAATCGTTCCTCGCCATGCGCAAGGGCGAAACCAAGCTCGACGGGCGCATTCCGATCAATCCGTCGGGCGGCCTGAAATCGAAGGGCCATCCGGTGGGCGGCACGGGCGTGTCGCAGGTGGTGGAGCTCGTCCGCCAGCTGCGGGGCGAAGCCGAGCCCGGCCGGCAGGTCAAGGACCCGAAGGTCGGCATGTCCGTCAACTTCGGCGGCTTCGGCAACAATGTCGTCGCCGTCATCTGCGCCAAGGAATAGGAGATCCCGCCATGATCGATTTCAGCATGTACGAGGTCAAGGCGCCCAAGATCCAAGCCTACAAGTGCGAGGGTTGCGGGGAAATCTTCTATCCTGCGCCGATGATCTGCGCCAAGTGCGGCGCCCGCCGCGATCCCGTCACGGGCAAGGGCTGGTCGACCTTCGATCTGGAAGGTCCCTGCACGCTCCTTGCGTGGACGCGGGTGTGGAACCTGCCCGAGGGCTACACGAAGAAGTTCCTCCAGTTCGGCATCGTGCAGTTCGAAAACGGCCTGCGCGCGTCCGGGCGCGTGGAAGTCGAAGCGCCCAAGACCGGCATGAAGCTGACGGCCGTCGTCGAGGAATCCGACGAGCGTCCCGGCAAGCCGGTCAAGGTGTTCGTCTTCAAGTAGAGCCGCGCGTTCCGCCGGCTTGGCGCGCCCCGCCGCATTTCGCGGCGGGGCTTTTCGTCGGGTGCGCCGCGCGCCGGAATTTCGCACCGAATTTTCCATTATTCGCTTGGGGGATCGCGCAGGCTTCCGTATGCTCCGGATCGATGCGCAGGAGCAACACCCCCATCTTCGGACTGATCGCGACGCTCGGCTTGGCGTGCGCGCTGGCGACGAACGCCGCGGCGAAAGGCCGGGGCGGGAAGTCCGCGCCGGAAAAGGCGCCGGCCAAGGCGGCGGCGGTCCGGTCGACGGAACGCGAGCCGATCATTCGCCACTTGGACCCCGAGGAAGACGCCGCCGATTACAAGCGCATCCGGGAAGTGCGCCGCCGCCTGCCGCGCGAATTCCAGTGGCGCAACAATTTCGGGTGGGCGCGCGCGGACGTCGAAGGCCTGGAGAAAAAGGAATATTTCGCGCACAGCGGCATCCAGAACCTCGATGGCTTTTCGGCCGCCGTCGCCAAGCCGCTCGCCGACATGTCGTTTTCGCCGGAAAAGGGCAAGGGCCGGTTCAAGACGCTGTTCGTGGACTTTCGCGGCAACGTGGACGGTCCCGGCGCCATCCCGCGCTGGTACGACACCGAATACAAGATGCTCGAAGACGTCGCCGCGCGCCTGACCAACCGTGCCGCGAAGGGCAAAATCCGCCTGTACACGAACCTCGAGCCGTGTCCCAGTTGCCGCGGCGTGATGCGGCAGTTCCTCGCCCGCTACCCCAACGTCGAGCTGGAAGTCCTGTACGAATGGCCGTAGCGGGCGCCGCGCCCTGCGCGCGTCGAACCGTTTTTTCGCGCGTGCCACATTTGTCTTGGGCGGAAGCGCCGCGTCCGCTACCTTTGGCCTTCCGCTCGTGATGTTTTTCGGCAGGAGACGCAGATGAAGAGAACAACGTGGCTGACGATCGGAAGCGCCTGGCTGGCCGTCTTTTTGGCGGCCTGCGCGCCGCAGAAGCCGGCGCCGCCGCCGGTCGTCGTCCAATCGTCCCTGGAACTCACCGCGCCACCGGCGCCGCCTGCGCCGACGCGCGATCCCGCCCTGCGGCAAATCGATCCGGCGCGGGACGCCGCGAAGCTGGAGCGGATCGAGGCCTGCCGGGCGAAGTTGCCCGCGGAATACCGAAGCCGCAACAATTTCGCGTGGGCCGAGGCCGAAATCGCCGGCTTGGACAAGGCGGAATACTTCGCGCACAGCGGCATTCAGGACCTGTCGGGGCTTTCGACCGAGGCCGCCGCGGCGCTCGCCGGCATCTCCCTCAAGCCCGCACCCGGCGCGGCTCGTTTCCGGACCCTGTGCGTGAACCAAAACGACGTTCCCGAAGGCGCCGATTGCTGGCAGCGCGACGTCGATACGGAATTCAAGATTCTCGAAGACGTCGCCGCGCGGCTGCCCGATCCCGCCGCGGCGGGCCGCATCTGCCTCTTCACGGAACTGTATCCGTGCACCAGCTGCTGGAACGTGATGAAGCAATTCCTGGCCGCGTACCCCAACGTCGAGTTGGAAGTCCTCTACCGGACGCCCTGACGTGCCGGCGATCGCCTATTTCGAATTGCGCTGTGCCGTCGTGGAGACGTTCTACGAAACGCTGCGGTCGGAGGACTACACCATCGGGCAGGCGGCCGGCCGTTGCCTCGTGGAATTCCGGCGCGAGGCGCAGGGGGGGGGACGCGACGCGCTCGTGGTGCTGAGCGTTTTGCTGTCGCGCGTGGCGCGGCACGAACCCGCCGCGCTGGCGCGTTTCCAACCCGAACTCGGCGCCCTGCAGGCCTTGGCCAAGAAGGCCGCCTGCTGGAAAGGCCTCGCGCCCGGGGAACGGGAACGGTTGGAAGAAGACGTGCGCTTCGCCTTGGAAAAGGCATCGAAACCGCTTTGAAAATCGAACGATTTCGCCCACCGCGGATCGGCTGCCGGCGCCGGCGGGAAACTCCGGTTTATTGAGGATTTGTGAAGGACGAATTTGCGTCGTTTCGTCATGATTTCTCAATGAAAAATCGTTTTACATGTCAAGGCGCCAATTTGAGGAAACCGGGTTGCGAATTCGATGGGGCGATCCGCGCCGTCGCCGGTGGGGGAGAATCCAAGCGACCGGAGTTCGTCCGCAAGGGCTTGCGACCGGCGCAGGGAATGCGGTCGGATGGCCGTAAAAAAATTTCGCTTAATAGGATAATAATCCTTGTCGCTGACGAAAAGGCGTTATATCTTTCTAACAAGGTGGATTGTGAATCGATATGCAAATACGATTTTCCACGTGGCGAATTCTATGCATAGGCACTGGAAAAATCTCGTCATGGGCGAAGTGTTTGCGCTGAACGCCGCACGGAATCGGTCGGACCGGTGGCCAGTGGCTTGGGTCTGCGCCATCCTTTGTCTGGCGGCGGCCTGCGCCTGGGGACAAGGGGCCCAAGGCATTGCCATGCCGCTGTATGCCGGCAACGTGGTGCCGTTGCACGACGAATGCGGCCGCCTCATGCGGGGCTCGCCTTCGGCGGCCGGCGCGGGCTTGCGGCCCTTGGTGGAAGTGCGCTACGCCTACACGAACCGCAACGTGTTCGGCGAAATTTTCGCGCCCGGCACCAACGGCGCGGCCAGCGAAGTCTACAATCCAAAGGTTTCGACGAACGCCGCCGATGCGGCGGGCATGGGCCTGAACGCCTCGACGGCCAATTCCGGTCTTTTCTGCGTGGTGCTGGCCAAGCGGCCGCCCGCGGGCACCAAGATCTTCGCCCGCGCCTACAATGCGCCGACCGTCGCCGAAGCCACGTTCTACGCCGATTCCGCGCCCGTCGAAGTGAAGTCGAATGAGACCGCCGTCGTCTTTGAGTTCGGCGCGATGCGGTCCCTGAACGCGGCCGACTCCGACGGCGACGGCTTGAGCGATTCGCACGAGGCGCTGCTGGGCATCGACGACCGGCCCACGGCCGACTACGACGGCGACGGCATGAGCGACTACGCCGAATGGATGGCCGGCACCGCGCCGGACGACGCCTTGTCCAAGCTGGCGTTCCGATTGGTGGCGCGCGAACCGGCCGCGGCTCCGCTGGCCAACGGCGAGGAAGCGCCCCGGCCCGTGCGCGTGAAGTGGCAATCCGTGCCCGGCAAGAAATACCAGCTCCAGTACGTGCCCGCCTTGGCGAACGCCACCGGCGCGCCGCCGGCCTTCGTGACCGTCGCGCCGCCGGACTTCATCACCGTGCCCGTGCTGGGCGACGCGAACGGCATCGTGACCGCCGGCCCCGGCGAGTACGAAATGGAAATGTGGGTGGACGTCGAGGATCGCTTCACCGGCACGTTCCGCGTCCGCTTGGTGCCGGAATAGGATTTCATCGGGCCGGCGATCCGCGCGACGGAACGAACAACGGACCTTGGCCATGTTCTCATGGGACCTTCTGGGGCGTCGCGCGCGGAATTGGTTGTCCGGCGAGACGGGGCGCGCGCGGTGGTGGGGTTTGGCCGCGATGGTTTTGGTTTTCGCGGTGCATTCGCCCAGCCTCGGACACGATTATTGCGCGGTGGACGACGCGTATTTCGTGCTGGAGAATCCCGTGGTGCAGGGGGGGCTGACGTGGACGGGGATCAAAGCCGCATGGACGACGGTCCATGCCAGCTATTGGGCGCCGCTGCTGTGGATGAGCTTCATGGTGGACCAGGAGATTTCCGGCGGTGCGCCATGGAGTTTCCACCTGTCCAACGTGCTGTTGTTCGCGGCCAGCTCCGGGTTGTTGTATGCGCTGGTGCGGCGCTGGACGGGGCGATCCGGCATCGCGTTTGCCACGACGCTGCTGTGGGCGCTGCATCCCGCGCGCGTGGAAAGCGTGGCCTGGATCTCCGAACGCAAGGACGTGCTCAGCGGCTTGTTTTTCCTGCTGGGGCTCTGGTTCTACACGGTCGGGCGGGATCAACCGCCGCGCTCAGCGAGCGTCGCTACAGGAAAGCCCCAGGTCAGAGGCGTCCGACTTACCGCCTGCCGCCTACCGCCTGCCGCTTTCATTTTCTTTGCCTGGCTCTGCATGCTGTTCGGCGGGATGGCGAAGCAGATCGTCATCGTGATGCCGGCGGCGCTGGTCCTGCTGGATGTGTGGCCGCTGGGAAGGACGAGTTGGTCCCGCTTGGGGCGGGACATCTGGACGCTGGTGGCGGAGAAGTGGGCGTTCTGGCTGCTGGCGATCGGATTTGCCGCGCTGCCCATCTGGACGCACGTCGGCGAAGACGCTTTCATCGACGTGTCTCTCGGCCATCGCCTGGCGATGATCCCGATCCATTATCTGTTCTATCAGCAAAAACTGTTTTGGCCTTCGGAACTGGCGCCGTTGCAGGACGACCTGCCTTTCGTTGGATGGAAACTGGCTGTCGGCCTGGGCATTCTGGGTGCCATAACGGTGCTGGCTTGGCGCTTTCGCGTGCGGATGCCTTGGGCGTTGTGGGGATGGCTGTGGTTCGTCGGATTGCTGTTTCCCTTGAGCGGGGTGGTCTGGGCGGGTGCGGAACGGGTCGCGATGCGGTGGCTTTACCTGCCGCAGATCGGCCTGACGTTGGCGGTGGTTCTGGCGGTGGCCGCACTGGGCAGCAAGTGGGGTTTCGGCCGAAGCGCATTTGGCGCGGTTCTGGGGCTTTTCCTGTTGGTCTGCAGCGACTTGTCGCTGCGGATCTTGTGGCAATGGCGCGATCCAAACGCCTTCGGCTTGTGGATATATGATTGCCATCCGCAGCAAAGCGGTGCCTGCGCGATGGGCGGGGACGTCTACCGGGCCCAAGGTCGATGGGCCGAGGCCATAGCGACCTACGAGCGCGGGGTTGAGATGGGAGACAAGTACTGTCTCATGAGATTGATGTTGGTCTGGAACTATCTTGGCCACACGGAGCGGACGCATAAAGAATGGGATGCGTATTCAAACAGTTTGAATCTCCCGTTGGATGAGTTTGCCGAGTGGGAACGTCCGTTGGAAAGGGTGCTTCTCTGGCGCGTCCGGGGGCAGATGCTGCTGTGGCAACGCGATTATGATGGGGCCATTGCCGCTTTCAAGGAGGCGGTCCGGTGGGAGTCGGATCCCGGGGCGTTCGTTTTGGCGGAATACCTACGCGCCTGTCACGAGGGTGGGCGGCCGGAGGAGGGCGCCGAGGTCGCGGAGCGCATGGCGAAAGCGACAGGCATCCGCGTGCGGGGATGGCGGGATTTGCTCCCGATCTACGTGCAAATGTGGAAGATGGGCGCCCGCGGATACGCGTATGTCTATTTCGCGGACTACGCCGCTCGTTTTCCAGAGGATGCCGTCAATTTGAACTATTTGGCATGGCTGCTGGCCACGGTGGAACCGGACGGGCTGGACCATGCGCGCATGGACGAGTGGCCGCAGGTGGCGGTGGCTTGGGCGGAGCGAGCGCTTGAGTCGAGCGACGACCCCCCGGCCGGAGTTTGGCAAGTGCTGGCGGCGGCCCGTGCCAATGCCGGCGACTCGACCGGAGCCGTGCAGGCGGCCGAGAAAGCGCGGGATTTGGCGAAGAGACAGGGCGACGAAGCCTTGGTTGAACAGATCGAAAAGCAAATCCTTTCTTACAGCATGGGATTGGCGTGGCGGGAATGAGCAGGCGCGGCAAAAGAGAGCGGCAGAAGGGACATAAGCCGGTCGACACGGAGATCGCTCCTCCAGAAAACCGCAGGCGTGTTGCGTTGGCCTGCTTGCTTGCAATGGCGGCAGCCTTTGCGCTGTATGCGCCGACCATCGGCTACGATTTCGTGACGCTAGACGATCCGCTCTACGTGGAGACCAGCAAAGTCGTCGGGAGTGGATTTTCTTGGGAGGGCATCAAACTGGCCTTCACCACGGCGCCGGAAAACTATTGGGCCCCGCTGCTGTGGATGAGCTTCATGTTCGACATGGAGCTGTCCGGTGGGGCGCCGTGGAGTTGTCACCTGACGAACGTGATCCTGTTCGCGCTCAACGTCGGCTTGCTCTTCCTGCTGGTGCGGCGCTGGACGGGACGTACTGGGGTGGCGCTGGCGACGGCCCTGCTCTGGGCCTTCCATCCGACGCGCGTGGAAAGCGTGGCGTGGGTCACGGCCCGGAAAGACGTGCTCAGCGGCGTGTTCTTTTTCCTGGGGCTGTGGTTCTACGCGATTGGATGGGAACGCAGGCCGCGTTCGGCGAGCGCAGCCACAGGAGAGCCCCGGGACGGAGGCGTCCGACCTACCGCCTACCGCCTAGCGCCTACCGCTTTCATTTTCTTCGCCTGGTTTTGCATGCTGGTCGGCGGCATGGCGAAGCAGATCGTCATCCTGCTGCCGCCGGCGATGTTGCTGCTGGATGTGTGGCCGCTGGGAAGGACGGACTGGGATCGTCTCTGGAAGGACGGCTGGCGGCTGATCGGAGAGAAGTGGGCGTTCTGGATTTTGGCCGTGATCTACGCGGCGTTGCCGATCGTGTTCCACGCCGAGACCAAGGCGCTCATGGACGTGCCGGTCTGGCATCGGGCCCTGATGATTCCCGTCCACTATCTGTTCTATCTGGGCAAAATCCTATTGCCGATCCGCCTGATGCCGCTGCATCCGGATTTGCCGTCGTGGTGGGAACTGCTGATGGGCGCGACCGTCGTGTTGGCGGGCCTGACATGGGGCGCGTGGCGCTGGCGGCGGACATATCCGCTGGCGTTGTGGGGCTGGTTGTGGTTCGCGATTCTGCTTTTCCCGTTGAGCGGAGTGGTGTGGGCCGGAGCGGAACGCGTGGCCACGCGCTGGATATATCTGCCGCAAGCCGGCCTGATGCTGGCGGCGGCCGCCAGTGCGGCGGATTGGATCCGTTCGCGTGGGCGGACCGCGCGGTGGGGCGCCGCAGTGTGTATGCTCGTCCTGGCGATCTGGGGTGGGATATCGCTGGGTTTATCCCGGCACTGGCGCGATCGGGATCACTTCGGCATTTGGGTGTGGGAATGCAATCCGGGCCACGGGGTGTCCGGTATGCTCGGAGGCGATGCCTATCTGGCCCGGAAAGACTGGGCGCGGGCGGCGGAGGCCTACGAGGTCGGCAGTTCGTTTTGGGATACGCATTGTTTTCTGCGCGTCGCCCTGATCTGGAATTGCTGCGGATTCCCGGAACTGACCGACGACGCCTGGCCGCGATTTGAAAAGGGACTTGGAAAGACGCTGCTCGAAGCCATCAAGGACAAACGGGATTTGGAGCGGATCTTTGCATGGCGCCTGCGGGGGCAGTGCATGCAGGCGCGGGGAGATTTCAAGGGTGCCATCGGCGCGTTCAAGGAGGCCCTGGCGCTGGAGAAGGACCCGACGGCCTTTGTGGTGGCGGAATATCTGCGGGCCAGTCACGAGGCGGGGGAGTTCGACGCCGAGGCGAAGGCGGCTGCCGCGCGCATGACGAAGGCGGCGGGCGAAGACCGAAGCACTTGGAAATCGCTGTTCCCCTGCTATGCCCAGATCTGGAAAGACGGCGCGCGCGGCTACGCCTACGGATATTTTCTCGAATACGCCAAGCGCCATCCGAATGACGCCGTGGCGTTCAACAACATGGCGTGGCTGCTGGCCACGGCCAAGCCGGTGGAAATCGGCCACGCCCGGCAGGAAGAGTGGCCCGCAAAAGCCGTGGAATGGGCGGAACGGGCGGTTTCCCTGGAAGCGGGGAAAGAAGCCGCCACGGCCTGGGACACCTTGGGCGCGGCGCGCGCCAACGCGGGCGATTTCGCGGGGGCAGTCAAAGCGGCCACGAAGGGCGCGGCTTTGGCATGTGAAGGGGACGGGCGGGAACTGGCGCGGCAGATCGAAGCGCGCATCGCCGTCTATCGATCAGGTCGGTCTTGGCGGGAGTGACGGGAG
>CAYTEK010000051.1:0-18552 GCA_964436715.1 uncultured Verrucomicrobiota bacterium | reverse complement strand
GCCGTGCACGGCATCACGGAAACCACCACGAGGTCCTCCGGCTTCTTGCCGATCTTCTGGGCGTAGTAGGTCTTCGCCACCGCGCCGAACATCTGCTGCGGCGACTTGCACGTCGAGAGATGGTCGAGGAAGTTCGGATAGTAGAATTCCGCGAACTGGATCCAACCCGGCGAGCAGCTCGTGAACATCGGCAGCGCCGCGGCCTTGTCTTGGTCCACCAGCGCCCGTTTCAGGCGGGTCAGCAGCTCGGTGCCTTCCTCCATGATGGTCAGATCGGCCGCGAAGTTCGTGTCGAAGACCGCGTCGAAGCCCATCTGGCGCAGGGCCGTGACCATCTTGCCCGTCACGCGCGTGCCGGGCGGATAGCCGAATTCCTCGCCCAGCGCCGCGCGGATCGCCGGCGCGGTCTGCACGATCACCGTCTTGGTCGGATCGTCCAGCGCCGCCCACACGTCGTCGATGGCGCTGCGTTCCGTGATCGCCCCCACGGGGCAGATCGCGGCGCACTGGCCGCACTGCACGCAGGTCACGCCGTCGAGATCGCTCGCGAACGCAGGCCCGATCACCGTGGCGAAGCCGCGGCCCTGCGGAAACAGCGCGCCGATGCCCTGCACCTGGTTGCAGACCGTCACGCAGCGGCGGCACTTGATGCACTTGGAATTGTCGCGCACGAGGCCGGGGGTGCTGGCGTCGCGCTTCGGGGCCGCGCGCGCGCCGCCGTAGGTCACCGTGCGGATGCCCATGTCGCTGGCCAGCTTGCGCAGCTCGCAGTCTTCGTTGCGCTCGCAGGTCTGGCAGTCGCCGTCGTGCTCGGACAACAGCAGTTCGACCACCTGCTTGCGCGCCGCGCGCGCCTTGGGACTGTTGACGTGCACCACTTGGCCTTCGGTGCAGGGCGTCGAGCACGCCGCCACCAGCGTCCGCGCGCCTTCGACCTCCACCAGGCACACCCGGCACGCGCCGAGCGGCTCGCGCTTCTCGAGGAAGCACAGGGTCGGAATCTGGATGCCCGCCGATTTCGCCGCCTGCAGGATCGTGGATCCTTCGGCGATTTCGATCGCCTTGCCGTTGATCGTGAGATGGATCATCGCGCCGCTCCCCTGACCTTGCCGGTCTTGCCGTAGTCGCACCGCAGGCACCGCCGCGCCTGCCGCCGCGCCGTGGCTTCGTTCCACGGCTGCTCCACTTCGTCGAAGTTGTTCTTCCGCCGGTCCAGCGCGATGAGGTTGAGGTCCTCGCGCGGATACGGCACCGGGTCGGCGTCGGGATTGTAGTCCGTCGGCACGTCCGGATAGCCGCGCCAGAAGGCGTGGTCCGCGCCCGTCAGCATCTGGTCGATGCCGACCGCCGCGCGCTCGCCCGCCGCGATGGCCTCGACCACCGACGACGGGCCGGTGACGGCGTCGCCGCCCGCGAACAGCCACGGCACCGCGGTCTGGCCCGTGACGGGGTCGGCCTGGATCCAGCCGCCCGCGGTTGCCGCCGCCACCTTGCCCAGCGCCGCCTTCGCGTCCAACCGCTGGCCGATCGCCAAAATGGCCTGGTCGCAGGGAATCGTTTCCAGCGCGTCGTCGCTTTCGGCCCGCGCCGCGCGCCGCCCGCTGCGGTCGTAGTCGCCCAGCGTCATCCGCCGGCAAACCAAGCCGGCGATCTGGCCGTTTTCGACCTCGAACCGTTCCGGCGCGCAGAGCGTGCGCAGCTTCACGCCTTCCTGCTGCGCCTCTTCGATTTCCTCGGCGTAGGCCGGCATCTGCTCGCGCGTGCGGCGATAGACCACCGTCACCCGCGCCGCGCCCAGCCGCAGCGCGGTGCGCGCCGCGTCGATCGCCGCATTGCCGCCGCCGATCACCACGACGTCCTTGCCCACCGGCGCCGACCCGCGGATGTTGTACTGCCGCAGGAAGTCCATCGAATCCACGATGCCTTTCGCGTCGCTGCCCGGCATTTCCAGCCCGAGGCCGTCCGGCGCGCCCACGGCCAGGAAGACCGCCTCGGCGCCTTCGTCGCGCAGCTGCTGGAGCGTGAAGTCCTTGCCCAGCCGCTGGAGGGTCTTGATCTCGACGCCCAGCGATTCGATCATGCGGATTTCGCGCGCGAGCGTCTCGCGCGGCAGCCGGTAGGCCGGAATCGCCTGCACCAGCATCCCGCCCGGCCGTGGCTCGGCCTCGTACACCGTCGGCTGGTAGCCCAGCCGCGCCAGGAAATACGCGCAGGTCAGGCCCGCCGGCCCCGCGCCGACGATGGCCACCTTGCGCGCGGCGTTGGCGGCGTTTTCGCGCGCCGCGGGCTTCACGATGGTCACCTCCTGGTCCACCATGAAACGCTTGATGCCGCGAATCGCCACGGCCTCGCCGTCGAGCGACGTCCGCCGGCAGTGGTCTTCGCAGGTGTGGAAGCACACCCGTGCGCAGATGGCCGCGAACGGATTGCGCTCGCGATGCAGCTTCAGCGCCTCGGCGTAGCGGCCTTCCGCCGTCAGCGCCACGAACCCCGGCACCTGCACGCCAGCCGGGCACGCGCTCAGGCACGGCGCCAGCACTAGCGACGGGCACACGCCCGCCGCGCAGTGCTTGTCGCGGATGTGCTGCACGTATTCCTCGCGGAAATGCCGGATCGTCGACAGCACCGGATTCGGCGCCGTCTGCCCCAGCCCGCACAGCGAGGCTTCCTTGATGAACGCGCCCAGCTTTTCGAGCCGCGCGATGTCTTCCATTTCGCCTTCGCCGTCGCAAATGCGCTGCAAAATCTCGCCCATGCGCTTCGTGCCCACGCGGCACGGCACGCACTTGCCGCAGGATTCCTCCTGCACGAATTCGATGAAGAACCGGGCCACGTCCACCATGCACGTGTCCTCGTCCATCACGATCAGGCCGCCCGAGCCCATGATCGCGCCCAACTCCTGCAGGCTTTCGTAGTCCAGCGGCACGTTGAGGTTCTGCTTCGGAATGCACCCGCCCGACGGCCCGCCGATCTGCGCGGCCTTGTAGGCCTTGCCGCCGCGGATGCCGCCGCCGATGTCGTAGATCAGCTCGCCCAGCGAGGTGCCCACCGGCACCTCCACCAAGCCCGTGTTCTGGACGCAGCCGGCCAAGGCGAACACCTTCGTGCCCTTGCTCTTCGGCGTGCCCCATTTCGCATACCACGCCGCGCCGTTCAGCAGGATCGCCGGCACGTTGGCGTAGGTCTCCACGTTGTTCAGCACCGTCGGCTTGCCCCAGAGCCCCTTCTGCGCCGGGAACGGCGGCCGCGGCCGCGGTTCGCCCCGCTTGCCTTCGATGGACGCGATCAGCGCGGTTTCCTCGCCGCACACGAACGCGCCGGACCCCATGCGGATGTCCAGGTCGAACGAAAACGCCGTGCCGAGGATCTTCTTGCCGAGGAACCCGCAAGCGTGGGCCTGTTCGATGGCCTTCTTCAGCCGCGCCACGGCCAGCGGATATTCCGCCCGCACGTAGACGTAGCCCTGCGCCGCCCCGATCGTATAAGCCGCGATGGCCATGCCCTCGATCACGCTGTGCGGATCGCCCTCCAGCACGCTGCGGTCCATGTAGGCGCCCGGATCGCCTTCGTCCGCGTTGCACAGCACGTATTTCAGGTCGCCCGGCGCCCGCCGGGTGAATTCCCACTTCATGAACGTCGGGAAGCCCGCCCCGCCGCGCCCGCGCAGGCCGGAGCCTTTCATTTCCTCGACCACCTGCTCGGGCTGGAGCGCGCCCAGCACCTTCGCCAACGCCGCGTAGCCGTCGCGCGCGACGTATTCCTCGATCCGCTCCGGATCGATGCGCCCGCAGTTGCGCAGCACGATCTGGGTCTGCTTCGTGAAGAACGGAATGTCCTTTTCCTGCGCCTGCGGCTTGCCGCTGGCCTCGTCGTGGGCGATCAGCCGGTCCACGACGCGCCCGCCGACGAGATGCTCGCGGACGATTTCCGCGGCGTCTTCCGGCTTCACGCCCTGGTAAAACGTGCCGTCGCCGAGGCGCAGCACGGGCCCGCGCACGCACGGCCCCATGCAGCCCGCCGCGCGCACCGGCACGTTTTCCGCCAACCCCGCCGCGGCCAGTTCCTTCTTGAACGCTTCCGCGATTTCCGGCGCGCCCGAGGCCAGGCAACTCCCGCCCATGCAGATCCGGACTTCCTGCGCGGCCTTTTCCGTCTTGCGCAATTGATCCCGCCACGCCGCCAGCGCTTCGCCCGTATCAATCTTCTTGAGGTGCTTGGTCACGGCCGGGCCTCCTGCGCGAGCGCCGCCGGCGCGCGGTATTTTTCGATCAGTTCGCCGATCTTCGCCGGTTTCACGCGCTGGTGCAGGTCGTCGTTGACCATCAGCACCGGCGCCATGCCGCACGCCCCGAAGCAGCGGCCGACCTCCAGCGAAAACTGCCGGTCCGGCGTCGTACCGCCCACGTCGATCCCCAGCTTGTCCTTCATCGCCCGCAGCACCTCGTTGCCGCCGCGCACGTAGCACGCCGTGCCCAGACACACCCGCACCAGGTATTTCCCGCGCGGAACCGTCGAGAAGAACGAATAGAACGAAACCACCCCCGCCACTTCGCTGTACGACTTGTCGAAGGCCTGCGCCACGCGCCGCAGCACGTTTTCCGGCAGATGGCCGAAGATGGCCTGCGCCGTCTGCAGCGCCGGAATCAGCCCGCCCGGCTTGTCCTTCTGCTCGGCCAGGACGTCCTCCAGCCGCTTCATCAGTTCCGCTTCATCCGGCGCGGCTTCCGCGCAGGCGCATGTGCAGGTTTTCGTCATCGCTTCATTCTCCGTCTGGCGGATTTCGTCCGGCGGGCCCCACCGCCGTGCGCGGTGGGGGAGGCAACTTCGCCTCCCACGGCGCACGGCCGTGGGGGGGCTATCCGCCGCTACGCGCCGCCGAGTTCGTTTTCAAAACGTCCCCGTGATGTATTTTTCGAGACTTTGGATCGTCGCCTGCTGGGCATCCAGCATGAACTTCACCACGTCGCCGATGGAAATCAGCCCCGCGAGCTTGCCGTCGGCCAGCACGGGCAGGTGGCGGTGGCGCCGGCCCGTCATGAGCGCCATGCATTCCTCCACCGACGCGGACGGTTCCACCGTCTTCATCTGCTTCAGCGGCGTCATGGCGTCCTTGACCTGGTTCGTCTTGGGCGACTTGCCCGCGGCGACGATCTTCCAGAGCACGTCGCGCTCGGACAGGATGCCCGACAGTTTGCCGGCCTTGGTGACCACCGCGAGGCAGCCGATGTGCTTTTCGCTCATGCGGCGGATGGCCTCGAGCAGCGGTTCCCCCGCCTGGATGGTCTCCACCTTGTTCCCCTTGATCCGCAACAGATCGCCGACCGTCGTGCTCATCGTCGCCTACCTCCGGATGGATTTTGCAGAATGCGCTACCCGGGATGGCACTCTAGCCCCGATTCAGCCGGAGCGTCAACGTTCGTTTCGGAGCCAGGCCTGCAGGAACTCGCGCGCGGCGGCCAAATGGGCGAGCGCCGCGGCGGAAAGCGCCGCATTGGGCTCCCAGGCTTCCCCCCGGATGGCCAGGATCCACGCCGGTGGCCGCGCGCCGTACAGTTCGTCCGCCAACGCCAGGACGCTTTCCGGAGGCATCGCGTGGGTGGAAAAGGATATTTCCTTCTGCGACGCCAGCGGCCGGAATTCGAACGGCGCCGCCCCCTCCCGCGCGGCATCCACGAACACGACTTCGCGGCTTTCCGCCACGGTCAGCGCGTCCTCGACGTTGAGCTGGTAGTTGGAATCGAAAACGATGCCGGAAAGACCCTCCGTCTGCGCCCAGGCTTCGAGTTCCGCGACGAGCGCCGGCCCGAGTCCGTCGTCCTGCCGGCCGGGATTCCCGCAGCCGTAGATCAGGATCGGTTTTGAAATCTCAATGTTCAATATCCAATGTCCAATATCCAATCATCAAGTGAACGGCCCGATCCCCTTTCGCGAAATTCGCGTATTTCGTAGTTTATCGGCTGCTTGATTTCCGCCGCCAGGCCACCACCGCACCCGCCGCATCCAGCAGCGTCACTTCCAGCGGCATCTGCCCGTAGGCGTGGGTGGCGCAGCTCAGGCACGGATCGTAGGCGCGGATCGCCACCTCGACCGCGTTCATCATCGGTTCGGTGATTTCCTTCTGGCCCGCCATGTAGGTCGTGGCGACGCCATGGACCGCCCGGTTCATCGGCTCGTTGTTGTTCGTGGTGGACACGATCAGGTTCGCCATCCGAATCAGGTCGTCTTCGCCCACGGCGTAGTGGTGGAACAGCGTGCCGCGCGGGGCCTCGATGATGCCGACGCCTTCGGGTTGGCGCCGGCCGTGCGCAACGAGGTCGCCGCCGAGGATGTCCGGGTCTTGCAGCAGTTCGCGCATTTTTTCGGCGGCATGGAGCACTTCGATCAGCCGCGCCCAATGCGTGTGCATGCACATGTCGTTGGGCTTTCCGCCGGTGACGGACCGGAACGCCTCGAATTCCTTTTGCGCCAGCGGGGTCGGGATGAAATCGGCGACGTTCAGCCGCGCGAGCGGCCCGACGCGGTACCAGCCCTTCTCCGGCCCCAGCTTTTTCAGGTACGGGAACTTCATGTAGCTCCACGACTTCACTTCTTCGCGGAAGTGCGCCAAGTAATCCTGGCAATCCACGTCGTCGAGGATCCGCTGGCCCTCCGCGTCCACGGCCCGCAGCACGCCGTGGTAGAGGTCGAGCGCGCCGTCCTTGCGCACGAGGCTCAGGTGGTTCGACGGGAACTTCGAGAAGCCGTCGATGAAGGACTTGTGCTTCTTGTAGTAGTCCTTGAAAAACGCCAGCGCGCCCTGCGACCACGCGACCATCTGGTCGGCGTTCAGCGGCCCGCCGGCACCTTTCAGCAGCCGGTCGCGCTCTTCGGCGGTGAGGCTCTTGTTGACGCCGCCGGGGATCGCGCCGGTGCCGTGGATTTTTTTGCCGGCGGTCGCGGCGATGACTTCCTGCCCGTATTTGCGCATCAGGACCGCCTGCGTCGCCAACTCGCGGTTCGCCAGCGCCACGCCGATCACGTTGCGCGTCGCGGGATCCGCGTCGTAGCCGAACAGCAGGTCCGGCGAGGCCAAATGGAAGAAGTGCAGCGAGTGCGACTGGAAAATCTGCCCGTAGTGCATCAGCCGCCGGATCTTTTCCGCCGTGGGCGTCAGCCCCTCCCCCGTCCCCGCGCCGACGATGACGTCCAGCGCCTTGGCCGCGGCCAGGTGGTGGCTGACCGGGCAGATGCCGCACAGGCGCTGCACCAGCACCGGCGCCTCCCAGTACGGCCGCCCCTGCACGAACCGCTCGAAGCCCCGGAATTCCACGATGTGCAGCCGGCTCTGCGCCACGTTGCCCGCGTCGTCCAGATGGATCGTGACCTTGCCGTGGCCTTCGACGCGCGTGACGGGATCGATGACGATTTTGCGGGTCATGGCTCTTTCAGTCGAATTTGAAGCTGCGGTATGGCAGGTCCAATTCCTTGCCGGTCACGAGCGCGACCAACGCGTCCCAGATCAGGTCCGCGCTCGGCGGGCACCCCGGCAGGAAGTAATCGATCTTCACCACCTCGTGGCAGGGATAGACCCGGTTCAGGATCTTGGGAATGTCGGGATCGTGCGGGATGATCTTCCGCGGATTGGCGTCGGCGACCGTCGGCCCGTTCAGATAGGCCTCGTCCAGGCACTCCTTCAACGGCAGGACGTTGCGCAGCGCCGGCAACCCGCCCATCAGCGCGCACTCGCCGAACGCCACCAGCGTCTTGCAGTGCTTCCGGAATTCGGTCAGCACGTGGACGTTCTCGTCGTTGCAGCAGCCGCCTTCGATCAGGCCGACGTCGCATTCCTTCGTGAAGGTCTTGATGTCGTCGAGGGGCGACTTGTTGAACTCCACCAGCTCGATCAGGTCGAGGATCCGCTCGTCGATGTCGAGCAGCGACATGTGGCAGCCGAAGCAGCCGGCCAGCGACGTCGTCGCGACGATCTTCTTGGGGGCCTTCGCGCTCACGGCCGCACCTCGCTGCCGATGGGCTCCCGGTCGTAGGTGCGCCGCCCGATGGGCACGTCGAAGCCCTTGCCCTTGCGCAGGATCGCGCCCACGGGACAGATGTCCATCGCCCGCTGCGCCAGCTCGTCGTCGATGTCCTTCGAGGTGTCCGGATCGATGTTGATGACGACCTTGTCGCCGCGCTTGCCGAAGGCGAAGATGGCGTGGCCTTCGGCGTTGTGGATGCCGCGGATGCAGCGCTTGCACTGGATGCAGCGGTTGTGGTCCTTGACGAGCTTGGGATGCCACGCCTCCACGTCGCGCTTGGGAAACAGGTAGGGGAAATTCGACACCGTCACGCGGTAGCGGTAGGCCAGCGCCTGCAGCTCGCAGTTGCCGCTGCGCTCGCAGGAGGGGCACAGGTGGTTGCCTTCCGCGAACAGGATTTCGACGACCGACTTGCGGAACGCTTCCAGCTCCGGCGTGCTCGTCGCCACGTTCATGTCCTCGGCCACCTTCGTCGTGCAGGCCGTCTGCGGAATGCCGTTGACCAGCACCGTGCAGATCCGGCACGCCCCCTTGGGCGGAATGCCCGGATAGTTGCACAGCGTCGGGATGTAGACTCCCGCCTCGCGCGCCGCCGCGACCAGCTGCGCGCCTTCCTCCGCCAGGCAGGTCTTGCCGTCGAGCGTGAACCGGACGAAGCTGGCCATCGCGCGCCTCCCTACCCTTTCCCGACGGCCGCGTCGTAGTCTTGGACCGCCGCCGCCAGGTCGAACGACGGCACGAAGCGCGGATCGCCCGGCGCCAGCCGCGCGTCGTACTGCGGCCGGAAATTCTGGATCGTGGTGACGAACGGATTCAGCGCGGTCTGCCCCAGCCCGCAGCGGTTGTTGCGCATGATCTTCTGCCAGGCCTGCAGGCGCTCCACGTCTTCCGCCGTGCCCTTGCCCGCCACGATCCGTTCGAGCACCACCTGGGCCATGCCCGTCAGCGCCCGGCACGGCACGCACGAACCGCACGATTCCTCGCGGAAAAACCGCGCGAAGTTCAGCACCACGTCCTTCAGCAGGTCGCGGTGCTTCCCGACGACGATGAACGAGCCGCCCGTCGCCAGATCCTCGTAGGCCAGCACGCGGTTGAATTCGTCCGGGCCGATGCACGCGCCCGACGGCCCGCCGACCTGCACCGCCTGCACGTCGCGCGCGCCGGCTTCCTTCAGGATGTCGTTGACCGAAAAGCCCCACTCCACCTCGTAGATGCCCGGCCGGTCGCAGTCGCCCGACACGCACAGCACCTTGGTGCCCTTCGATTTCTCCGTTCCGAGCCGGTTGTACCACTCCGGCCCCTTCAGCAGCACCTGCACCGCCGAGCACAGCGTCTCGACGTTGTTGACCACCGTCGGCTTCTGCAAATAGCCCTTTTCCACCGGGAACGGCGGCCGGTCGCGCGGCTCGCCACGCTTGCCCTCGGCCGATTCGATCAGCGCCGACTCCTCGCCGCACACGTAGGCGCCCGCGCCGAACTGCAGGCTGACGTCGAAATCGAAGCCCGCCTGCCCGCCGATCGCGGTGCCCAGCAGCCCCTGCGCGCGCAGGTCGGCCAGCACGTGCTCCAGATAGCCGCGCAGATAGCGGTATTCGTTGCGCACGTAGAGCACGCCGCGCCGCGCACCGACCGCGTAGGCCGCGATCGCCATGCCCTCGATCACCATCTGCGGCCGTGCCGTCAGGATGACGCGGTCCTTGAAGGGGCCCGGCTCGCCCTCGTCCGCGTTGCAGACGACGTACTTCACGTCGCCGGCCGCCCGCCGCGCGAAATCCCATTTCATGCCCGTCGGAAAACCCGCCCCGCCCCGGCCGCGCACGCTCGCGGCCTTGACCGCCGCGATCACCTCGCCGGAACTCATTTTCACCACCTTCGCCAGCGCCTCGCCGGGCCGGTAGTGGTCGAACACCATGACTCCGCGCCGGCGGACGTGGTTGTGCACCAGCGCCCGGATTTCCGGGTGCGAATTCTGGCCGTCGCCGTAGTCCGTGCCCTTGAGCTCCTCGACCGTCTTCCCGGCGCGCATGCCCGCCACCAGTTCGCGCGCCTTCTCCGGCGTCAGCTTCGGAAACACCTGGCCGTTGACCAGCGCCGCCGGCTCCTGGTCGCTCATCCCGATGCACGCCGTGTGAAACAGCCCGACCACGCCGTCGGCCGAGACCTCTCCGAACTTGCAGCCCGCCGCCGCCTCGAACGCCGCCGCCACTTCCGCGCGGCCGCAGAACTCGGCCACCACGCTGTCGTTGAGATAGACCGCGAATTTCCCGCGCGGTTCGCGCGCGAAGAAGTGGTAGAAGGACGTCGTCTGCTCCACGTCCACCTGCGGAATGCCCAGCACGTCCGCGATCCGCGCCGCCGTGACGTGGGACAGGCATCCCAGTTCGTCCTGCACGTCGATCAGCACGTCCATCAGCCGCGTCGCGTCGCCGCCGTACTTGGCGACGACTGTCTTGACCGTCTGGGCGATGGCAGGCATGGACGTCTCCGGCCGGCCCGCTCCTAAAACGTGCCCGTGATGTATTTCTCGAGGCTGTCGATCGTCGATTGCTGGGCGTCGAGCATGAACTTGACCACGTCGCCGATGGAAATCAGGCCCACCAGCTTGCCGTCCGCCAGCACGGGCAGGTGCCGGTGCCGCCGCCCCGTCATCAGCGCCATGCACTCTTCCACCGTCTGGCCCGGCGCCACCGTCTTCATCTGCTTCACCGGCGTCATCGCGTCCTTCACCAGGTTGGTCTTGGGCGACTTGCCTTCCGCGATCACCTTCCACAGGCAGTCGCGTTCGGACACGATGCCCGACAGCTTGCCCGCCTGGGTGACCACCGCCAGGCAGCCGATGTGCTTCGCGCTCATCCGCCGAATCGCCTCCAACACCGTTTCTGCGGCCGTGATGGTTTCCACCTTGGCGCCCTTGATCCGCAACAAATCGCCTACCGTCGTGCTCATGGTTTTCTCCTTGCCGTTTGGATTCTCAAATTTTGTCTGCCGACGGTGAAAGTGTAGGAAGCGCCCCGCCCCGGCGTCAACGCCCCAGACCGTCCAAAACGCATTTTGTTTCCGCCCCCCGAATCGGGACGGATTCCGGTTTGCGCCGGGCCGGACAATGGGATAGAGATGAACCATGATCCCTGCCGCCTGCATCCACCGCTTGGACGACCGCCCGCCGGCGCGGGGAAAATACGTTCTCTATTGGATGCAGCAGTCGCAGCGCGCGGAGTTCAATCCCGCGCTGGAATATGCCGTCGAACAGGCCAACGCCCTGGGCCTACCGACGCTCGTCGGCTTCGCGCTGACGGCGTTCCCCGGTGCGAACGGCCGGCACTACCGGTTCATGCTCGAAGGCCTGCGCGAAACCGAAAAACGCCTCGCCGCGCGCGGCATCGGCTTCTGCATCCGGCAGGGGCCGCCCGAAGAAATCATCCCTGCGCTTGCACAAGGCGCGGCTTGGGTCGTCGGCGACGTCGGCTACCTCCGCGTGCAGCGCGACTGGCGCGCGGCCGTCGCCCAAAGCGTGGCGTGCCCCGTCGTCTTCGTCGAAGGCGACGCCGTCGTGCCCGTGGAGACCGTTTCCGACCACGCCGAATTCGCGGCGCGCACGATCCGGCCGAAAATCCACCGCCTGCTCGGCGACTATCTCAAGCCCTTCAAGCCGACGAAGGTCGCCGTCCCATTTGCGAGGCCCGCGAAAAACTCGCTGGATCTTTCCGATCCCGATGCGCTTTGGCGCGGGCTGGGCACGGACGACTCCGTGCCGGCCGCCGCGGCCGTCGGCGGCGCGGCCGCTGCACACCGCCTGCTCGACCGCTTCGTGGCGCACCGCCTCGCTGAGTACGCCGAGGCCGCCAGCGATCCGGTCGCCGACGGCTGTTCCGGCCTGAGCCCCTATCTGCACTTCGGCCAGATCTCCCCCGTCGAAATCGCCCTGCGCGTCCAAGCGGCCGACGCGCCGCGCGTCGCGACCGACGCCTTCCTCGAGCAACTGATCGTCCGCCGCGAGCTGAGCCTGAACGCCTGCCGGTTCAATCCCGGCTACGACCGCTACGACACCCTGCCCGCCTGGGCGCTGAAGACCCTCGACCAACACCGGAAGGACAAGCGCGATTTCATCTATTCCCGCGCGCAGTGGGAGGCCGGCGCCACGCACGATCCGTGCTGGAACGCCGCGCAGGCCGAAATGGTCCGCACCGGCCGCATGCACAACTACATGCGCATGTACTGGGGCAAGAAAATCCTCGAATGGTCCCGTACGCCCGAGGAAGCCTTCGAAACGGCCCTCTTTCTCAACGACAAGTACGAACTGGACGGCCGCGACCCCAACGGCTGCGTCGGCGTGGCCTGGTGCTTCGGCCGCCACGACCGCCCCTGGACCGAACGCCCCGTCTTCGGCACGATTCGCTACATGAACGCCAACGGCCTGCGCCGCAAGTTCGACGCCCAGGCCTACGTCGAGCGCTGGCTCGGCCCCGCCGCCGCCGGTCGCCTGTTTTGAAACCCACCCAGGAGATGCCATGAACGCCCCCGCCTTCCAAGACGCCTATCCCGACGACCTCAGCCATTGCTACGGCTGCGGCCGACTCAACGAACACGGCCTGCAGCTGAAAAGCTACTGGGACGGCGCCGAAACCGTGGCCGTCTTCACGCCCCGGCCCTATCACGTGGCGCTGCCCGGTTTCGTCTACGGCGGCTTGATCGCATCCCTCGTCGATTGCCACGGCACCGCCTCCGCCGCCGCGGCCGCCTGCCGCGCGGAAGGCCGGGAACTCGGCTCGGAACCGCCCGTGCGCTTCGTCACCGCGTCCCTCCACGTCGACTACCTGCGCCCCACGCCGCTCGGCGGGCCGCTGGAAATCCGCGGCCGAATCGAGGAAATCAAGGGCCGGAAGATCGTCGTCGCCGAAACGGTGTCGGCCGGCGGCCAGCTCTGCGCCCGCGGCCGCGTCGTCGCCGTGCGCATGCCCGCGTCCATGGCCCCGCCGGCCTAGGCCCGCCGCCCGCCCCGAAAAAGAATTTGCCATTTCCAGGTTATGGGCATATGTTCACATCAATCGCAGCCGGGCCATCCGGCCGCACCCACCCTGGAGAACCATAATGAAACCCGAAACGTCCGCGGCCTCCGCTCCCGGAGGCCATCCCGTTCGCTCCTTCGCTTGGGGCACCCTTTTCGGCATGCTGGCCGCGTTGCTGGCGGTCGGACTGCTGATGAAGCCCCTGATGCTGACCACCCATGCCAGCCCCTATGGCGTCGATGAAACCTGCCAGCGGCTCAAGGCGTCCATCGAAGCCAACGGCTGGCGCTGCCCCGCCATCCGCGACATGAACGCGGCCATCGCGAAAGAAGGCCTCGCGCTGGCGGGTCCCGTGCGCATCGTCGAACTGTGCAAGGCCGACTACGCCCGAGACGTTCTGGAGACCAATCCGGAAGTGTCCACCCTCATGCCCTGCGCCTTCGGCGTCTATGAACAAGACGGCCGGGTTTTCGTCACCGGCCTGAACACCGGCCTCATGGGCAAGCTCATGGGCGGCAACGTCGCCCGCGTCATGGGCGGCGGCGTCGGCGCCGACGAAAAGAAAATCCTCGAATGCCTGGACTGACGAACCACCCCGCCAAGGAGAAATGACATGCCGCGCCCCTTCTGCAAACGCTTCGTCGGCTGGCAGCCGCAGGTCGCCCTCTTCAAGCCCGCCGGCATTCCCGCCGGCGAACTGGAAATCGTCGTGCTGAGCCTCGACGAGGTCGAAGCCCTGCGCCTCGCCGACCTCAACGGCCAATACCAGGAAGCCGCCGCCGACCAGATGAAGATCTCGCGCGCGACGTTCGCGCGCATCGTCGAATCGGCCCGCCGCAAGGTGGCCGACGCCCTCGTCCACGGCAAGGCGCTCCAGATCCAGACCGAACCCGGCGCGCTGCCCCCGCCGGCCGCGCTCGCGCCCGGTGCCTGCCATCGCCGCGGCTGCGGGTGCCGTGGCCACGGTCGAGGACACGGCCGTTTCATCGAATATCCGCCCAAAGGAGAAAGCAAATGAAAGTCGTCATCACCTCCTCCGGCCCAACCTTGGCCGATCCCATCGACATGCATTTCGGCCGCGCCAAGGTCTTCATCCTGGCCGACACCAAAACCGGCCGGGCCGTCGCCCACGACAACGTCCAGAACCTGCACGCCGCGCAGGGCGCCGGCATCCAATCCGCCGAAACCGTCGCGCGGCTCGGCGCCGAAGCCGTCGTGACCGGCAGCGTCGGCCCCAAGGCCTACAAGGCCCTCCAGGCGGCCGGCATCCGGATCGCCCTGATCGAAGCCGTCTGCCCCGGCACCGAAGCCCTGCGCCGGTTCAAGGACAACGAACTGCCCGTGCTCGACCAGCCCAACGGCGAAAGCCACTGGGTCTGAGGAGCGCCGTGGCCCGTTCCCCCGCCATCGCGATCGCCAGCGGCAAGGGCGGCACCGGCAAAACCACCGTGGCCGTCCATCTCGCCGCCACGCTGCTTTTCCGGAAGCGAGCCGTCCAGTACCTGGATTGCGACGTCGAGGAGCCCAACGGACATCTGTTTCTCAAGCCGAAAATCGAAAACTCCGCATCCGTCGGCATTCCGGTGCCGGTCGTCGACCCCGCCCGCTGCATCGCCTGCGGCAAGTGCGCCGAGGTCTGCGAATTCAACGCGATCGCGATGCTGAAAAAGCCGCTGGTCTTCCCGGAACTCTGCCACGGCTGCGGGGCCTGTACGCTCGTTTGTCCCGTCGGCGCCATCCGCGAATCGCCGCGGGCCATCGGCGTCGTGGAAACCGGCCGGGTGGGCTCCATCGCCTTCGCGCAGGGCCGCCTGAACGTCGGCGAACCGCTGGCACCGCCGCTGATCCGGGCGGTCAAGGCGCGGCGCGAGCCGGATGCCGTCGCCCTCTACGATTCGCCGCCCGGCACGGCCTGTCCCGTCGTGGCCACCGTGCGCGGCGCGGATTTCGTCGTGCTGGTGACCGAGCCCACGCCGTTCGGCCTGCATGACCTGGCGTTGGCCGTTGCGACGCTCCGCCCCATGGGGCGGCCGCTGGGCGTCGTGGTCAATCGCGCCGACGCCGACCGCCGCGTGCAGGACTATTGCCAAGCCGAAAACCTCCCCGTCCTCGCCGAACTGCCCGACGACCGGCGCGTGGCCGAAACCTACGCGCGCGGCGAGCTGCTGTTCGACCGCCTGCCGGACTGGCGCGACCGTTTCGAAACCCTCTGGACCCGCATCGAGGAACGCTTGTGAAGGAACTGGTCGTCATCAGCGGCAAAGGCGGCACCGGCAAGACCAGCCTGACCGCGGCGTTCGCCGCGCTGGTCCCCAACGCCGTGCTGGCCGACGCCGACGTAGACGCCGCCGACCTGCATCTGCTCCTGGCCCCCGAGGTCCGGCGCCGCGAGGAGTTCCGCAGCGGCCACGCCGCGGCCATCCGCGCCGCCGACTGCGTCGGCTGCGGCCGCTGCGCAGCCCTGTGCCGGTTCGAGGCCGTCGTTCCCGCGTCCCGACCCGGCGACGGCGCGCGCACGTTCGCGGTGGATCCCGGCGCCTGCGAAGGGTGCGGCGTCTGCATTTGGAATTGCCCCGTCCGCGCCATCGATTTTCCCGAACAGGTTTGCGGCGATTGGTTCGTCTCCGTCACCCGCTTCGGCCCGCTGGTCCATGCCCGCCTGCATCCCGGCGCGGAAAATTCCGGCAAGCTGGTCAGCCTCGTGCGCGAACAGGCGCGCGCAACAGCCAAGCAAGAACGGCGCGACCTCGTGATCGTCGACGGCCCGCCCGGCACCGGCTGCCCCGTCATCGCGGCGCTCACGAATGCCACCGGCGTCCTGATCGTGACGGAACCCACCGTCTCCGGCGCGCACGATCTGGCCCGCGTGCTGGAACTGGCAAACCACTTCAAGATTCCCGCGGCGGTCTGCATCAACAAATGGGACCTGAATCCCGAGCAAGCCGACGGCATCGAAGCCGCCGCCCGCACCGCTGGCGCCACCCCCGTCGGGCGCGTGCGCTACGACCGGGCCGCCACCGCCGCCCAGCGGCGAGGCTTGACCGTCGTCGAGGCCGGCCCGGATTCCCTCGCCGACGAAATCCGCGCCGTCTGGAACAGCTGGATGAATTTTACGAAGGAGACGCCATGAACTCCGTCCGCATCGTCGTCCTGTCCGACAACTGCGCAAGCGCCCGCGCCGCGCGCGGCGAACACGGGCTGAGCTATTTCATCGAAATCGGCGGCCACCGCGCGCTCTTCGACGCGGGCCAAGGGCTGGTGCTGGCCGACAACGCCAAGGCGCTGGGCGTCGATCTCGGCGCCGTGGAAGCCATCGCCCTGAGCCATGGGCACTACGACCATACCGGCGGTCTGCCGATCGCGCTGGCCGCCGCGCGCGGCCCCGTTGCGGTCCATCTGCATCCCGACGCCCTGCAACCCAAGTACAACGGAACGCGTTTCATCGGGATGCCGCCCGCCGCGCGCGCGGCGCTGGCCGGACCGAACGTCCGCCTCGTCGAATCCCGCGCGCCGGGCGAAATCCTCCCCGGCCTCTTCCGCACCGGCGAAATCCCCCGGCCCCATCCGGAAGAAGCCCTCGCCGAAATTTTCCACCTCGACCCCGACGGCCGCGCCGTCGATCCGCTGCTGGACGACCAATCGCTGTATTTCGACACCCCGGAAGGCGTCGTCGTGCTGCTGGGCTGCGCCCACGCCGGCGTCATCCATATCTTGGAACATGTGCGGACGTTGACGAACGGCCGCCCCCTCCGCGCCGTGCTCGGCGGCCTGCATCTGGGCCACGCGAACGAACCCCGCTTGGGCTGGGTGATCGAGCGGTTGCGCGAATTCCGTCCCCGCCTGCTTGTGCCGATGCACTGCACGGGTCCCCGGGCCGCCGCCGCGCTGTGGACCGCCTTCCCCGAAACCTGCCGTCCCGGCGGCGCCGGCGCCGTCTTCGATTTCTAAACCAATAGGAAAACCCATGGAACAACATCCCAAACCCGACTGCGATAAAAGCTCCTGCTCCTCGTGCGGTTCCCGCACGTCCTGCAGCGGCATTCCCGAAGCCCCGCCGCGCGCGGAAATCGTCCCGGAAGACCAAAAGCTCCAGCGCCGCATGGGCCAGATCCGCCGCAAGATCATGGTAATGTCCGGCAAGGGCGGCGTCGGCAAACGCACGGTCGCCCCCCACCTGGCCGTGCACCTGATGCTGAGCGGCCAGCGCGTCGGCCTGCTCGACGTCGACATCCACGGCCCCAGCATCCCCCAGATGCTGCATCTGGACCACGCCCGCGTGGTCGGCGACGGCGAGGCGCTGTTGCCGCTCGAATATTCGGGGCTCAAGGTGATGTCCATCGGCTTCCTGCTGCCCAACGCCGACGATCCGGTCGTCTGGCGCGGGCCGATGAAAATGACGGTGATCCGCCAGTTCCTGGAAGACGTCGCCTGGGGCGATCTGGATTGCCTGGTCGTGGACCTGCCGCCCGGCACCGGCGACGAGCCGCTCTCCGTCTGCCAGCTGGCGGCGCCGGTGGACGGCGCGGTCATCGTCACCACGCCCCAGCGGATCTCCACGGCCGACGTGCGCCGCTCGATCCGCTTCTGCCAGAAGACGGACATCCCCGTGCTGGGCGTCGTGGAAAACATGAGCGGGTTCGTCTGCCCCAAGTGCGGCGAAACCACCCACGTCTTCAAGACCGGCGGCGGCGAGACCATGGCCGCCGAAATGGGCGTGCCGTTCTTCGGCCGTGTGCCGCTCGATCCGCGCATCGGCCTGGCCAGCGACGACGGCGTGCCCTTCATCTGCAACCAGGCCCCCGCCGAATCCGTGGAAACCTTTGACCGCATCGTCGCGGCCATCCAAGCCCTGTAGAAAACACAAAAGGAGATCCGAAAATGAAAATCGCCATTCCGATCGTCGACGGTCAACTGTGCATGCACTTCGGCCACTGCGCGCACTTCGCGCTGGTCGACGTGGACGAAAAGAACAAGCAGATCGCCGCCCAAAAACTGGTCGAACCCCCGCCGCACGAACCCGGCGTGCTGCCGAAATGGCTGCACGAACAGGGTGCCACCGTCATTCTCGCCGGCGGCATGGGCGCGCGCGCCCAGCAGCTTTTCCAGCAGAACGGCATCCAGGTCGTCGTCGGCTGCCCGACGGCTGCCCCCGAAACCCTCGTCGCGTCTTTCCTGGCCGGCACGCTCGTCGCCGGCGAAAACGTCTGCGACCATTAAAAAGGAGAAGAAACATGCCAAGAGGAGATCGAACAGGACCCATGGGTGCCGGACCGATGACCGGCCGCGCGCGCGGCGCTTGCGCGGGATTCGCGGGTTTCGGCGGAGGCCGGGGCCGCGGAATGGGCGGCGGCTTCGGGCGCGGCCAGGGCCGCGGCTGGATCGGACCGGCGGCCCCCGCCGCCGCCCCCACGGGCGACCAGGAACTCGCCGTGCTCAAGCAGCAGGCCCAGCAGCTCCAAGCGGACATGGATTTGATCCAAGGCCGCATCCAAGAGCTGGAAACCAAGCCGGACTAGGCCTGAGCCAGGCCG
>CAYTEK010000050.1:0-19171 GCA_964436715.1 uncultured Verrucomicrobiota bacterium | reverse complement strand
CGGTCTTGGGATTGTAGACCTGCGTGCCGACGAGGTCGGCGGGCAGGAGGTCGGGCGTGAACTGGATGCGGTGGAAATAGGTGTGGATGGCCGAGGCGAGCGTCTTGACGGCGAGAGTCTTGGCGAGGCCGGGCACGCCTTCGAGCAGCAGGTGGCCGTTGGCCAGCAGGCCGATCATCAGGCGGTCGAGCAGGTAGCGCTGGCCGACGATGACTTTTTCCATTTCGGCGCGCAAGGCGGCGACGAAGGCGCTCTCTTCCTTGACCTTTTCGTTGCTGGCGGTGATTCCGGTGGCGCTCATGGGGGGGCTCCTGCGGGGCTGGACGAATCAGGGTTGGGTGGATGCGGTGGCGTTGGCCGCCGGTTTGGGAATGCGGATGCAGACGCGGTCGTCGACGTTGGTGACCAGGAAGGAAGCGTCCGCATCGACGGGGCCCGGCAGCAGCACGCGCGAGCTGAAGCTCTGCGAGGAGGACGAACGGGGCGTCCGGGTGTCTTGGCGGGAGGAGACGCTGAGCAAGCGCCCGTCGAGGCGAACATCGAGCGCATCGGGTTTGGCGTTGGGCAGCGCGAGGGACAGCTCGTAGGAATCGTCCAATTCGCGCAGGTTCATGGCCGGCGAAGCCGGCAAGGCGGCCCAGGAGGCATCGACGGGGCCGAAGACGGAGTCGAAATCGGCGAACGCGTGGTTGGCCTGGGCCATCATGCGTTCCATTTCGGCGCGCATGCGATCGACGGGATGGCGATAGGTCGGGGCCGGCGCGGGGCGGCGGAAGACCGCGAGCCGCGGCAGGAGCGAAAAAGATGACGGGGCATTCGGTTGGGCGGATGGCTCCAAGGAGGGGGGAGTGTCCGGTTGGGTTGCGACCGCAGGTGGGTTGTGGAATCTGCGGTTGAATGCCCCGTCAAGATGGTTTTTGGCCAGCCAGGCCAGAATGACGACCTGCAAGACCAAAATCCACCGGAGCAGCTTGCGCTCGCTCGAAGGCGCCGGTGTCGGGTTGTTGGTGTTGTCTGTCATGGCTACTTCACATGGAGCAGACGCCGTGCCAAGTCCGCGAAAAACCGAAAAACGGCACCAAACGCGAAGGAAAACGGGGAATTCGCGACAAACCGAGTCGGCCTGCGCAAGGGGCAAAAAGCCTCCTTGCGACAAAACGCACGGCGCCGGTGCGACATTTTGTCCGGTGCGGCATCAAGCGGCGCCTAACCGCATGGGAGCAGCGGAGCGCGCGGGTTCAGTTCTGCGAGATGTCGCGATAGAGCAGGAGAGCGGCGGCCGCGGCGGCGAGGGGTTCGCGGACGATGGCGGCGAGGTTGCGGTCGAAGTGGACGGCGCCGGCGTTGACGAGATCGATGGCGGCGACGAGGCGCGGGCCGTCGTAGATCAGGAAGCCGGCGTTTTCCATCAGAGGCATGGGCGAACCGGCGAGTTGGCGGGTGCCTTCGACGCGGTACGTGGCGTGGCCATCGGTGAGCGTGCCGGCAAGCAGGATGCCGTCGCGTTCTTCGGCGAGGGCGAGCGTCCAGGCGTTGGTTTGGTCGGCGCGGCCGAGGCGGGCGATGAAATTCACGTTGCGCGCAAGGCCCCAGGTGAATTCGCCGCCGGCGACGGTGCCCTTGAGATCTTCCCGGCGCACGCCGGTGGCGGCTTGG
The DNA here is from genome assembly GCA_964436715.1 of uncultured Verrucomicrobiota bacterium. Taxonomy (GTDB): domain Bacteria; phylum Verrucomicrobiota; class Kiritimatiellia; order CAIQIC01; family Lenti-01; genus Lenti-01. Next base: position 17,515 of record CAYTEK010000050.1, on the reverse strand, counting down.
CCCTGCCAGCGGCGGCCCGAGGGCGCGCAGAGGCTGAATTCATATTGCTGGCGGGCGCGGGAGCGTTCGTACAGGACGATGCCCCAGGCGACGCGATGCGTCCAACCGCGGCGGACGTCGGCGACTTCGTAGGGGCCGAAGGAGAATTTCTCGGCGAGGGAAAATCCGCCGCGGCCGACGCAGGGAAAGGATTCGGCGCGGGCTTCGAGGTCGGCGGGGACGGCCATGCGGGCGGTCGTGCAGCCGGCGAGCGCGAGCGGGGCGACCACGGCGAACCATCGGAACGAGCGCATTTTCATGGCCAGCAGGATATCGAACGGCCTTCCGGGTGTCGAGAAGGCTGCGGAGCTTCCCCGCGGCATGCACATTTGCACAATTGTGCAAAAGCGAAATCATGCGGCGGCGGCCGGACGGCGCGGCGACCGGCCCATTCTAGCGGTTGATTGCGGGGGCCGGGTCGGGTAGGATGCGCCGCATCATGAGCAGTCCGAAGAAGATCACGATCGTGGTGCCGTTTCTGAACGAGAAGGAAAACCTGCCGGTTCTGCTGGAACGGGTGGCCGGGGTTTTCGCCGGGCGAGCGGAGGATTGGGAACTGCTGCTGGTGGACGACGGCAGCACGGACGGTTCGGCCGAGTGGGCGGTGACGCAGGCCCAAACGAACCGCCACGTGCGGGTGGTGCGGCTGTCGCGCAATTTCGGGCATCAGCTGGCGATCACGGCCGGGCTGGACCGGTCGGACGGCGATGCGGTCGTGGTCATGGACGCCGATCTGCAGGATCCGCCGGAAACGATCGGACCGTTGATCGACAAGTGGCGCGAGGGCCATGAAGTGGTCTACGCGGTGCGCCGCAGCCGCGCCGGGGAAACCTGGTCGAAGAAATTCCTGGCGGCCGGCTTCTATCGCGTGTTCCGGCGTTTGGCGAAGGGGAACATCCCCATGGATGCGGGCGACTTCCGGCTGGTGGACCGCTGCGTGGTGGATGCGCTGCGGGAAATGCGCGAGCTGCATCGATTCATGCGCGGGTTGACCTGCTGGGTGGGATTCCGGCAGGCGTCGGTGGCCTACGACCGGGCGGCGCGATTCGCGGGCGAAACGAAATATCCGGTGTGGAAGAGCGCGCGGCTGGCGTTCGACGCGATCACGTCGTTTTCGGCGTCGCCGCTGCGCTGGATCGCGGTGTTGGGGGTGGGCATCTGCATCGTGGCGGCGCTGTGGGTGCTGTACGTGATGGTGCAGGCGATGGTGAATCCCGGCAGCATGCAAAAAGGCTGGGCTTCGACCATTGCGGTCATGGTGTTCCTGGGGGGCGTGCAATTGGCGAGCATCGGCTTGCTGGGGCAGTACGTGAGCCGCATTTTCGAGGAAGGCAAGCGGCGGCCGCTGTATCTCGTCCGGACGGACACGAAGAGCGCCCAAGTCTCCTGATGGACGCCGCCGAACCCATTCTGGTTTCGGTGGTGGTGCCGGTCTACAACGGCGCGCATTGCCTGCCGCGCTGTCTCGACAGCCTCCGGAAGCAGACGCATCCGCGGGTGGAAATCATCGTGGTCGACGACGGCTCGACGGACGGCACGCCGGAGCTCGTGCAACCGCCGCTTCGGTTGCTTTCGACGGGCGGCCGCAAGGGGGCCGGCGCGGCGCGCAACGTCGGGGCCCGGGCGGCGACGGGCGAAGTCCTGTTTTTCACGGACGCCGACGTGGTGGCGCCGCCGGAATGGATCGCGAAGGCCTTGGCCGTGCGCGCGGAAAAAGGCGTGCCGTGCGGCGGCGGGGGCTACGCGGGGCCGGTGCAGGAGATTTTCATCCAGCAATTCGCGCACGAGGAGTTGGTTTGGCGGCGGCGGCATCACTGCGGCTATGTCGCGACGCTGGTGTCGAACAACCTCTGGTGCGAGCGCGAACTGTTTCTCGCGAAGGGAGGCTTTCCGGAGGCCTACCGGGCGGCGAGCAGCGAGGATCTGGAGTTCTCCTGGGCAGTGTCGCGCGACCACAAACTGTGGTGGGCCGCCGACAATGGCGTGTACCATGATTTCGCGAGCACTGTGCGCGGATATCTGCGGCAGCAGATTCGTTTCGCGAAGGATGCGGTGCCGATGATCATGGGCAATCGCACGTTGGCGCACGGCGGGCAGACGCACCACGGAACGCAGCTGTACGTCGAAGTGGCTTTCACGGGGCTTGGAATCGTCTGTCCGCCGCTGTGGCTGGGCGTCGTGGCGGCGAACGGCGGCTTTTTGGCGGCCGTGGCGCGCAAGCGGGGGGGCGCGTTCGCCGCGAAGGCGCTGGGGCTGGTTTTTTTGCGGAATTTTTCGATTATCTGGGGAGTTGGAGTAGGTTTTTGGGAGTATTTCGCGCGCCGACGCGAAACCTCGTGAGCTGGGAGCGAACATGCGCGTTGCCTTGGTGAGTCCGCCGTTTCTGCCGAATTTCTGTCGCAGCCAGCGCTGGCCGGTCGTGAACCGGACGCGGGCGATGCGCTATCCGGATTGGCTGGCCTATGCCGCCGGGGTGGCGCTGGAAGCCGGCTTCGAGACGGTGCTGAAGGACGCCATCGCCGAGGAAGCCTCGCTGGCGGACGTGGCCAAATGGTGCGGCGAATGGAAACCGGGCCTGCTGGTGCTCGATGCGACGACGCCTTCGATCTACAACGACGTCGAGTGCGCGCGGCTGTGCAAGCCCGCGAGCCCGCAAACGCACGTGACGCTGGTGGGGCCCCACGTGAGCGTCTATCCGCGCGAAACGCTGGCGGAGGCGAACGGGGCCGTGGATTCCATCGCGCGCGGCGAATACGATTTCACGATCCGCGATCTGGCGGCGGCGCTGGCGGGCGGGACGGGGCTGGAAACCGTGGACGGCGTCAGTTTTCGGACGGCGGCGGGGGAAATCGTCGAGAACCGGGCCCGGGCGCCGATCGAGAACCTCGATGAGATCCCGTTGCCGCCTTGGCATTTCCTCGACGTGAAGAAATACCGCAACAACACGTACCTGTATCCCTTCCTCGACCAGATCAGCGGCCGCGGTTGTCCGAACCGCTGCACGTTCTGCCAGTGGCCGCAGGTGATGCACGGCCGGCGCTACCGCTATTGTTCGCCGGAACGCGTGGTGCGGGAAATGGTCGAGGATTTCGAGCGCTATCCGATCCAGGAAATCTTTTTCGAGGACGACACGCTGACGACCGACCGGCAACGCCTGCGGCAGATCTGCGAGCTGATTTTACAGCAGAAGCGCCGCATGATCTGGTCGTGCAATTCGCGCGTGGACTGGGCGGATCTGGATTTGATGAAGCTGATGAAGGAAGCCGGGTGCCGCATGCTGCTGATCGGGCCCGAAAGCGGCGACCAGCAGATCTTGGACAACGTGCGCAAGGGCATTCGCGTGGAACAGACGCGCGAATTCGTGGCCACGGCGCGCAAGGCGAAGCTGACCACGCATTCGTGCTGGGTGATCGGGCTGCCGGGCGAGACGCGGGCCAGCATGGAGCGGACCCGGAAATTCGTGAAGGAAGTGGACACCGACACGATCCAAGCCTCGGCCGTGATGCCGCAGGTGGGCACGGAACTCTACGCCCTGGCGGTGGAAAAAGGCTACTTGCGGATGAAGAACTGGGCCGACTACGCGATGCAGGGGGAGCAAACGGCCGTGATGGAATACCCCGACCTGTCGCAGGCGGAAATGAACGCCGGCGTGAACCGACTGCTGAAGGAATTCTACTTCCAGCCGCACGTGATCGCGCGCCTGCTGCGGCAATCGTGGCGGCGCCCCGCGCTGCTGTCGAGCTACTGGACCGGGTTCGTCATGCTGCTGCGCTATCTCGGCAAGGGCGCGAATCTGGTTGAAAAGAAATCGAATTCCGCGAAATGATTTGCTGTTAGTGGCCTTTGTTCTTGACGGCTGCAGGCGGACCGGCGCATCATTCCAGCCAAGTCGATAGGCACATCCGTCTATCGCAGAGGCGTGGGAGACGTGATCATGAAGAAAAGCATTTCGGGGATCTGCGGCGCGTTGGTTTTCATGCTCTCGTCCTCGACGCTGGCGGGCGGGCTTTCCGAAGGCTTGTTGCTGCACTATCCCTTCGATCGAGACGAAGGGCCGGTGCTGACCGACGCCAGCGGCAGCGGCCGGTTCGGCTGGGCGCATGGGGCGACCTGGGTGGCGGAAGGGGCGCGCGGCGGCGGCTGCCGGTTCGATTCCAATCGCCAGTACGTCGTGGCGGACGATGCCGGGCTGCCCAGCGGCGATGCGCCCCGGACGATGGCGCTGTGGATCAAACTGGACCAGCTGAATCCGGATCCGGTCACGGCCCTGCTGACCTATGGCCGCGGATCTTGGAACCACATGTCGGGCATCGGCATGGATTGGCGGGTTGGGCGGGCCAACCTCTATTTCACGCAGTGCGGCGGCGTCGCGTTGAGCGAATGGCGGATGGAGAAGCCGGGGAACTGGCACCATTTGGCCTACGTCTACGAAGGCCAAGGACGGCATCGGTTTTACGTGGATGGCCGGCCGGGCGATGGCCTGAGCGAACTGCGGGGGCCCATCGACACGCAGCTTGCGGGGGCCGTGATCGTGGGCGCCGATCCGACGGGGACGGGGCCGGCGGGCGGGGTGCTGGACGACGTGCGGATCTATGGGCGGGCTTTGGCGGCGGCGGAGATCGCGGAACTGGCCGGGGGTGCGCCCGACGCCGATGCCGATGGCGACGGATATGCGGACGAGTTGGAGATCGCGCGGGGTTCCGATCCCCAGGATCCGCAGAGCGTGCCCGCGGCGGCGACGTTCTACGTGGATGCGGCGCGTCCCGACGATGCCGGCGCGGCCGTGGACTGGGCGACCGCCAAGCGCACGATCCAGGCCGCGGTGGATCTGGCCGTCCTGCCGGGGGATGCGGTGCTGGTGAACGACGGGCTCTACGCGGACGGAACGCGGACAACTCCCGGATGTCGGCTGCCCAACCGGGTGGTGGTCACGAACGCGATCACGGTGCGGAGCCTGAACGGACCCGGCGCGACGACGATCCAGGGGCAAGGCCCGAGAGGAGCGAACGCCGTGCGGTGCGTCTACATGACGGCCGGGACGCTGATTGGTTTTACGCTGACGGATGGACACACGCGCACGGACGGGGACGGCAACGGCGACCAGAACGGCGGAGGGTTGAGCGTGCCCCCCGCCAACCGCGTGGTCGTCTCCAACTGCGTGTTCTTCGGCAATTCGGCATACAATGCCGGAGGGGCGATCTTCGGCACGTTCTACAACTGCGTCATGAGCGGAAACTCCGCCGCGCGAGCGGGTGGCGCGGTGTGCTGCGCCACGCTTTACAACTGCGAGATCAGCGGCAACTCCGCCGTCTATTACGGAGGCGCCGCCGACCAGTGCGCGCTGTACAACTGCACGATCACCGGCAACGGCGCCGAGAGCGGGGGCGGCGTTTTCCATTGCACGCTGTTCAACAGCATCGCGCATTCCAACCGCCCGTCGAACGTGGAGTGGGTGACTTGCCGCTACAGTTGCGTGGATCCTCTGCAGGAGGGCGAAGGGAACCTGGCCGAAGATCCCAAACTGGTTTCCGGTCGTCACATCGCGTCGGATTCGCCATGCGTGGGCGCCGGAAACGCAAACTATGCCTTTGGGACCGATCTGGACGGAGAGCCGTGGCGGAACCCTCCCTCGATGGGGTGCGACGAGGTGCGTATGTCGGCCGGGCCGATCGTGCACTACACGTTCGACAAGGACGAAGGCGGCCTCGTCACGGACGACAGCGGGAACGGGCGGACGGCGAAGGTGGACGGGGCCACGTGGGTGGAAGACGGGGCGCGGGGCGGGGCCTATCGGTTCGACGACAACAGCCAGGTCATCACGGCGACGGACGCCGGGCTGCCGAGCGGGGACGCGCCGCGCAGCATTGCGTTGTGGCTGAAGATCGACACGAACTATCCGGGCGGCTGCACGGGAATGCTGGGATATGGCACGGATAACTTCAGCCGCCAGTTCAGCGGGCTGGGCTTCGATTGGCGTCTGGACCGCGACTGCGTCTATTATTCGCCCGGCGGCGCGTGTTTCCTGACCGCGCGCAAGCTGCCGGAGCCGGGAACGTGGATCCACGTGGCGTATACCTACGGAGGCAACGGGGATCACCATCTGTATTTCGACGGGTTGCCGAGCGACGGGATGAGCGAGTTGTGGGGACCGGTGAACACGTTGCTGTCCGGCGTGTTGCGGATGGGGGGGCATCCGGGCAATCCTGGCCCCGACGGCGGCTACATCGACGACGTGAGGATCTACGACCGGGTGCTGTCCGAAAAAGAAATCGCGGAACTGGCGGTCGGGATTTCCGGAGGATCCGATCCGCACGAGGACTCCGGGAGCGGCGACGGGAATTCGGGCGGAGAGATCGAATTCCAATTGATCGACAGCGGCGCTGGCGCGGCGGGCGCCATGACGATTCAATGGGCCTGCGATCCGGGAGTGGCCTATGATCTGTATTGGACCGACGATTTGACCCGGGGTTTCGCGCTGATCGCGTCAGGGCTGGTGTCCGATGGCAACGAGTTGTCCTACGCGAATGCTTTGGCCGGATCGCAAATCGGGTTTTACCGGGTGGCCATCCACAAGTAGGCGGCGTTGCGGGGCGCGTCTACTTTTTCGCGGCCGCGGCGGAGAGCGCGTCGATCGCATCCTGCAGGAGGCCGAAGACGCGCAGGGCATCGGTCCAGGCGATGCGTTCGGGGGCTTGGCGGGTTTCGCAGGCGGCGACGAAGCGCCGCATGACTTCGCCCACGCCGAAATCGAGCCGGCCCGTCGCGTGCCGCCAGCCGGATTCCACGAAGCCGCTCCACGTGCCGAGCGTGGCCAGCGCGAGCGTGCGGAAATGGTCCGCGGCGCGGTGTTCGCGGTCGTCGGGCAGGCGCAGCAGGATGTCGCGGAAGACGTCGTGGACGAGGAGGCCCTTCTCGCCGACGATGGTCATGTGCCATTCGCACACGGGCGATTCGAAATTGAGCGAGAAGGCGAGGGGGAAGCCGTCGGCTTGCAGTTCCAGGGTGGCCAGGGCCGGGGTGGCGTGGCCTTGGGCGGAGGGAAACACGGTCGCGTTGCGGACGCGCAGGTTTTTCCCGAGGCTGTCGCCGAGATAGAGGAAGTGGGAGAGTTCGTCGTAGAGCAGTCCGAACGGCAGCGCTTCGTACCAATTGGGCAGATGGCGCCGCGGACTGTTGAGCAACCGCGTCTGCACGGCCGTCACGCGGCCGAGGGCGCCGTCGGCGATGAGCCGCCGCGCGCGGCTGGCCGCGCGGGTGAAAAGATTGTTGTGCATCACGGCCACCATGGCGCCGCTTTTTTGGACGCGGGCGTCGAGGTCGGCGGCTTCGGCGCGGGACAGCGCGACGGGCTTTTCGATCAGGACGTCCTTGCCGAGCCCGAGGCAGTCGGCCATCCAGTCGCGGTGGAAGCGCGGGGGCGTGCTGATGCTGACGGCGGTGGCCGCGGCCAGCCACGGGATTCCGGCGGCGGACGTCGCCGCGGAAAAATTCGGAATGCCGAATTTACGGGCCACGGCGCGTGCCCGAGCTTCGTCGGGATCGACGATGCCGACGATTTCGACGTGGGGCAGGCGGCGCAAGGCGGGGATATGCCGGGCCTCGCAGACCCAGCCCGCACCGATCATGGCGATCTTCACGGCCATGGGCTCAACCGACGAGCTTGACCTTGGCGGGGTCGAGCTTGCCGTTCTTCAGGAACCATTCGATTTCGTCGCGCAGGGCGTCTTTGAGCGGCCGCGGAGCGTAGCCCAGCTGGGTCTTGGCCTTTTGGTTCGAGTAGTAGAGATCGCACCAGGCGCGCTTGGCGGTGGAGACGCGGATGAACGGATCCTTGCCCGTGACCATGAACAGCGCCTGGCAGGCGTAGGCCAGCGGGAAGACGGCGAGCAGCGGCAGCTTGAGCTTGGGCGGCGGCACGCCGGTCAGCTCGCGGATGAGGGCGAAATACTCGGAGAGCAACAGGTTGTCGTCGCCGCAGAGCAGGTAGCGCTGGCCAAGCGCGCCTTTTTCGAGCACGAGCAGGTGGCCGGCGGCGACGGAACGAACATCGACGTAGTTGTGGCGCGTGTCGAAGTAGCCGGGCAGAGCGCGGTTGATGTAGTCGATGATGAGCTTGCCGGTGTAGGTCGGCTTGACGTCTCCGGGACCGACGGCGGCGGCCGGTTGGGCGATCATGACGGGCACGCCTTCTTGCGCGAAGAGTTCGAGGGCGGCTTTCTCGCCGAGATACTTGGAGCGCTCGTAGTCGGTGGAGGCGTTCCAGAGATTGAAGACGGTGTCCTCGTCGTTCGTCTGCCCGCGGCCCGCGCATCCGAGGGCGGCCGTGCTGCCGGTGTGGACGATGCGCTGGATGCCGGCCTTCTGGGCGGCGCGCAGGATCTGTTTCGTGCCTTCGACGTTGCTGGTGTAGATGTTTTCGCGCTGGCTGGAAGAAGGGGTGTTGACGCCGGCGACGTGCAGCAGGGCGTCCGCGCCTTCGAGAAAGGGGGCCAGGTCGGCGTCGTTGCGGACGTCGCCGCGAAAAATGCGCGCGCCGAGATCGCGGACGGCGGGCTGGGGTTCGCTGCGCAGGAGCAGGCGCAGCGCATAGCCCTTGGCCGCGGCTTGCATGGCCACGTGGGAGCCGATGAAGCCGTTGGCGCCGGTGATGCAAAGTGTTTTCATGGCTTGAATATGGCGTGGGAATGACTTTTACTCAAGCCTCATTCAAACCGAAAGGCGCGGCGTGGACAAGCGGTGGAAATGGATCGGGGCGATGGCGTTGGTGCTGGCGGTGGCGGGCGGTTTGCGCTTCCGCGATCTGGCCCATGCGGCGGTGCGCAGCGACGAAATCAATTTCCTGAACTACGTCGCGCGCGACCAGTCGCTGGTGGAGCTGTGGAAGACGCCGCCGTGGTTCAACCAGATCCCCTTGGCCGATTCGCTGCCGATCGCCTGGGCGCGCCTGACGAAGCAACCGGCGAGCGAAGCGACGATCCGGCAGCCATTCGCGCTGCTGGGGTGGCTGACGGTGGGGTTCTGCGCGGCGTGGATGATGCGGCGCCGGGGCATCGGCGCCGGCCTGCTGCTGGGGGGGTGGCTGGCGGTTTTGCCGTTCCACGTCTACCACTCGCGGGAAGCCTATTACTACGTGCTGGTCATGACGTTTGCGGCGGGGATGTCCCTGCGCGGCGCGGATTTCGCCGCGCGCCTGCGGGCGGGCGGCGGGCTGCGGGTGCGGGAGTTCGCCGAATGGACGATCTGGACGCTGCTGGCCTGCCTGAGCCACATGTCCGCGTGGATCGTGGCGGGCGTCGCTTGGCTCGCGTTGCTGCTGGCGGGGGTGGCCGGATTGCGCGGCGCCGCGCGGCGCCGGCATGCCGCGGCGCTGGCCTGCGTCGCCTTGGCGCTGGGCGCGGGCCTGATTCGCTGGGTGTTGCGGGCGCTTCACGAAATGCAGCGCGCGGCGGCCAATCCGGAGGCGCACGTGGGATCGGCTTTCGGCTGGATCGGACCGCGGGTGCTGCCGTTTTTCATGGGCGGCGCCAATTTCGCCGGCGTCGCCATCTTGGCGGCGGTGTTGGCGGCGGCCGGCGCCGTTTGGTGGTTGGCGAGGAAGAAAGCCGAGAACCGCGATGGGCTGCACGGGGCCTTGGGCTGGCTGGCCTTCGGCGGGTTGGCGGGTTCCTACCTGTACATCGCGGCCGTCGGCGGCGGCGAAAAAGCGAAATTGACCTATTTTGCGGCAAATGCGCCGGCGGTGCTCGCGTGGTCGGCCATGACCCTCGACCGCCTGTTTGCATGGGCGGGCGCGCGACGGCGCATGGTGCTGGATGCCGCCGCCGCAGGGCTGCTTGCGGCGACGCTGGCGTTTCCGGCTTGGCAAGTGACGCAGGTGGACGGCAAACCCACGGCCTACCGGCTGATCCGGGCGTGGTTGGACGCCCAGCTCGAACCGGGCGACGTGGCCATCGTGGACCGGTGGTACGAGCCGTGGAACGAAATGGCGCTCTATGCGCCGTCGAACGCGACGGTGGCGTTCACCGTGCCGGACGAGCCCTACGACAGCTACGTGGGCAACGATTGGCGCGGCACGACGAGCGCGCTGTTCGCGCGCAACGGAGCGCAGGCGTTCATTCGGCTCGCGCGCAACCACGAAAAGCGCATGGGCCTGTGGACGTGGCCGGAAAAATGGTTTGCCCACCGCGCCGTGGTGACCAATGCGGCTGGCGCCTGGTTGCGCGACACGGGGTTCGCGCCGATGGAGGAATTCTACCTCGAAACCAACCGCGTGCAGACGGAAATCTTCTACGACACGCATGCCGACGTGGCCGCCCGCGCCCAGGCCGCCGGCCAGGACGTCGTCTGGTTCTTCGGCGCGGGCTGGACGCTCTTCAAGCCGTGGCAGCCGGGCGATTTCACCGACTACCGCGTGTTGGAGCGCGAAGCCGCGATGACCGTGCACAACCTGCGCGGGGAACCCCTGCGCCTGCGGGGCGAGATCGTCGCGGCGGCCATGGGCGCGGACCAGACCGTTCGCCTCGGCGATCTGCCGCCGTTGGCGTTCCCCGCGGGGCGGCTGGAGCGCCGCACGTTCGAATGGGAATTGCCGCCGGGCGTCCAACCGCTGCGCTGGAAGAAGCTCGGCTCCGGCGGCGCGCTGCTGGTGCGGGATTTCCGCTTGGCGCGCGCCGAATAGGCCGCTCGTTTTCCGTCGTTTTTGATTGCGCGGGGGAAGGCGGCTCGGTATCGTCGCCGCGCAACCTTTGAACAGGGAGTTTTGCAGATCATGAAAGCGATGAAATGGATCTCGATGGCGGCGTTGGCCGCGGCGTGCTGGGCGGCTCCGGCTTGGGCGACGGACGACGATTTGTTCGACCGCGCGCCGTGGTTCGGCACGCTGGGCCTGAGCTACTATCATTTGGAAGGCGACGTGGAAGCCGAACCGGGCTTCGGCTTGGCCGCGAAATTGGGCTACAGCTACAACTCCTGGTGGGATTTCGAAGGCAGCTTGGATTTCATGCCGGCGCTGTCCGCGCGGGACGAAGACGATTTGAACAGCAACGTGGAACCGCTGGACGGCGACACGACGGCGCTGCGCCTGGGCGTGGACGCCTTGCTGCATCTGCGGGCGCTGGAAAACCGCCGCATCGATCCCTTCCTGCGCGCGGGCCCGGCCGTGACGTTCTTCGGCGACGACATGGAGAACGGCCAGACGCAGCTCGGTTTGTTTGCGGGCGGCGGCCTGTTCTACCACTTCAACGACTCGTGGGCGCTCCGCAGCGATTTCGTCGCCGGCGCGCAGGGCAACCAGTGGGAATTCACCGCCTTGGCGGAAGTGGGCGTCAGCTATCGCTTCGGCGCCGTCAAGCAGGTCGCCCCCGAATTCCAGGTGGCGGAAGGCGGCGACATCGACAGCGACGGCGACGGCTTGTTCGACAAGGACGAGGCCGTGGTCGGCACCGATCCCTACAATCCCGACACGGACGGCGACGGCCTGTCGGACGGCGACGAGCATTTCGGCCGCTACCAGTACCAGACCGACCCGCTCAATCCCGACAGCGACTTCGACGGCCTCAAGGACGGCGCGGAAGTGCTGACCTACAAGACCAATCCGCTGGACGTCGATACCGACAAGGGCGGCGTGGCCGACGGCCACGAAGTCATCGAGGACAGCACCAATCCGTTGGATCCCGCCGACGATCTGCAGAAATTCACGCTGCTCATCGAATTCGACTACGACAAGTCCTTCATCCGGCCCCAGTACTTCAAGGATCTGGAGCCCGTGTTGAAGGTTCTGCGCCGCGCGCCGGACGCGACCGTGCGCGTGGAAGGCCATGCGGACAAGCGCAAGAAGTCCACGCGCGAGTACAACCAGCGCCTGAGCGAACGCCGCGCCAACGCCGTCAAGGACTACCTCGTGCAGAACAGCGGCCTCCCCGCGGCGAACGTGACGGCCGTGGGCTATGGGTTCGACCGCCCGATCGCGCTGAACGACACGGAAGCAAACATGCAGAAGAACCGCCGGACGGACATCTACATCCGCAAGGGCGGCGCGAAGTAGTCTTCCATGCCGGAAGACGTTTCTTCCTCCTTGCCCTCCGGCGTCGCGACCGCGGTGCTGGAGGGCAAAACCGTCTATGTCGTCGGCACGGCCCACGTGTCGGCGCAGAGCGTGCAGGACGTGCGCGCCGCGATCGCCGCCGTGCAGCCCGACGTCGTCGCCATCGAACTGTGCGAACCGCGCTACCAGGGGATGGTGAAAAAAGCCGCCTGGCGGCAGACCAACCTCTTCCAGGTGATCAAGCAGGGCAAGGCGACCTTCCTGCTGGCGCAGCTCGCGCTGCAGTCGTTCTATCGCCGCCTCGGCAAGCAGCTCGAAACGGAACCCGGCGCGGAAATGCTGGCCGCCGCGGCCTGCGCCGAGGAAACGGGCGCGCGGCTGGAGCTGATCGACCGGCGCATCGACGTGACGCTCAAGCGCGTGTGGCGGCATCGGGGGGTCTGGCAGCGGGGCAAGCGGTTCGGCGTGCTGTTCGTGGCGATGTGCGGTTCGGAGAAGATCGTAGGCGCGGACGTCGAGGCGTTGAAGAAGCAGGACCAGCTCGAGGCGCTGATGGGGGAAATGGGCCGGTCGTTTCCCCAGATCAAGCGCCGCCTGATCGATGAACGCGACGTCTATCTGGCGCAGAAGCTGCGCGCGGCGCCGGGCCGGCGCATCGTCGCGGTGGTGGGCGCGGGCCACGTGCCGGGCCTGCTGAAGTCCATCCAAGCCGACGCGCCGCTGGCGGAACTGGAAAGCCTGCCGCCGCCGTCGCGCTGGTCGCGGATCTGGCCGTGGCTGATTCCGGCCGGCGTGCTGGCCTTGATCGGCTGGGGATTTTTCCAAGGCGGCGCCGAACGCGGCGTGGATTCCATCGCCATCTGGGTGGGCGTGACGGGCGCGCTGGCCGCGCTGGGCGCGGCCGCGGCGTTGCCGCATCCGCTGACCATCCTGTCGGCGTTTTTGGCGGCTCCGCTGACGACGTTGCATCCGGCGTTGGCCGCGGGCTGGGTGGCGGGCCTCGTGGAGGCGTGGCTGCGGCCGCCGGCAGTGGCGGATTTCGAAGCCTTGCCGGAGGCCATGGAAAGCATGCGGAGATTCCTGCGGAATCCCGTGGTGCGCATCCTGCTCGTGGTGGTGACGACGAACGTCGGTGCCAGCCTCGGAACCTTCGTGGCGATTCCCTGGATCGCGTCGCGCTGAAGCGCGCCGGCTTCAGCGGGAGAACGACCGGACGAGGGCGTAGAAGCGGTCCTCGTAGTCCTTGAATTTGCCGAGCCGCGTCAGCAACTGCGCCAGCGGCGCGAGCCGGCTCCGGTCGCCGGCGGCCTGCCAAAACGCCTGTTCGATCTCGTGCCGCGAACCGTCCGGATCGGCGCGCAGGTCGCGCGCGTTGCCGGGCGCGGAGCGGCGCACGACTTCCACCAGCAGCTTGAGCAGGCAGACCTCCCACGGCTCGTCCACGCCGCGCACCAACGCGGACAGGGGATCCGCCTTGGCCTGCAGGTCGGCGCGCACCCGGTCCAGCACGTTCTCGATGGAGTCGTGGACGATGGATTCGGTGGTCGTTTCCTGCCGGATCTTGAAGCCGTACTTCAACAGGATCAGGTCGGATTCGTGCTCGCGCAGCCAGCGGATGAAATCCTCGGCTTGGCCGGCTTGGAAGCCTTCCAGCGGGGATTCGGAAAAGGATTGGGGCGTGAGGATTTCCGGCCGAAAGGACTGGATGCGACCTTCGCGCACGCGGACCTGTCCGACGGCGTCCATCAACTCGGTGACGAGATGATAGTTGATCAAGGTGGAGCCGAAGGTCTCCAGCCGGCCGCGCGGCAATTCCAACACCTCGGTGTTGTTGACCGCGTACCAGAAATCGAACTCGTGCGGCGAGGAAGGCATCGCGCGCCAAACTACGGCATCGCAGCGCCGAACGCAAGGCGCGAGGCGCGCGATCCCGGAAAACCGCGAAAAGCGGCGCCGAACCGCATCGGCAGCGTTGCGCGGGCGGCCGGAACGCGCTAGGATGTCCATGTATGAATGTCTGGAAGTTCACCCAGCGGCTCAGCCTGCTCGCCATCGTGGCGCTCACGGTGGGCATCGTGCTGCGGCTGTTCCTGCCGCTGCTCGAGCGCCAGAAGGAACTGCGGGCGAAGGAAGCGGCGCTGCGCGAGGACATCCAGACGGAAGCGGAGCAGCTGCGGATGCTGAAGCTGAAGCAGGAGAAGCTGCAGGAAGATCCGCGCTTCATCGAGAAGATCGCCCGGGAAGATCTGGGTTACGCCAAGCCGGGCGAGACGGTCTTCCGCTTCGTGGACGAAGAAAAGCCGTAGCGCGCGGCGGCCCATTCCAGTTCGCCGGCGATGGCGCGGGCGAGCGTGCGGGGGCGCAAGGCGCGGGGGACGATGCCCAGCGTGTAGGTTTCGACTTCGCACGGGACGCGGCGCGCGCGCCGGAAAAACGCCGGGGTCATTTGGTCGCGCGTAGAACGCAGGGGGCCGGTGCCGGCCCACGTCAGCGGCACGTGGTAGTGGGTGCGAACGACGGCGCGGCGCGGCAAACGGGGCAAGGCCCGGAGCGCGGGCGCCAAGTCGGGCCAGGCGCCCACGATTTCGCCGTCGAGGCAGGCGCGGGTCTGGTGGAGATAGCGGGGTTCGACGAAGGCCGCCAAGGCGGCGCGGGCGTCCGGCGCATTGTCGCATTCGAGGGCGGCGGAAAGCTGGACGCGGACGATGCGCCGCCAATCGAGATTTTCCAGGGACTGGAAATCCACGGCGGCGTGGCAGGCGTCGCCGCACCAGCCGATTTCAGGGCCGGCGGCTTCGACCTGCGGATCAAACAGTTTCCAGGCGCAGCCCGGCTCGGGTTCGACGGCGATGCCGATCCGGCGTCCGGTGGTTTCGAAAATGGCCCGGCAGCCGGCCGCGGCGCGGCGCAGGTTTTCCAAGGCGCGGCTTGCGTCGGCGGCGCGGGACCAGTCGGGAAGCCAGCCGCCGGGCACGGTGGTGAGCGTGGCCGCGGCGCCCGCGGGAAGCAAGTCGGCGAGCAGCCGCGCGACGAGCAGGGTGTAGGCGAGCCGATCGGCGCTGCGCCAGTCGGGCCGGTAGATGTTCGCCTTGACGGCGGGGGCATGGAAGGCGCCGAAGGGAAACGCGTTGACGCCGGCGATGAAGCAATCGTGGTCGCGCAGCCATTCCCGGAAGGCGGCGCGCCGGCGCGGTTGGGCCAATTCCAGCGCCGTCCGGTAGCCGAGATGGAGTCCCAGCGGAAAAGGCCGGTCGGGCGCGACGATGCGCTTGACGGCGAGGGCGTGGGTCGCCAGCGCCCGTTTCACCTGCGACCAGTTCGCCGCCGGATGGACGTTGAGGCAATACGGAATGGGAAACGGCGCCTTCACTTCCGGCGCGCCAAGTCGGCGATGCACGCGGCCATGAGGGCCGGTTCGACCGCATGGATTTCCGTGCGGGCGCCGAGCGGCGCCGGCAGCGTGAGGGTGAGTTCGCCGCCGAGATGCGCGCGGAATTCCTCGAGACCGGCCAGCACGGCGAGTCGGCCGCGCCGGTCGGTTCGAGACAGTTCCGGGGCATAGACCGGCAGGCCGCAGGCGCGCAGCGTCGCGATCAGGCGAAGCGCCTGTTTCTCCGGCAAGCGTCCCGTGCGCGCCGCGTACAAGGCGTCCAAGGCGATGCCGATGGCCACGGCGTGGCCGTGGGAAAGGCGGTGCCGCGAAAGCAGTTCCAGCTTGTGCGCCGCCCAATGGCCGTAGTCGAGCGGGCGGGCGGTGCCGAGTTCGTAGGGATCGCCCGAGGTGGCGATGTGTTCGAGGTGCAGCAGCGCGCAGCGCTTCAGGATGCGCTGGGTGGCCGCGAGGTCGCCGCGCCGGATTCGCGGCGCCGCGCGCTCGATGGTGCGGAAGAACGCGGCGTCCTTGATGGCGGCGACCTTGACGGCTTCGGCGATGCCGTCGCGCAGGAGCGGCAACGACAGCGCCGCCAGGAAATCGGCGTCGTTCAGGACGGCCCAGGGCGGCGCAAAGGTGCCCAGCAGGTTTTTCGATCCGGCGTAGTTGATGGCGTTCTTGACGCCGACGCCGGAGTCGCATTGGGCGAGGGCCGTGGTGGGGACGCGCACGAGGCGCACGCCGCGGTGGAACAGCGCGGCGGCGAGCCCGGCCGCGTCGAGAAAGGCGCCGCCGCCGATCGCGATGCAATAGGAATGGCGGCAGATGTTGCCCGCGCGCAGCGCGGCCAGCATGCGGCGGACGGGGCCGGCGGATTGCTTGATGGTTTCGCCGCCGGCCAGCGCCAACGGCGCGCGCACCAAGCGCAGGGCGTCGCCCTGCGCGGCGAAGTATTCGCGGATTTGCTCCTCCAGGTGCGGAAAGGCGCCGCAAACGCCTCTGTCCAGCAGCACCAAGCAGTTCCGCGGCCGGTTGCCGCCGTCGCGGGTCAGGGCGTCGCGCAGCGCCCGGTTGCGCGGCGCGAACAAATGGCGGGTGAAAACGACGGGAAAGGCGTGGCGGACGACGATTTTCTGAAAGTGCACGGTCACGGGAACTGAACCATCCCTTTTTTCATGGAAGCGTTCCGTCCGCCTGCCAGGTTCACGCCGGCTTCCAGGAATCCTTCAGCGTGACGGTGCGGTTGAACACCGGGGCGCCGGGGCGGCTGTCCGGCTCGGCGTAGAAATAGCCGATGCGCTCGAACTGGAACCGGTCGCCGGCCTGGGCTTCGGCCAAGCACGGCTCCACGAGGGCCTGAACGACCTGAAGGGAGTTTGGATTCAGGTGCGTCTTGAAATCCACGTCCTTGTCGCCGTCAGGCTCGGGCACGTTGAACAGGCGGTCGTAGAGACGCACTTCGACGGTTTTGGCCGCTTGGGCCGGCACCCAGTGGATGGTGGCCTTGACCTTGACGGCGGCCTCCATGGGGTCGAAACGGCCGCGCACGGTGGTCACCTTGCCGGCGGCGTCCTTTTCGACGCCGATGCAGGTGAGGAAACCGGCGTTGCGCAGGCGCACGGCCTTGCCGGGGCTGAGGCGGAAATATTTCGGCGGCGGCGTTTCGGCGAAATCCTCGCGCTCGATGAACAATTCGGCGCCGAACGGGATTTCGCGTTCGCCGGCGGCGGGGTCTTCGGGATTGTTGGCGCCCTTGACCGCGGCCGGCAGGTCCTGCGGATTTTCGACGACGACCCGGAGCGGATCCAGCACGGCCATGGCGCGCCGGGAGGTCCGGTTGAGATCGTCGCGGATGCAATGCTCCAGCAGGGCGACGTCGGTGAGCGAATCGTACTTGGTGATGCCGACGCGTTCGCAGAACTCGCGGATGGCCGCGGGGGGCACGCCGCGGCGGCGCAGGCCGCACAGCGTGGGCATGCGCGGGTCGTCCCAGCCCTTGACGAGCTTGCGCTGGACGAGTTCGAGCAGCTTGCGCTTGCTCATGACCGTGTAGGTCAGCG